>NZ_AP026867.1:7227932-7583665 GCF_026000115.1 Aureispira anguillae
GGGCATTATTCTTTTCAGAATTATCTCTAGAGTGATAATTATGTAGCAACTGTATGGCTGCAATTTCTTTTTGTAAAATTTTGTTGTTTTCAATACTATAAGCCGAATCGATTTTGGGAGATTCATTCGTACTCAAACCACGACTAAAAATGCTAACTAAGTCACGGGGTTTGCGAACATTAGAGCCTAACAAGCCCTCTCTGTTGACTTTATTGTGCACTTCCAGATCTAGTTCCGTAACCTTTCGAGAGAGCAAAAAATCATTTTCCTCCAAGCCCAAGTCTTCGCCCTCAATGGGGTCTTTATCCATTTTGGGGTCCCGCTGCGCTTTGGCAGGAGGAACAGAAATGCCTTTGTTGGCCGCCTCTGCTTCTGCTCTTTTTTGTTGTGCTTTTAGGAGATCCGTTTGTTCTGATTTGATTTCTTTTTCCTCTTCAACACTACTAGCATTTTTTTTGTCTTTTTCTAATGCTGCATTGATGCCCATCAATTCTTCGTCTTCTTTATCAGCAAAAAGAGTATTAATAGAACGTTTGTCTAACTGTTCTTTTTCCTCTTCATAAATTTTAGATGCTCTTTTTTTTGCCATAATTGATGGGTTGCTTACACAAAGAAATTAACAATTAAAAGTACTCTTTTTTTTTAGAAAATCCTAACAACTATGTATGTAAAAATTCGTAAACTAATCCTTCTCGCATAGCATGTTCAGAAACAATCAAATGATCGGTGTCAATTTTTTTGTGGATAAAATCAATTAATAGAACTGACATAACAATGAGTTTGGCACGAGTAGAAGTTAGGTTTTTCATCTTAAGTCGTTGTTCAAAACTAGCACCAACAAGTTGTTTTTGAGTAACATCAAAGTCTTTGGCATCAATATAACCAAAGGGTTGCCCTGCTTCTTTACTACCAATCATATTATCTAAAACATCAAATGATCCAGAGGCTCCCACCAAATACTCTATTGGATAAGAAGGGAGGAGAGCAACTAGATCAGCAAGCATACCTTCAAGGTATTGGTTAAGTGCTTGTATCTCCATTGTGTTGATGGGGTCAGATTGATGAAACTGATCAAATAAAACGGCAACGCCAATCGGGTAACTTTTTGCCCAATAAACCTGTTGGTTGTCAGCGATGATAAATTCAACACTACCGCCGCCAATATCCATGATGAGAGAAGGAGATTCCCCCAGAGGAGCGGCAAGCCGAACACCCTTGTAAATCAAAGAGGCTTCTTTGGCTCCATCAATAACCTGAATGGTGATCCCAGATACTGCTTTTGCTGCTTCAATAAAGGCCGCTTGGTTACTGGCTTGTCGTAGTGCCGCAGTTCCTAGGGCAATCGTTTTGATATTGGGATAATCTTGCAAAAAGCAGCCAAAAGAACGAAAGGCATCAACGCCTCGTTGAAAAGCTTTGGGACCAATGGTATGAATCCCCTCTTCGGCTAGGTCTACATAATGTCGATCCTTGAAGGTTCGTTTAAAATGACCTTTTGAATCTACTTCAAACAGACTTAAGGTAAAGGTGTTTGTTCCGCAATCAATAACAGCTATTTTCATTTTTTTATATTTGGGGGATTAATTTTTATGACCCTTGAACAATTCCAACGCTTAGGACAAACTTACTAAATATTAATTGTATATTTTAGTTGTTAGTTAGCGAGTTAGGAGCAATGAGTTGCGCAAGAATTATTTTTTTTTATCTTAATTGGTGTAATTTTTTAGAATTGTTTGCTTTATAATTTAGTATAGATGAAAAATGAACTTTTGGATGAAGAATGGATCGAATCAAAACCCAATTATAACTCACTTATTCTATGGTGGGAAAGCCGTAGATTGAATTACAATTTGATTGTAGGCATAGCTGGTCTGGTTACGTTTATATTAATCATATTAATAAGTACGAGTAAACTAAAACTATTAACAGGAGAACTGTTAATAACCTTTCTGGTAGTTGCTTTCGGATTTGCTTTTTGTTATAATGTTATTTATACGATTGGTTGGGGCTTAGATCTATTGCTCAAACGCTTTTTTAATAAAGAATTGAGTGTATTAACGAAGACAATCTTTTATTGGAGTTTGATTTTGTTATCTATGATCCCGTTTTGTATTTTTTTATACTTAGCATTCTACTACAGAAAACATATCTAGTTTATGTTACGCAAATTTGCACAAAAGGTTAAGATATAAATCATGAATTTATGCTGATTTGTGGATCAAGGTTAAACTCGATAAATTATTGATATAAAGATATGTTATGTGTAAGTTGGCTTATTTAAAAATGCCTTTACTTTTCATCAAAAAATAACTATCAAAGGCTTCTTTTATAGAAATGCCATGTTCTTGCAAAAACTTAGGGTTGGAAACGGCTTGGATAAACATTTTGTCGGTAAGCGCAAGTATTTTAGGATCGATATCATTTAACACTCCCATCTCTATTCCCTGTTGATAAAATTTTTGAGCAGCGTAAAGTGCCCTATCGCTAAATGCATCCATTTTGTGAAATAATTCAGGGTGTTTGACCTTTGTATCGTGCAAAAACTGCCCCGAAATCTCAGCCAACATGATAGAGGCCGTTTTTATAATTTCAAAAAAGCGCTCCGAAAAATCGATGTTATCATCAGCCAATAAATCTTCAAGATAAATAATCTCTTGAATTTTGTGTTTGACAACCGCATCAATGATTTCATCTTTGGAGGAGAAGTATTTGTATAGAGTAGCTTTGCTAATATTTAGTTTTTTAGCAATCTTATCCATGGTAAATTTCCCTAGACCATATTGCAGATATAAGGTAGCAAGCTCTTTAACCCATGCTTCTTTGACATAGGGATCATCAACTCGTTCTTTGTCTAGTGGTTTTCTACCCATTTATTGATCTATTGAGCATAAAAAATTGGTTGTATTAGATAACATCTAAGGTTGGTTAAAAAATACCTGCTGATGATGTAGCCGTATGATTGAAAATCAGATGACTGCAACTAAAAAATAATGCCTAAATCAACCCTAAATAGCTTAAAAGTAAAAATACAAAAAAAAATTAACCTTCAAATTCTATCTCCATCACTTTTTGCACCAATCATAGAAGTACGATTCATATTTAACACATAAAGAGTCAGGAAAACGAATCATATCACCTACTGCAATTTTTGCTTGGTAGGCAGCACTAATTTTCATGCTTAGGTTATAGACCTCAATACTTTGTTGATCGACCAAGTAAAGGCTGTCCATCCGATAGACCAAACTATCAACATTTAAGTGATAATCATTGTGGTGAATAGGGGGGATCACTTTTTCTTTTTCGTGAGGAGCCATTAATAAGAATCCTAGTAGACCAATGAGGGTAATGAGCAAGCCAATGATTCTATATTCTAGGTACAAACCAACCACAAAACCAGCAATAATTACAACTGCTAATGCTCCTGCAATAATTTTTCGTTGGTTGGGTTTTAGCATCCCCTCGTCAGAACTGCTAGGTGCGTCATCATTTTCAACAAACCATTTCAGCCCAGGTATTCTCGTAATCAAATCTTTATCTTGTGTAATAAAGGTGGGAGGAGCGTATTTGTAACGAGTGATGACTAAGGTTCCTATAATTAAAGGGATTAAAAAGAGTTTGCCAATTTTTGAATTGGACATTCTAAACCAAATAATAGACAGTGGCACCAATACCCAAGCAATTCTAATCATAGAATCTAGGCTATAAATGTCTGTTGCTCCATCCAAACTAGCACTACCAAAAAAACATTTTAAGAGCCACCAATAAGAGGTTAGGGTCAACCAAAGCCATCGTGTCAAAAAGGTAATGCCTATGGTATTGACACCATGAACCAAGGCCACAACATTGAGCATAATATAGATGGCAATGGGAGTAATGATAAACGCAAAAAAGGTACCCACTAGACCACGAGAAATATAAATTGCTTTGTTTACGCCTTGTTCTTCCATTCTATGCCTAAACCTAGAAAGAAGAAAGAGTAAAATTAAGAAGATAATCAACCAAAAGATATAGTTCTGCGGGCTTCTGGCAACTTGCAATAAAAATTCTCCCCAAGAGGAAGATAGGAAGACTGGACTCATGTAATGGTGATTTTTATGCTATGGATAAATGCAGTAGGTTCTAAATTAATAACTATCCAAGAAGTACAAATAGTTCAGGAGCTTTGCTGTTTTTCCCATTCTGCTCGCATTTCATCTGCTGTTGCAGTACTGCCATCGTGACTCCATCCAGGAGGCAAAAAAATATACTTGAGTTTGTCCATCAGGCTAGGGGCTTTCCGAATGTCTTTGCCCAAATTGATAAATTCATGGGAAGCAATGCGCAAGGGATTGTAAGTGTCAATATTGGTGGTAATGCCATAAATAACTGGCTCATTGGGGTCTTCCTCCATAAAGGTACCAAACATCCGATCCCAAATAATTAAGATGCCTGCATGATTTCGATCCAAATAAATAATGTTCTTGGCATGGTGTACTCGGTGGTGTGAAGGCGTATTAAAGATAAATTCAAACCACCTAGGAAAACGTTGGATGTACTTGGTGTGAATCCAGAATTGGTAAATTAAACTAATGGATAATTGAGTTAGTATCATGATCGGATGGAACCCCAAAAAAGGCAACCAAATATACCAAATATACTTGTAAAAAAGCTCTGCCCAACTTTGGCGCAGTGCTGTACTTAGGTTATAGTGCTGTGAAGAATGATGATTGACATGCGCTGCCCAAAGTACACGGATTTGATGAGAAAAACGATGATGCCAATAAAATGTAAAATCATCTAAAAAGAACAATAAAACCCAACCCAACACGGTATAAGATAGCGCTTCTTTCCAGATACCATAGTGGTTATAAATTAACCAAAAAGAAGCCAATGCTATAGACTTGGTCAGTAGATCGATAATAACAGATCCTAACCCCATTGATATACTAGCTACAGCGTCTGGAAGTAGATAATTGTCGGCACGTTCTTTATAATTGAGATAGGCTTCGATTGCTATCAGTAGCGCAAATATAGGTACTGCAAAAGCAACAGGATTCTTAAAAGCTAAGACTGGTTGAATAAATTCCCACATAAGATAAATTGATTATTTTGATTGATTGCATTTTAGTTGATGTTCAAAATACACATTTCTTGCTCAATCTGATATACGAATAAAACGAAGATTGTATTAGGAAACAAAAAAAGATCAAATATTGAACGATTCTAATGATGCACAAAGATAGGTTAATGTAGAGGTATAATTAATTTTTTGGTTGAAAATGAAAACTCTAGCTTATTTCCTGCTATAAAATCCAGAAATCTCTTTATTTTTTATGGTTCTTTGACAACTCTATCACGACCACGGAGAACCCAGTTTGCTGGCTGACGAGTGATAACGAACCGACCTCAGGATGCTCATAAGCGCTAGCGCACTAGCTAACCTAGCAGCGCAGCTAAGTAAATTGTGTGCTACTAATAGCATTACTCTGTTGAAAAATCCACGAAGTATTATATATTATATACTGTAAGGTAAAATTATTCTATTTGGGGATAGTAGAACCTAGACGATATAGCTGCAATTCATGCCTATATCGTCTAAAAGTGAAGCGATCTAATTTTTTTCTAAAATCTAATACCCAAATGGCATAATTAAGACCATTCATTAAAATTTCCATACGATTGAGCTGTCAAAGAACGTTTTTATAAAAAAAGGAACACTTTTATCGTTAAAATCCAAAGTGTATTGTTTTAGCTAGAATATAAGGGGCTCATTAACGGCGTATTACACTTCTCATTTATAGACCCAATGATTATGCGATTACTTATTCACCTATTGTTATGCTTTATCTGTTGTACTCAAATTCTTTTGGGGCAGATCAAACCATCTGTTGATAAAATGTCATGGGATGATTTGATAAGCATTGTAGATGAATACCAACAAAAAGGCTGGTATGCCAAATCATTGCCTTATGCATTGAGAATGCGAGAACTGGCAACAGATCGTTATGCCAAAAAAGGAACAAGATATGCGATGATTTTGCGCAAAACGGTTCAAGCGAGCGAGGCCGTTGAGGACTGGATGCTTAGTCAAACGATTCGAAAGGAGTTGGTTGCCATTTCTGCGCTCTTGTATGGCAAAAAATCAGTGGATTATGCCGAAGCATTGGTGCATTTGGCAAAAGTGAAAATGAAATTAGGGCAGTATAAAGAAAGCGAAAACTTGTGCTGGCAAGTTAAAAACATAAAACTTCAAAACCCGCTCAACCAACAATATTATCCTGTACAGTTTTTTAATCGTTCTATCGACCAAATTAGAGATAAGGGGCAAAGAAAAAGAGCCTATCGGGTTTATTTTGAAGTGAAAATAATTTTTATTCATAGTTTAATTACCTTGTCTTCTAATTATTTAGCAAGGGGAGAGCACCAAGCCTATGAACTGACAAATGAATCCGCTTTAGAAGAAACAGCAAAACTGATTCGTTATGTATTAAATAGTGCTGGAGGGGTGATCTCTGATGAAGTAATTACTAACTTAGAGCGGCTGTTTTATATTTTTGACGATTGTGAAAGTTATAAAAAAGGAGAGCAGTTATATCTAACAACCATTGATTTGGCTCGTGGATCTGATTTGTATTTACCGCTAGCGCTTAATTTGGCAACTATTTATACTAGAATAGGGGAGTACACAGGAGCGAGGTTGATGTACACTAAATTGTTGCAAAGAGCAGAAGAAAAATACGGTACAGAAAGTTTGCCCTTTGCGGCTGCCTTAGCGGATCTGGCTAATTTTTATATCTTACTTGAGGATAGCTCAGAAGCTGCTAAATTATACCTAAAAGCCAAAGGAATTGTTTTGCGATTGCAAGGTCGAGAGAGTGAGCTCTATCTGGATTTGAATAAAAAATTGAAAAACGTTTATAGATTTTCACAACAACGAAATGAGTAAATTCTATTGCATATTAGTGTTCATTTTTTGCTCGTTGCTAAGTAGAGCGCAAACGGCTACAGAGGAAGCGTTGGAACGAGCCTGTAGTTGCTTTAATTCGATGGGTTTTGATACGATTCCTTATCAAGAAGTTGTTTCCCTAGCAGATAGTTGCATAGAAGAGGCTTTGTATACCAACCTTACAGGAGTTTTGAAAGAAAATAATGCTAATTTGGAGGATAGTGATGCTATGTTTAAGGTGGCTCAGGTGTTGCATCGTTCGCTTATAAAAAACTGTAACGGCTTTCGGCAATTTTCGAGACGAATAGCAACGCAAGAAGTAGAGGAAGTTAAGCAAGAAAATAAGACCAACGTAGGTTTGTTGTACCAACTCAATACCAATCAACAATTTCCTATTTTTACCATCTTAACGGAGGATAACCAAGCCTTGGACTTTGTGTGGTTTCGAGAATTTGATGGTTCTACTCGTTTTATGAATGGAATCAAAGCGTATCAACATACCGTGGTAGAGATTGTATGGCGAGATATTGAATTATACGATGTCGTCACTCAAAAATATCCTTTTTATAAAGAAATAATATTGATCGAGGAATTGAGGGTGCTTGAAAACAAAGAACGAAAGGCTTGGATTAAGGGCTATCAGCAAAAATTGAGAGATAGTGGAAAAAAAAGAAAAGAAAAAAGGTGATTGTTAAATCACCTAATCAATGCTCAGGAACCACCACCACATTTCCCTTTTTATGCCCTTTGTCAACATACTGATGAGCTGCTGCTGTTTGCGCTAAGGGGTAAGATTTGTCTATAATAGATTTTATTTTTTCCGTCTGAATCAATTCCGTTACCTGTTGAAGAAGTATTCGTAAGGCTGGGGTAGGAAGTGCTCCTGTTGCTGAAAATTTTGCCTTTTTGCTTCCAAATATAGCCGTTTTCATAACGTTTAGCAGTAATGAAAAACTAAGAACAGGAGAAAGGTACAGTCCATTAGTTGTTAACGATTTTTTACAGCTAGAAAATGAAAGCTTACCTACGGTATCATAAATAATGTCGTAGTGTTTATTTTGTTGAGTGAAATCAGTGGTTGTGTAGTCAATTACGTGATCTGCGCCCAAGGATTGTACCAATTCTAGGTTATTGCGACTGCATACTCCTGTTACTTCTGCTCCAAAATATTTGGCGAGTTGAACGGCTGCGGTGCCCAAGCTTCCAGAAGCACCATTAACCAAAACGGTTTGACCAGCTTGTATATTGGCTAACTCTTTTAGAAAGTTTAGCGAGGTCATAGGACCATCACAAATGGTAGCAGCGGCGGCATAGCTTATGTTTTGAGGTTTATGTGCAATGACTCCTGCTGCATCCACACATACATATTCCGCATTGGCACCAAAACCAAGCGTTGTTTCTCCAAATACTTGATCGCCTACGCTAAATGTTTTGACAGCTTTACCCATAGATTCAACGGTTCCAGCAAAGCCTGTTCCTGGAATGGGGTTTTTAGGTTTGAATAATCCTATAAAAAAACGAGCAAAGAAAGGAGTGCCTTTTCGCATAAAACCATCAGCAGCCGTTACAGCAGCAGCGTGTATTTTTATTAAAACTTCATTATCTTTAGGAATTGGTTTTTCTACTTGTTGAAGCTGGAGTACATCGGGGGCTCCATATTGAGTACATACAATGGCGTTCATTTTGGTAATAGTCATCTGTTTTATCGTTTAAGTTGGTAAATTGCTTAATGATATGCCTCAAAGGTAGCGTAAGACCAATTAGGAATCGTTCTAGTTTTTAAATCCGAACGTTTTTAATGAAAGGAGTAGCGAGAATCAACCCAATAAAAAATAATGGTTCTTTGATAAATGGTGTGGAATAGAAAACTATCTTGCCTGCTTATTACTACCTTTGTTATAAGTCGTAAGCCGTATGCTTAGTTCCTGTAAATACAGGACATACGACTTACGACCTATAACTTTACCAGCCTCAAAAAAGTAATTTACAATCAAAGGAATAGATTTTATGAATCGAAAATACCTAATCATTTTTATCCTCCCACTTATTTATATTGTAACCAAAGCGTATAGTATGGGAAATGATATTAATGTCTATTTGCATGCATCCGAGCAACTCAGTAGAGGGGAGAATATATACAGTAACAATCTTTACAATAGATACCTGTATAGCCCTTTATTTGCATTGCTGCTTAGACCATTTTCAATATTGCCCTACGAATGGGGGCGTGTTATTTGGGCTTTGGTCAATACTTTGGCTGCCTTGCGCTGTTGGAAAATACTAAGGAATATTCTAGAGAAAGAATTGGATATAGATAGGGCTAGTTTAAATCGCTGGTCTTGGGGTGTTTTATTACTTTCTGCTGGCTTTTTTAACAACAATCTAATTCTAGGTCAGATCACCATTTTTATTGTGTGGTTAACCCTAGAAGGAGTCTATCAGATCTTAATCAAGGAAAAAAATTGGCTAGGCAGCACGCTTCTTGCGTTAGGAATTAATATAAAGATAATGCCCATATTATGTTTGTACTACTTGTTCTTTAAATTTAAATGGGCGGCTGTTCTAATGACCACATTTTTAGTAGTTGTTAGTTTGTTTTTACCAGCCTTATTTATTGGCAATAATTATAACAATGAATTATTGGTGAATTGGAAAAACCAAATTAACCCATCAGGAGAGCGCTATGTTTTTGAAGCAGACAACAGTTGTCATTCGCTCAATGCACTTTTACCAGGTTATTTTTACGATTTTGGGCAGGAAGAGGATAACCATCTATATGGTTTGAAAAGAAAGATTGCCTTATTTTCTTATGATAGCTTATTGCTCATTTTACAACTTAGTAGATTTTTATTGCTTCTTTCAGTGTTGAGGTTGATCTTTTATACCTCCAAGCGACAAAAACATCGATCGTTATATTTCTTTTGGGAAATCTCGTACTTAATGTTAGTCTCATTCCTTTTATTTCCTCATCAGCTTAAATATGCAATGATGTACTTTGTACCTGCGGGATCTTATATGATTATGTATATACTATTCGTACACCAAGCACAAACAGAAGCACCTTGGGGGAAAAAAATGATTGCTATTTTAGCCTTTGTCTTGATGGCTGCATTAGCTATAATGGGGCGAGATATTATTGGGGATGTATTGATTAATATTGCAGACTATTATCATGTCATGGGAATTATTACGATTGTCTTTTTATTGCTATTAAATAAAATAGAACCTGATGATTTAATCCATTTAAATAATTCCACAAAAAAAACTACAGCAGCTTAAAACGGTTAAAAAATTATTGAGTGAGTGTTTTCCAATAAGCTTTAGGCGTAATGCCCATTTTTTTCTTAAAGAAAGTATTAAAAACAGTTTTAGAATTAAAACCACTTTCATAAGCCAGTGCTAGAATGGTCAAATGGCGTAAGTTGGGATTAGCCGCTTTGGATTTAAAACTTTCTATTCGATAAGAATTAACATAAGCTGCAAAATTTTTGTCAAAACCTTCATTGAGCAACTGTGATAGTTGATTGGGGGGAATGTTTAACATTTGAGCCAAGCTTCGAAGCGTCAAATCAGGATCAAGGTAAGGCTGTTTTTCTTGCATTAACTTTTCTAGTTGTTGCTGGTACTGTGCTAAACTTGTTTTATTGAATAAGGACTTTTTGTACTTTCTTTTGGAAAGCCCAAAACTTGTTTTTTTGCCCAAAATTTCTTGCATCAAGGCTTGAAAGCGAGGCATTGAACGAAGAGGCTTGAGCAGTGGTTCTGTATACAACAGCAATAACATTGGCAAACGAAGCTTAAGCCCTTGTTCCATTAGCTGAATGGCTTCTTCCTTTTTGTCCAACATGGTTTTGCATAGAATTAAAGAGATTAATGCATTTCCCATAGCGGCAGTTTCTAAGGCTGCCTCTAATTCTTTTATACCTAAAGCCGCCTGTTCTAAATCGCCCAATGCTGCATAGGCTAATGTCAGTCCTTCCAATTTAGTCAAACTCCCTGAATTGTCATCAGGAAGGTTTTGATAAAACGCCAACCCTTCAGACAAACGCCCCATTAGCAACAGGCTGCGTCCCCATTCAGCTTGTAGGATGGTTAGGTCAGCTTGCAATTGAAGACTTTTTTCAAAATGGGGAATGGCTTGTTCAAATTTTTCTTGTAAATAAAAAATAAAGCCTTTAAAATGATGATTAATAGCCGAAAATGGATCAAGTTGAAGGGCTTTGTCAATATAATTGAAGGCCGCTTCGAATTTCCCTTCAACCGATAAAACACTAGCCATTGTTAGATAAATATGATCTGCTGGGCGTATGTTTAGGGCCTTGTTTATATGCCGATAAGCCGCTTCCAAGTCCCACTTTTGCCAGCAGCAAATCCAAGAAAGGTTCAATTGAGATTCTGGTAAATTTTCATCGAGTTCAATTGCTTTCTCCAGAAAAGGTCTTGCTTTGGCAAAGGCTTCGTGAGCAGGGATTAATCCCATTGTGCCAATAAAGGTATAACCTTGATTGATGCCCAAGTAAGCCAGCGGGAAATTGGGCTGTGCAGCAATTACTTCTTTCAAAATGTCAATCCCTTTTAGCGTGCCAGGCAAGTTTAATTTCATCAAATGAAACCGACCTTTTAGATAGAGTTGGTAGGTTTCAATGGGAATATCAAGCTGATCAACCAAGTGATCTTCTATCTCAAAATGTCCGATATGTTCCCGTAATTTATCCGCAATTAACAGACTAATTTCATCTTGAACCGCAAAAATGTCATCGATGGATCGATCAAAGGTATCGGACCAAAAATGAAAATCGTCTGAAACATCAATTAATTGTGCAGTAATGCGCATTTTATTGCCCGACAAGCGAACGCTACCTTCCAGAATTGTCGAAACATTAAGCTGTTGACCAATTTGAGGGATTGGAATATTTTTATTTTTGAAGAAAAAAGAAGAAGTCCTTGAGGTAACTTTTAGCCGTTTGATCTTGGCTAGAGCATTGATGATTTCCTCTGTCATTCCATCGCTAAAATATTCGTTCTCTTTGTTTGAACTCATGTTAACAAAAGGAAGTACAGCAATAGACTTGGCTGGTTTGATACGCATAGTGCTTGGCAATTGAATCGTTTTATAACTTGTTTTTTCAAAGAAAACCTTTGGTAAGCCCCAAAATGAAATTCGTTACAATTGTATTTTGAGTTGAAATACAGATCAAAGATATTTACTTGGTTACTTATGTCATAAAAAGGTGAAGATGGATTGCTTTAAGAATTTAGTGTTGCTTATCTTTTCTATAAAGGTTAAAAAAGTATAACTTCACGCTTAAAGTAAGCAAAATAGCATAATTTGCAGTTGTACTAAAAAATATTTCTAAAATAAAATTAGACGATCAATGCTAAAAGCTGTATCCCCAACTACAATTTCTTTGGTAAACGTCTAGTAAAAAAATGTTTGGTAATGAAGTTATATCTTAATGGGCTGTTAATCCTAACATTCCTATTGATGAGCCAGTTCACAATGGCTCAAAAAGGTGGTATCCGAGGGACTGTTTTTGACAAAACAACTGGTGATCCTATGATTGGGGCTACAGTATACTTAGAAGGAACAGAACATGCAGCGGCCACAACCATTGATGGAGATTACAACATTTCTGGTGTACCTGTTGGGGAATATGTTTTAAAAGTTATGTTTTTGGGGTATGACTCTATCTCAATGGAATTGTCTATAGGAAGAAAGATGATTAACCAAAACATATTGATGGAAGAATCTTCTTCGGAAATTGATATTGTACAGGTAGATGCAAAAAAAACAGCAGCTCAAAATGATGTATTGGTCTCTGTTACTCGTATAACTCCCAAGGAAATTAATAGAATTCCTGCTGCGGGTGGAGAAGCTGATTTTGCACAATATTTACAAGTTATACCAGGGATTGTTTCTACTGGAGATCAAGGAGGACAATTATATATTCGTGGTGGTGCTCCTGTTCAAAATAGGGTGTTGCTAGATGGAATGACCTTATTTAATGCCTTTCACTCTATTGGCTTTTTCTCTGTTTTTGAAACCGATATTATTCGTAGTGCAGACGTATACACAGGAGGCTTTAGCGCCAAGTATGGTGGTCGATCTTCCGCAGTAGTAGACATCAAAACACGTGAAGGAAACAAAACACGTTTTGCTGGGATGATTAACGTTAACCCTTTTGTAGCCAAGGGGCTTTTTGAAGGACCAATTGCTCGATTGAGTGAAGACGATGGATCTAGTATTTCTTTCTTGGTAACGCTTAAGCACTCTTATTTAGGACAAACGTCTCCTATGTTGTATAGTTATGCGAACGAAGCAGGAACCTTACCTTATAATTTTACCGATGGTCATGCTAAAATTTCGTTTAATTTAGCGAATGGTAGCCGTATTAATGTATTTGGTTTTTATCATTCAGATGAAGTTCATTATCCTGATTTGGCAGCTTATGATTGGAATGCAGGAGGTGGAGGAGTCGATTTTAGAATTGTTCCAGGTGGGGCACAATTGGCTTTAAATGGCACAATTGCTTATTCTACTTATGGCGCCAATTTTAATGAGTTGGGCAACTTGGCTAAGGTGCGCAATAGTAATGTTGGAAGTTTTAATGGAAATTTGAATGTGAGTTACTATTTGCCCAAATCAAGAGTTATTAATTTTGGTGTAGAAATTAACAGTTTAACAACTTCTTTTGAATATTCTACAGGTAGTAATACAGCGGTTACACAAGGAAATAAAGACGCTCCTCAAACCAATATTGAAGCAGCTATCTTTGCGCATTTCCAAGGGCGTTTTGGAACAGTTGTTATTGAGCCAAGTATTCGTATGCAAGCTTATGCTTCTTTGGGAGAGGTAGCAGTAGAACCTCGTTTGGGACTCAAGTGGAACATTACGGATTATTTGCGTTTTAAAGCTGCGGGAGGTTTGTATTCTCAGAACTTGATCTCTTCTGTTGACGAACGAGATGTTGTAAATTTATTTGTTGGTTTCTTAGGTGCTCCTGATGATGGGGTTTATCGTTTGAGTGTGAATGATAATGGTGATCGTACCTATACGAAAACAAAGAGTCGTCTACAAACTTCTATTCATGCTATTGCAGGGTTTGAAGTAGACATTACCAAATATGTTACCTTGAATGTGGAGCCTTATTATAAATTCTTCCCACAGATTGTTTCTTTGAATAGAAATAGAGCTGCATCTGATGTCGGTAAGAATTTCTTAGCAGAAACAGGACATGCTTATGGGGTAGATTTTTCTGCTACTTTTGAAAAAGATCAATTATATCTTTATACGGCTTATTCTTTGGGATATGTAACTAGAGATGATGGAGTACAAACATTTTTTGCGCATTTTGATCGTCGTCACAATGTCAATTTTGTTGGTTCGTATAAGTTTAGAATTGGAAAAATTAAGCCAGCATCAGAGGATGATAAAATCAAAAAACGCACAGAATATCCTTTTGAAATAGGAGTACGTTGGAACTTGGGAACTGGTTTTCCTTTTACTCGTACTCAAGGATTCTATGCGAATCAAACGTTCAGTGGAGGAATTAGCACCAACTATCTAACCGACAATACAAATCCCAACACTACTTTAGGCGTTATTTATGAAGATGAAATCAATCAAGGAAGGTTGCCTGTTTATCATCGATTAGATTTTTCTATTAAGTATACAATTGACCTAGTTAAGCACATGAAATTAACGCTTGGTGCGAGTGTCACAAATCTTTACAATAGAGAAAATATATTCTATTTTGATCGTATAGAATACAAGCGAATCAACCAACTTCCAATTATGCCTGCTTTAAATGTAAATTTAAAATTCTAGATCACTTCTAATTAAAAATAAGCTATTAAAATGGGGGATTTAACCTATCTCTGATAGCGGTATTCAGCATAAAAAAAGCTAATGATTTCGATCATTAGCTTTTTTTTGGATTACTTTTTTACGAAAACGGAGAATAAGTACCTGTTTCTAACAAAAATCTTAATTTTTTGCTTAGATTAATCGCAAGTTTTATGGATATGTCAATCTCAACCAATACTTTTGCAATTACGTGACATTCGTTACAACTATAACCCCCTTACATTTTTAGTGAAATCCCTGTTTAATACACTTATATTCGCCACCAAATTATCTAATAATAAAAAATGTTAAAATGAAGAAGTTATTTTTAGGCTGTTTCCTAATGCTTTGTTGCGCTACCTTTTCTTTTGGTCAAGAGGAAGCCATCATGGACAGTATGGAAGTATTCTTTAAGTTAGACAAGGCTAACTTGTTGGATGAGAGTACAGAAGCTATTACTGCAGCTTTTGAAAAAAACAAAGAAAGAATACTAAAAGTTCGCGTTGCAGGGCACACTTGCGATTTAGGATCTGATAATTATAACATGGGACTTTCAGAGAAACGTGCTAATGCAGCTTTTGAATTTGTAAAAACATTGGGAGATGCTTACCAAGAAAAAACAGAGTTGTTCTTTTATGGTGAGAAAGAGCAAAAATATGATGAAAGAGAGCCTAACCGTCGTGTTCATGTCTTGTTTTACTTAGAAGATGATGACAGAGATACACTCATCAAAAAAGATTGTGCAGAGGCATTCATCGAAAAAGGAACTTATAAGCCTACCAAAACAAAAAAATCTAGCTTTGAATTGAAGTATTTTAACAATAGCAAAACGCTAAAAGCTAACAATATTTCTATCAATGATACAGAAGGACGTAAGTTATACTTTAACTCTATTGTATTCTTCAAAGCTTCTTTTGAAGGAGCTGAATTGGCAGCAAAGAAAGCCGTAAAAATCAAATTGCCATTAGTGAATGAACATAAAGATGGGTATACCTTCTATGAAGGTCAAGATCAAGGTGGTCAAATTGTTTGGAAAAATACGGGGAAACCATGTCAATTGACAGATGGTGCAGATTGCAAAACGTATGATTTTGATTGGATGAACAGTGGTTTTTGTGCTTGTGCTATGCAAAGAGAATGCGAAGAGGATTGTAATCCACGTGCTTTTTCAGAAGTTAGTAGACCTGATTTGACAGCAGCTAATGTTCGTTATAGCGCAGAAAAAACAATTTGTGAGTTTGAAGAAGGTACTTACGCAAATCTAGATGGTGTTACAGTTATTGACGATAACAACAAAGAAGAAGATTTAGACGTTTGTGAGCAATTTGAGTATGGTATTACTACAGATGATTGGTTCCCTAACAGACACAACATGGCAGACAAAAAAAATATTATTGTAAAATCTGAGGCTGCTCCTGCTGGTAAAACTACTCGTTTGTATATTCCTAAAACTTCTGTAGAAGATCTAAAAGAACCTATTGTTTTGGTTGGAGACAGACATGCTAAAGGATATGCTAAATATGCTGACAATGTAGTACGCCCTACAGATTGTTTGGGATCTGTTAATTGCGAATACCTTGTTTACGATGTGCCATCAACTGGTGTTTACAAAGTAGGAGACTGGGACAAAGATGCTACCAAACCTAAGAAAGAAGAGAAATGGATTTTAAAAGTTCGTTTGCTTAAAGAATCAGTAGTATTTGTTGGTAACAAAACTACAGGTGAGGTTTATAAAGCTAAAAATGCAACTCGCAAAAACAAAACAAGACCAAAAGAATACACAATTTATGGTTGTGAAAACGTAGGAGATTTGGTTGTTTATGTACAAAATTCTACTAAGAAGAACTTCAAATTATACCAAGAAGTTAAGCTTACTGACTTGAAGTACAAAAAAGCAGCTAACATGTATGTAATGAGAAGAGTGAAATTTACTAAATGTCAAGATTTTAGTGAAGCACAATTTACAAACTGTAAATAGCCACAAACTAGTTTATAAACAATAAAAAAGCTGTCCGAAATTTATTTTTGGACAGCTTTTTTATATTTAGACTTCTAGATCAGGTCGTTTTTGAATTGAAGCAGTGGACTTATTTGGAGAAAATTCTAATTGATTTCTCGTATAGCCCAGTATTTAACTTTTTTATTCTTTATAACTATGCCATAACAAAATGTTATATACCAGTGCCCTGTATCTTTTAAAGATGTTCTAATAATATTGATATTGACAAGATTTTCCTGTTTGGTACTATCATAATACATGGAGCTCATATCTAGACGAGCAATAAGCGAGTCGTGTTTATTGGAAAAATAGTTATAAGTCCTTTTTTTTATTCCATATTTACAAGGGCTAAATCTACCTTTAACACCACCTTGATATTCTTTGGGTCTGCTTTTTATGGGGCTTCTGTATATACCAGAATCTTCATCTTTTTGATAAAGTTTTCTAATTTCTTTATAATTGGGTATAACATAAATAAAATGGTAATACGCTGCTTGCTCAATTTTTCCCTCAGAAACCAATTGTTTATCCTTAATAAGCGGACGAAAAGGGTAAATACTATCCAAAAAAAACTGCAAGGCAATTTTTTCCTCTTCCAACTTTATTTTTTTTCTTTTTTGAGCTTGACAAAAAATAGAACCAGCTAATAGTGTTATAAAAATCAATAATTTTAGATTCATTTATTCTTGGATGCTAAGGTGACTAAAATACGTTTTGACCTACTTTAGTTAGTAGTTTTCTTGTATAGCCCAGTATTTTACTTTTTTATTCTTTATAACTATTCCATAACTAAAATAAATGTACCATTGATGGGATTTTCTTAAGTTGGTCCTTGTGATGTTAATATTTACCAAACTTTCTTGTTTGGTACTATCATAATACATGGAGCTAATATCTAAACGAGCCATAATAGAGTCACGTTTATTGGAAAAATAGTTGTAAGTCCTCTTTTTTATCCCATATTTACAAGGATGAAATCGACCTTTAACACCACCTTGATATTCTTTGGGTCTGCTTTTTATGGGGCTTCTGTATATACCAGAATCTTCATCTTTTTGATAAAGTTTTCTAATTTCTTTATAATTGGGTATAACATAAATAAAATGGTAATACGCTGCTTGCTCAATTTTTCCCTCAGAAACCAATTGTTTATCCTTAATAAGCGGACGAAAGGGGTAAATACTATCCAAAAAAAACTGCAAGGCAATTTTTTCCTCTTCCAACTTTATTTTTTTTCTTTTTTGAGCTTGACAAAAAATAGAACCAGCTAATAGTGTTATAAAAATCAATAATTTTAGATTCATTTATTCTTGGATGCTAAAGTGACTAAAATACGTTTTGACCTACTTTAGTTAGTAGGTTTCTCTTATAGCCCAGTGCTTTATTTTTCCATTTCTTACAACTACTACATAACTAAAATAAATGTACCATTGATGAGATTTTCTTAGATTTGTTCTTGTTACATTAATATTTACAAGATTTTCCTGTTTGGTACTATCATAATACATGGAGCTCATTTCCAAAAAAGTCACAGTAGAATCACGTTTGTTGGTAAACCAAAGATCAGTCCTTTTTTTTATCCCATATTTGCAAGGATTAAATCGACCTTTTCTCTGATAGATCCTCATTCCATTTCTTTCTTTAGAATGTGTTTTGATACCCCCTTCTTCTTCCAATTTTGTTAGCTCTATTATATCTCTATAAAAAGGAATGACATAGAAGAATTCTCTATAAGAAGCTTCTATTATTTTTCCTTCAGAAACCAGTATTTTACCCTTAATAAGTGAACGAAAAGGGTAAATACTATCCAAAAAAAACTGCAAGGCAATTTTTTCCTCTTCCAACTTTATTTTTTTTCTTTTTTGAGCTTGACAAAAAACAGAACCAGTTAATAGTGTTATAAAAATCAATAATTTTAGATTCATTTATTCTTGGATGCTAAGGTGACTAAAATACGTTTTGACCTACTTTAGTTAATAGGTTTCTCGTATAGCCCAGTATTTAACTTTTTTATTCTTTATAACTATGCCATAACAAAAAACAATGTACCATTGATGAGATTCTCTTAGATTGGTTCTTGTTATGAGAATATTGACAAGGTTTTCCTGTTTTGTACTATCATAATACATGGAGCTCATTTCTAAAAAAGCTACAGTAGAATCACGTCTGTTGGTAAACCAAGGATCAGATCTTTTTTTTATCCCATATTTAGAAGGACTAAATCTGCCTTTTCTCTGATAGATCCTCATTCCATTTCTTTCTTTGGAATGTGTTTTGATAACTCCTTCTTCTTCCAATTTTGTTAGCTCTATTATATCTCTATAAAAAGGAATAGTATAAAAGAAGTTTCTATAAGGAGACTCTATGATGTCTCCCTCAGAAACCAGTACTTTATCCTTGATAAGCGGACGAAAAGGGTAAATACTATCCAAAAAAAATTGGAGGGCAATTTTTTCATCTTCAAACTTTATTTTTTTTCTTTTTTGAGCTTGACAAAAAACAGAACCAGCTAATAGTGTTATAAAAAACAATAGTTTTAGATTCATTTATTCTTGGATGCTAAGGTGACTAAAATACGTTTTGACCTGACTAGGGCTGATTTCTAGATGCTGCTGCCCATGAGGATTGTACAAGAAAATAGCATAAGACTTCATTTATTTTCTCTTTAGTAGGTTTCTCGTATAGCCCAGTATTTAACTTTTTTATTCTTTATAACTATGCCATAACAAAATGTTATATACCAGTGCCCTGTATCTTTTAAAGATGTTCTAATAATATTGATATTGACAAGATTTTCCTGTTTGGTACTATCATAATACATGGAGCTCATATCTAGACGAGCAATAAGCGAGTCGTGTTTATTAGAAAAATAATTGTAAGTCCTTTTTTTTATCCCATATTTACAAGGACTAAATCTACCTTTAACTCCCCCTTGGTATTCTTTGGGTCTGCTTTTTATGGGGCTTCTGTAGATGCCAGAATCTTCATCTTTTTGATAAAATTCCCTGATTTTTCTATAATTAGGTATAAGATGGACAAAAGCATAATAACTAGCATGCCATATTTTTCCCTCAGAAACCAACTGTTTATCCTTAATAAGCGGACGAAAGGGGTAAATACTATCCAAAAAAAACTGCAAGGCAATTTTTTCATCTTCCAACTTTATTTTTTTTCTTTTTTGAGCTTGACAAAAAACAGAACCAGCTAATAGTGTTATAAAAAACAATAATTTTAGATTCATTTATTCTTGGATACTAAGGTGATTAAAATACGTTCTGACCTGACTAGGGCTGATTTCTAGATGCTGCTGCCCATGAGGATTGTACAAGAAAATAGAATCATTCTGTACCCTATCTAAGGTGTAGGCATGTCCTTCAAATAAGATTTGAGTAGCATCTGTTGTATTGGGTAGTGGAATTTGAATAGGATTTTCATCCTTGCCGCTAGAAGAAAAAATCACAGGCTGCTTTTTGTCTAAAGCTTCTAATAATCGTGCCATCAAATCCTCCTTTTGATAAAATGTAGGATCTATTGTTTTAGCCTCTTTGCCCGTTAGAGTGGCTAGGGCTTCTGTAGGCGTTCCTCCTTCTATATTATCATAGCCTCCCAATAGTTGAGCATAAGCCTTTTCTACAACAACTGCCCAAAGTTCGCCATCTGCCAGCCCCTGATATAAAGGACGACCAGTCCTATCTGTCAGCACTTCAGGACTTACTGTAATATTGACCTTTGTTCTTTCTTTTGAAGCTCTATTTAATCTAGGATAAAAGGTCACGACATAATTGTCCCCCTCTTTCTGGACAATACTATCCTCATTTTTCCCATCAAATAAGTTAGGATTGCTTTTAGCCAATGCTCCCATAGAAGAAAGTAAATAACAATCGCCTGTTTGTCCTTGATCTATATCATTTAATTCAACGGCTTCACAATCTCCATTCCCAAGCTTAGCTAGAGGTAATGGGCTATTATTCCAAGAACTGTTGTCTGCATGTTCTGGTAGAGGCTCTGGGTTCTCATCCATACAAGGAGAATCTTGTTCCCTCTCAAGCACTTGTTCCAATCTTTTTGTTACTTCTTGTTCTAGCTGTATCATTCTACCATCTTCTTTCCAATCATTGCGTATTCTTTCGATTTGCTTTTTATAATGATTCTTTAGTTCTTGATCACGAATAATGTGGTCATAAATATCATTTAATCCCCCTTTGGGGGTTTCTAATAGTTCTCTAAGCTTTTTTAGTTGTTCTAGATCACTACTATTGGTAAGAGAACTGGCTGTATTTTCTTGGATGTTTCCATGCCGTATTGCGGCTTCCAATTCCCTATATCTCCTTAGGACACGACTAAATTCTGCTCCTCCTATTTTATGGTTCATCTCCATTTCTTTGGAGTAGATAATAAACCATATTCCTTCCTCTGTAGAACTATATTTATTCCCAATAGAAGGAGAGGGCGAGCCATCACTATTCCAGTTTAAGAGAATACCATGATTGTAATACAGGTATCGTTCTGCCTCCTCTTTGTATTGTTGCAGTACTGCTTTTTTTATTCTAAAGATTTGTCCACTCTCAATAGGTTTATTTCTTTTTCCAATAATTTCCTGAGCAAGTTTCCTTTCTATTGTTTCTATCTTTTTGAAAATTTCATCCAGTTGCTTTTGCTCATCAGGATCAATTGTCCCATCATCTTCAAAAAGCTTTTTATAGCGTTTAGCTTCTTTTTTGGCTTTCCTTAAAAATGCTTTTAATTGTTTTAGGCTATCACTCATCTGTCTTGGATTGTTTTACCCCATGCTATGCTGTTAATTAGGGGAAATTATTCTTATTTTGATAGAATGATCTTATAATCAATGCTTAATGATAAGTATAAAAATCGTATAACCAAAGGTTTGTAAATAAAAATAGAAGTTTTTTATATAACAAGAATAAAAAAAGCCACATTCAATTTGTTTGAATGTGGCTTTTGTATTTGAGTTAGGAGCGCTTACTTACTGGTTGTTTCGCAACTGGTAGCATTGGTTTTATTAGCTTTGAGGTGATCGGCATCATAGCCTGCTTTGGCAATCGTTTTCTTTATTTTTAGTGCAGAAATTTTTTCTTGTATAAATTGTACTTCAATGCTTTGATTGCTAGCATCAGCAAAGACATTTTGAACGCCTTTTAGTGGATATAAAGCATTTTCAATTGTTCTTGCACAACCTTTACAGGTGTTAGAACTTTTAATTCGTATAGTGGTCAGTGTGTATTTTGGCTTTCCATCTCTATGCCCACTCCCTTTTTGGCAGCAAGCAGGCAAGGCTTGATAGACAGTTGAACGGGCGGGAATATCATCTGCATCATACCCTGATTCAGCAATAAGCGTTCGTATTGCAGCGACTTGTATTTTGGTTGGATCATAAATTACTTCCAAAATTTGGGTTTCTACCACTAAGTTTACTTGTTCAATTCCATCTGCTTTTGATAATGCAGTGCGCATAATACCCTCACAAGTCCCACACTGAGACGATGTTTTGATCATAATTCTGCGTTGATGTTCTTCTAGCAACCAAGCTTTTTCTGTGGTAGGAGTTTCTGAAATAGCAGAAGTCGCAGAACAAGAGCTTACAGGGGCAAAACGTTCTTTTCCCTGAAAAGTGTATTTAACACCTGCATAGACCTGCGCCCCAAAAACAGGAGCAAAAATAGAAGAAGCATCAAAGTTTGCATAGTTGTTGGTCGTAGAAGTACCGAATGGGTCTTGAAAGCCTAAAATAGGCTGCTCTTGCGTATAATTGGTTAAGTTTTCACCTCCAATATAAATTTCCCAACCTCCTTTGAAAAACTTCGAAATATGGGCATTTAGGCGCAGATAAGTAGGGCTATATTCCTCTAGGCGATACGCAGGCAAATCGTCGCCATAAGGAGGATGGAGGTGCGGAATACGCTGGGGACCAATGATATTTAATGTGATGTTAAATTCCCACTCTTTTTTGGGAGTAGTGTAGTTTAGGTGAATGAGTCCTCTATGTTGTGGCATCAAAGGCATTTCGTGTAAAATGCTGCCATAAGTCATGCGTACATCATTAAATTTATAGGCAATTCTAGCTTCCAAACCTTTTACAATATCTTGGCTGTAAGAAACTAAAATGCTATTGGCAAAAGATTGTCCCTTTAGATTATAAAACTGAATTTTAGTATAGGTAGGATCAGAATCTAAATCCGCTACCAATTGATTTTCAAAATCTGTTCTATAAACATCAATATTTAAACTCCCTTCATGTTTCGGGCTTAACTTAAAATTCCATGCAAAATTAACCCCATAATTCCATGCTACTTCAGGTAGAATAGTTTCCAAAACCGTAAATGCTTTATAATTAGGCATATACTTTAGATTTTCTATAAAAAGATTGGCTGTACGCACACCACGTCCGCCAGAAGCACGAATAACCATGTCTTCTGTAAAATTGTACTTGAGATTTAATCTAGGAGCTAGATAAGCATTTGTGAATTGAGAAGTATGGATTAAATCTGTACGGAGACCTAGGATCAAGCCAAAAGCACTTCCTTGTTCTTCATTGATTTTTTTGGTAAAATCATACTCTGCATAGACGGCTGCTAGATGCTCTGTTCGATCATTGTTAATGTCTACAAATTGTTCTTTAAAATCTACTAAATCATAAGCTAGCCCAGTACTCAGATTATGTGCTTTATTCCCTAAGTTAGTTTGAAAAACAAAATTGGTATAAAAGCGTTTTTGCAATCCTGTATATTGTTTGTCCCCAAAAAAAGAGTTGTGTTGGTGGATATTAGCATCATAAACAATT
This sequence comes from Aureispira anguillae, assembly GCF_026000115.1. Lineage (GTDB taxonomy): Bacteria > Bacteroidota > Bacteroidia > Chitinophagales > Saprospiraceae > Aureispira > Aureispira anguillae. Next base: position 7,251,502 of record NZ_AP026867.1, read on the forward strand.
GCAATGCTTTGATTGGGGTTGCTAAATCCAAAATAACCTAATTTACCAAATGCACTAATTCTTCGAATTTCGCTATTGACTTGATATAAACGACTAGCAGGTTGTCCAAAAACATTTTGGAAACTGCTAAGGGTTTGCCCCCCACTTCTATTGTCCAAAATGCCTTGAACATTTAACTCAAAATGCAATGATTTGGGTTTGTATACCCAGCGAGAAATAATATTGACCTGTTGCTTTTTGGGAATGTCTAAAAATGAATCTTTGTTATAATCTATCTCTGTACCATAATAATTACCATGCATTAGCAAACCCGTACTCCAGTTTTTTGTCAAACGGTAATTGAATTGGGCATTAAGTTCGATTCTTCCTGTATAATTGGCAAATAAATTTAAAAATAGAAGCGGAGCTTTATAAGGCTTAATCAATTCGGTGTTAATTTGCCCTGTAATGCCCTGCACGCCTTTTTTGACCGAACTAGCACCTTTGGAAATTTGGATTGCTTCAATAAACGTACCTGGGATATATTCCAAACCAAAAGCACGACCTAAGCGATTGAAGGTAGGGCGATTTTCGATTAACATTTGGGTATAGGTCCCTCTAAGTCCTAGCATTTCTATTTCCTTTGCTCCTGTAACCGCATCTGAAAAGTTAATGTTTACTGTAGCATTATTTTCAAAACTTTCAGATAAATTACAACAAGCAGCTCTACGAAGCTCACCTGTTCCAATATTTTCAACATTAAGTGGATCTAGGGTAGAAGTGAAGCTGCTACGCTTTTTGGTTTCGACAACAATATCATCTAAGGTTGTATTTTCTTCTACAATTAATTTCAGACGATCTTCTTGGGGCAATATTTCAACCTGAACGGTTTCATACCCAACATAATTGATTTCTAAAAAATAAGGATGAATGGTGTCTAAGCGAGGAATGGTAAACCAGCCATCAATATCCGTAATGGCTCCAATAGTAGTGTCTTGCCAGTTGACTGTTGCGCCAATTAAAGGTTCATCGGCTTTATTAACAACCATTCCTGAGAAGGTTAATGGTTGATCTTGAGCAATACTTTGTACAGACAAAAATAATGCAATATATAAGAATAAATATTTCATTGTGTTGTTAAATTTTAACGATAAAAAACAAATCTCTCCTATAAAGCTTGTTTGCCTTATAGGTAATAAAAGGATTGTTCTATGATTCTAACAACGATATATTTGAAACCAATTCTGTATAGAGCTACTGTATCTAGGAGGAGCTTTATTTAAATTATTATGAACGGCAATTATTTGTGGAAGAACAATTGGTGCGCTATAATAAACAGGTGGGGAAAAATAGACCCATGGCAAAGGATCGCCAACGGTTGGCAACTCTAAATCATGACTCAGATTTAGATTAATATTTGCTTTGGAATATTTAAAAATAGGTGAACAACAATCCTTATTCGCTAGAAAAGGCGATTTCTTATGGCAAGTAGAAGTTGTGTGTGCTTGGGGGCTAGGGGTAGCGCAACAACTCTTTTTTGCTTGTTTTGCAGCTTTAATTTTGCAACATTCTAAGTCAAGTTTAGAGGCTAACATGGCTAGATATTGTTGCCCTGTACAGTTGCACAACATCATATTCATACTAATTCCTGTTGTTGAAATTAGTACTAAAAAGGCTAAAATAAGTGCCATTGTTTTATGTTGCTTGACCCTCATAAAGATAAAGATAATGCAAAAAATTGCCTAAAACAAATTTATGGTTGTTCTCCTTGGTGTAGAAATTTTATTTAACCAATTGATTAAGATGCTGTCTTGCCCATAATTCATGGCTGGATCGTAATACCAAGCTGCTCCTAAATCAATATGGGTTGCTTGTTCAAAACTTTGAAAATCTATGCGATTAGGTGCTACTCTATTCAATTTATCACAAAAAGAAACGGCTGCTGCATAATCCACTAAACCATCTTTTTTTCCATGTAGGCATAAAAAATTAAAACTATCTTTCTGATTAATCCAAGTTACTGGATTGGCTAGTTGGTAGGTGGCGCTTTCGGGCTGCCCTGTATAATTTAAAAGGGTAGAGGTTTGTTCCATTTTAGCAATATCTAAGGCACCTACAATACTAAAAACACCTTGCAGAATGGAACGATCTAAATTCATTTTTTCCCAGCGATTTTCATCGTAAGCCAGTAGGCAACCTAAATTAGCACCAGCAGAAGTGCCTCCAATAATTAATTGTGGATGGTGGATACCCTGTGTTTTTAAAAATTCTAAACTATGCGTTAATGCTGCATTAATATCTTCTTGTAGGTCAAAATAATTAAATTCAGGGGTAAGCCGATAAGCAGGGAAGATGAGGGTATAGCCTTCTTTTTGTAGCAAATGAGCAAGATGCTTATGTTGGTTAGGACTTCCAAGACACCAGCCCCCTCCATGGATATAAAATATGACCGTATTTTTTTGGTTACTACTACTAGGAGCTGGGTAATATTGATAATATTGCCGTTGCTGTGTCCCATAAGCTACTTTTTGCTTTTGTTCTCCATCTTTGAACGCTGCATGATCTAACATCCATAAGTGTCGAGGAAGATGTATTGCTTCTTCTATTTTCGATCCTTTAGGGAGAACCCACAATAGCAATTGCCAGAGCCACAAGCTACCACAAAAGATGACAAATAAAACCTTTATCCCCTTTAGTAATTTATTAGATGGAGTTGTAAATGGGATCAGATTATAACTGATAAAGGTACTAAAAATTAAAAGACCGTAGAAAAAGAAATCAAATAACATAAAAGAATAAGCGGCTTAAGTATAATAGATTACAAAGAGGATTGATATGGATAGAACATCCAAAATACAAATTAAAAATGAAAAAAAACAGTAAGGATTGTATTTCACCGCTTTATATTCCCTTTAAGACCTGTTTTGGGCAAAACAAAAGAAAACCACCTATGATTTATTCTTTAGATCAATGATTCTCCGTGCAAAAAGCAATTTTGGTTTCCAGTATTTAGAAGTTGTTACATTGTCTATGACAATACCTCGTTTGCTACTACTATGTATCATATACAGACCATTAGAATCATTTTTGTAAACCAATCCCACATGCTGAATTTTTCCATTACGACCATGCCGACCAAAAAATACTAAATCTCCCATCTGAGCTTTGCTGATCGGGATTTCTACTCCTTGTTTGGATTGACTAGAAGAACTGCCTGATAGTTTGATTTGATGTTTAGAACAAACATAATAAGTAAAACCAGAGCAGTCAAATCCTTTAGGATCTTTACCTGCATATTTATATTTTATGCCCTTGTATTTTTCAGCGTCTTTGACTAAGCTTTTGCGCAATGTCATTTCTGCCGATACTTTGCTAGTCGAACGATTTGGTGCAGAACTGCTAGATTTACAGGAAGTAAGCAGTAAAATTGTAAAAACGAAAAAAACAACTAAATTAATGATGGATTTTTGCATATAATTTTTTTTTAGCCTAATTGGCACGGTTGTAGCTGTTAAAAAAGTAAGTTTTTATTAGGTTAGTTAAAAGGGTTATTAACAATATAAAAATTATATTGTTATATAGAAAGCGATTCGGTATTGCCTCTCCGAATCGCTTTTCTTATGCCCCTTAGAGACTTAATTTAAACGATTAAAATACCATTTCTAGTATACCAATATGGTTAAAGGATTGTTATTGGGTTGTGCTAATAGAAGGTAATTTTCCTTGCTACAGCAAAGAGGAGAAGGCAAGGTACTAAAAAAGGAATTGACAACAGTCAATTCCTTTTTTATATAAGAAGCAAAACTTCTTTTTATTGATGGGCATTGATTACCAAACAGGGCAACCATAACGTTTGCCACTTCCCATATTGTCTGTATCTAAATAAAAGCTAAAACGGATCGTTACCGTATAGTAAGCATCGTTATCTTTTGGATCTCCTCTCTGTTCGCCAGGAGCAGTAACAATACCATTGATATTTCCTGGATCTAATTCAGTAGAACGACGAGCCATTGCTTTGGCTAGACTAGCAGTTGTTGGATCCATATTGGCATCAAACACGCTCTCGTCCGAAACATAATCACCAGAAACATCGTCGATATAATCCGTAAATGTCATTCTATGATTAACTTCTAAAGCTAAGGCCCAAGTATCGTTATAAGACCATTTAACACCAAATCCCATTGGGATATTGAGCTGTACCAAATCATAAGGAGCACGACCATCAACCAAACCTTGACCTTCTGTGCTCAATGGTTTTAGTTCTATCCAGTTGCCGTTGTAAAGTCCTTCAGGATTAAAGGCAAAAATACCTACACCAATGAATCCATAGGGAGACAATACACTATAGTTTTTGTATCCTCCACCCAATTCAAAATTATAAGGAATGATTTCAGCCGCTATACTTGCTTCAAATACATGCGTTCTAAAATTCAAATTACGATAATATCGAAACCAAGCATCATCAACATTATCTCTTGAACTAGTAGCTGAAAAACCAACTCCCGAAAGTTTATCATCGCCATGGAACTGCAAATAACTAAGATCAACTCGTGCAGCAAAATGACCACCTATATTATATCGTCCAAAAATCCCAAAGGTAGGTCTGACAGATTGAATATCAGTATCAATGATGAAACCTTTACCAACACCTGGTTGGCCACCTAAATCACCCAAAAATTGGGAGGTTCCTGCTTGCACTCCAATTTCTAAAGGGTATGCTGGTCTATAGCCGTTTTGGGAGAAACCAGCTGTTGTTCCAAGCATAACTAAACACCATAAAATAAATGTTTTTTGCATCTTATAATCTTGGTATAATGTTAAGTAAAATAGCTTCCCGTTATCGGGATGGGGATAAAATTATACTACCTAAACGTTAGAAAACAATTAAATAGTATTTGTAAAATTGGATTTCTTTATTTTTTTCAAAAAAAAGCAAAAGTGATTTTTTTTTGATCCTTCTAATTGCCTTTCTGTTAAGGCTGACTAAAGGTATAAACTTTTTCCTAGATTACAAATTTATTGTTTTGCTTCTTCTTTTAAGAGTTCTTTAACAGATAATTTAGAATTGTATCTATTTTTTTTAAATAAGTGACTTAAAAACTAAAGGAGTGTAAGATTTTAAATTCAAAAATAGCCGAGACTTATACATGTTGAATTAATTAATGTCATATTGCCAAGTTCATAGCGTGATTACTCAGACAACTATTTTAAGGTATTTCTTAATCTTGAGAAAATATTTAGTACATTTGCAGTATCTTTATTTAGACAAATTAAAAATTAAATTTGTTAATGCGATTACTAGGGGCATATATATTTTTGTTTTTTTGCTATGCTAACATTGGGTATAGCCAATATACAATAGGAGGAAAGTTGACGAATAGCGAACAAAAACCTTTGGCTGACGTCTTTATTATTTTAGCACCGACCAATGCTACAACTACTACCAATGCTAAGGGGCAGTATATATTTAAAGATATAAAAAAAGGAACTTATGTACTTACTATAGATGCAGTAGGTTTCCAACAAAAGAGCATTACTGTAGAGCTTGCCAATGAGGATGTTGTCGTTGATGTTGGCTTGGATTCATTGTCTGTTGTGTTTGAAAAAAATGTAATTGTTGATGGCGGTGAATACCATCTAAATCCTGCGATTAGCGGCGTGACACTCTTGAGTGCAAAAACAATCAATGTTATTGACCTAAAAAAATGTTTGGCAAACCAAGCCAATAATAATGCAAGGGAATTATTTAAAACAGTTCCTGGATTAAATGTTTGGGAGAATGACAATTCTGGAATTCAACTGAATATTGGAGGGCGTGGTCTAAATCCAAATAGAACCTCTAACTTTAATACTCGCCAAAATGGTTATGATATTAGTGCAGATGCTTTGGGCTATCCTGAAACCTACTATACGCCACCTGCTCAGTCTTTGCAACGTATAGAAGTCCTAAGAGGTGCTGCTTCTTTGCAGTTTGGGACACAATTTGGAGGGATGCTTAATTTTGTAATGAAGCAAGGAGCAGAAGACAAAAAGTTTGAATTTGTTACAGAAAACACCTACGGTGGCTTTAATTTTTTTAATACCTTTAATAGTATAGGGGGAACTGTCGCCAATAAAAAGTTTAATTATTATGCGTTCTATCAATACAAACGTGGCGATGGTTGGCGTCCTAATGCTAACTTTGAAGTGCACAATGGATATGCCCAAATAGAATATAGACCTACCTCCAAATGGACGATTAGAGCGGAACAAACTGTTATGCAATATTTGGCACATCAGCCTGGAGGTTTGACAGATGCAGAATTTTCCCAAAATGCTCGCCAATCCAAAAGGGAACGAAATTGGTTTCGAGTCAACTGGAATCTAAGCGCCTTAACAATAGATTATAAATTTTCACCTTTAACACAACTCAATATTCGAAACTTTGCTTTGTTTGCAGATCGTCAATCGTTGGGCAACCTAGAAGCCATCAATCGTCCAGATTATGGAGAAGCACGGGATCTAATCAAAGGACGTTATATGAATTTTGGGAATGAAACACGTTTAGTACACCGCTATAAATTCTTAAAAAGTACTTCTGCATTTGTGGCAGGAGTAAGAATTTATAAAGGATATACAGAACAAAAACAAGGTTACTCCAATAGAGATACTACTGGTAGTCTAGCTGATTTTACTTTTGTTGAGGCTGCTAAGGGAATTCTAAAATCCAATTATCGTTTTCCAAGTTTTAATTTTGCAGCCTTTGCTGAAAACTATTTTTCTATTACCGATAAATTTAGCGTAACACCAGGTATACGATTTGAATATATTCAGACCGAAGCCGAGGGCTATTATCAGGATTTGATTGTCGTACCTAGTAGTGTGGGCTGGGATACCATCCGAAACGAAGCGATTGATGAATATAGAACCAATTCAAGAGCCATTGTTTTGGCAGGGATAGGGCTGAGTTATAAATTGCAAAAAAACTTAGAAATTTATGGTAATTTTTCTCAAAATTATAGAGGGATTAACTTTAACGATATGCGAATTTCCAATCCTAATCAAGAGGTAGATCCCAATTTGAAAGATGAGTATGGTTTTAATGCAGATTTAGGGTTTAGAGGAAGTTATAAAGGATTATTTAATTTTAATGCCACTCTATTTTATTTAAATTACAGACGACGAATTGGCAACATTCAATTAGAGCGCCCCAATAAAGACAACCCACTAATTATAGAACCCTATACGTTGCGTACCAATGTAGGAGATGCACGAGTATTAGGAGCAGAAATTTTTGTAGAAGCTGATTTTTGGAAGCTATTCAGTAAAACCAAAAACACTCCCTTTAGCTTAACTGTTTTTACCAATTTCTCTGTGCTGGACGGGCGATACACTCAAACTGCCAATAGCTCTGCTGCGGGCAAACAACTGGAATTTGTTGCACCAATCATTTTGCGTACAGGATTGAGTTTTGCTTACAAAACACTAAAGCTTTCTTATCAATACTCCTTTACTTCTCAGCATTATTCGGATGCGACCAACGCTGAATTGGTGCCTACTGCTGTTGTTGGAATCATTCCGAGCTATGGGGTAATGGATATTTCGGCTAGCTATCAATGGAAGTGGTTTACTTTGCAAACAGGTATTAACAACTTGACCGATGAAGTTTACTTTACTCGCCGTGCTACTAGTTATCCTGGGCCAGGTATTTTGCCCGCAGATGGTCTTAGTTTTTATATTACGTTACGATTTAATATAGGAGTGAACTAAAAATACACTCTAATATTATTTTTTAGGAACTAGAATCATTTTAAGAGGACTTATTGAGCCATTCCAAGCTTGGGATAGTTCTAATTTAGTTGCAGTGAGTAGTAGAATATCGTATTGCATCTGGCCTAAGTCAGATTGGATATCTAAACGATTTTTCCCTGGTGTGTGGGTTATAGGGTAAGTATCCCATTGCCCATCTATTGTCAATGCTCCAGTCGTCTGAAAAAATAACCGATTGTCATGAAAAGTGTATTCATCGCCTATTGTTCCCATTGTAGAATGATCGGCGACAACCCATGTATGGGCAGAAAGAAGATGAATTTGTCTTGCTTTTTTACAGCCTGTTATAAAAAAGAAAAGGGCTACACAACTCAATAATAATAAACGCTTTTTCATGGTACAAGTGGTTTGAAATAGAAATACAATTTTTTTATTCCCTCTAAAGTAATAAAAAGCTATAGACTAAGAACAGCCAATTGCTAAATTTTTTCTTTTTGGTTTTTGATCTTCTTTGAACCAAAGCTTAAGCATGTAACCTAGCGTTCTGTTTTGTGGTTTTTTCTTGTGTTTAAATGCTGTTTAATATTTGGAAGTGTCATTATGGTTTAATTATTAGGTTGATACACAGGGGTTAAAATATAATATTTGTGCTTTAATATTAGACATTCTCCAATAAAGTACTTACTTTAGAAGTGCAAACATCTTTTTGTTAAGTAAATGGACTTGATGGTTCAACTATTTTGCAGTAAGTAGTTTTGATTCTGAACAACCCCCAAAAACACCAACCAGACCTATTTTTAGTGGTTTTCTAACAAAACATCGAACCCAGCAACAGTTGGAAACATATAGGATATGTTAATTCCGTCCATTTACATTATAAGTAAGCAAGACGCATGATCCCTCTACTTACTTATCCAATACCATTATATAATATTCTTTGAGCTACTCACCAATCAATGTTTGTGGGCATTTGTGTATTGTATCAATTCAATATACTGATAACTAGATGAATTTATGTTTTGTGGAATTGATTGTTGAAACAAAATCAATACATCATGAGAAAAGTAAAAGGAAGATTGGTATCAACTGTAAGAAAAGATAATGAAATAAAACCCATTGCTAATGCTTCACTCCAACTTTGGGATTTAGATCTTATTGAAAATGATTTTTTGACAGCAGGTACAACAGACGAAGCAGGTTATTTTGAATTGGAATACGATCCTAACAAAGGGAACAAATGGAATGATATCCCCGATTTGGTCTTGCGTTTTTTAGATCGTGAATATTCCTATGATAAAATGGGACAACCTGTCTCCAATTGGTTTGTCGTGAAAAACTTTCATGCAGGAAACAATATAACGGCTAAGGTATTTGATTTTGGCACACTTCAGGTCGCTTTTTGGGAATATGAAGATACAGAGGGGCTAAACAATGTTTGTTTTACGCCAAGAGTAGCGATTGTAGATAAAAAAACACCGCAAGCTCAACGCCCAGGGAGGACGAGCGAGCAAATTCAGGTAGGCTTGACGCATTTTATAGCACACAATAAACATACTTTAGTTACAAAATTTAGCAATCATCATCCTAGTAATGTAGAGATTGAGGATGATTATGAATTAAATAGGACTAGGAAAATCAAGGAGAAATCTAGAAGTGATGATTTTCTTAGTGATATGGTATTGAATGGTTTTAACCCTTGTAATCTAAAAAAGGGGACCAAAGAAAATACTTATTTTGTGGATTTTAAATGGGATGGTTTAGAACTAGATACAAGGCATTTTGCTCCCAATACGACCGCTAATTTTAAACTCATTAATAACAAACTAAAGCTAGAAAGTATTGCTTTGCAAAAGCGTTTAGGAGGGGACAATAGCGCTCATGCACAATACCGAAAACCTAAATTATATACTCCTCAAGACCCAGAGTGGGGGAGAATCAAAAGAATATTCCGTTGTAATTATTTCCTTTTTGGAGAAGTGGAAACGCACCTTTCAGAGACGCACTTGAATATTGAGCAATATATTATCCCTATTCGAAGAAATCTATTAAATAATCCTATTGCGAGGCTATTGCTGCCCCATTTTTATGGAACAACAGATGTAAATATGGCTGCCAATGAGATTTTGCTGTCGGCAGACGGTCTGGTGCAAAAGTGTTCTGCATTGACTCCAAAATCTGTCAAAAAAATTAGCCGCACTGCTTTTGGTACGCTCAATTGGTATGGTTGGAAACCTCGAAAACCGCTTTGCAAAGGGCATTCATTTGCCGAAATTGGTCAATTGTACTGGAAGACACTTAATCGTTATGTTCGTAAATATGTTAACGCCAACCTTTCTCAAATAAAGCAGTACTGGAAAGAAATAAGAACCATGTCAGAAGAACTAGTTTTTCATTCTTTGCCTTATGTCCCTTTGTCAGAACAACTTTATTATGACAAAAATGAAATTAATACCAGCAATAAAATTCATCCTTATGTCAATGGAAAAGAGTCCGCAATTTCGCCCGTTACGGTGACGGATAGCCCAGAAAAAAAAGACATCAACAACATCATTCAATTTTGTTGCTACCTTATTTTTCATGCTACATTTAAGCATTCTTGGATCAATGACTTGCAATATGAAATGGGAGGAGAAATTGAGTTTGCTACGCTAGGAATAACCGATGATATTTCGAATATGCGGGTCGATGAATCACTCGTTGTGCCTCCTGAAGAAGCGATTGAGCACCCATTTATTACCTATATCTTGAACTATACTGAATATGGATATATCATGCGAAATGAAGATGATGATGTTAATCCTGAGTTGGTCAAATATCTGGTTAAAAATAGAACAGAATTTCAAAAATTGGGCTATGATATTCGTGCCATGCGCTCTTGTATAAATATTTAAATCAAACGTATTATGAAGAAAGTGTTGATCGCTATAACAACGGGCTTTATTTGGTTGTTAAAACCCTTAAAGTTATTTGCTTATTCTACTCGGTTTGGCTTCCTGAAACGCCTGATTATACAATTTACAACTTTTCTAGATTTTATTTTTTCATTTATTCATGGGCAGAATGAAGTCATGGAGGTGTATCAAAAAATATATAAGGGCAATTTTATTTTTGGGCATGGCATTATGAAAACGGATTTTGAGAGTACGCTCCATGAAATACAGCAACCTTCTATGCGTACCAATCACTTTATGGGAATTCCTGTGGTGTCTGGCAATGAGGTTTTTATCGTGAATTCTCCTTTGATTTCTTTGGGTGAGCCTTATAGAAGACTGGCTAGAGAACATATTGATGAGACGATATTTACAGCAGATTTTTATGATCTAACTTACGATAAAATTAAAGAAACATGCGCTGTACCTTTACAAGAGTGGTTGGAAGACAAAGATCCTAAAAATATTACGACCATGCGGAGTGTTTCTACTCGAATGGTTATTTTATTGTGCCAAGGGATACCCATTAGCAAATTAGATTCAGAACAGGTTACTGCTGCCTATCTGAAACGCTTTGTTCAATTATCGTTGTTTAAGAACTATTTTACCTTGATTACAGGACTTTTGGGGACAGAGAAGTTTATAAAAAAGGATGCTTTTTACCCACTAAAAAAGTTAGGGGTTTCTTCTACTGTGATTGATGCTACTTTATTTGCTGCTATGTTTAGTATAGGAACCTTGTTTACTCGTTGTATTGGCGACCTTAAAAAACACAAAATTGATTATGACAGCTTAACCTTAGAAGAAAAGAAAAAATTTATTATCGAGGTGGTTCGATTGTATCCTACAGTGACGACTACGCACCGAATTATAGAATCTCCTGAGGAAGTTGTAGTGGCTGGTAGAACGATAGAGCTAACAGAAGGGGATGAAATTGTCTATCCATTTGTCTGTTCTAATAAAGATGAAAAGGTCTTTAAATGCCCACATGCTATTCAGTTGGATCGCTCTGAAGAAGACTATGATAAGGTGTTGAGTTGGTCAAAAGGGGCGCATGCTTGCCCTGCTAGAGATTTTTCTATTTTGGTTACTTTGGTTATGTTAGATACCTTGAACCAAAAGGTGCCGCTTAAAACAATTGATTATAAGGGAGCGATTTTATAATGATAGTTTAAAAAACTTGGTTCTTTGATAACCCGTGTGGTAAACACTAAAAAAGGGTAAGCTTTTAACTACTTTTAGCTTCGCTGCTACTACGTGGTTTAGAAGAAAGCTATAGGTCGTAAGTCGTATGTCCTGTATTTACAGGAACTAAGCATACGACTTACGACCTATAACTTACAACAGAAGTAGTAATAAGCAGGCAAGGTAGTTTACGATTCCACACCATTAGCTTCGCTGCTACTGCGTGGTTACTACGTGAGCCTATGGGTTATCAAAGAACCTAAAACTTAATAAAAAATGTCAGAATTATTTGTCAATCCCGAAACAATGAACAGCAACTACATTATTATAGATAATATAAAATTGCATTATTTGGAAGCAGGAAAAGGAGAGGTCGTATTGATGTTACATGGCTTTCCTACTTCCTCTCATTTATGGCGAAATGTAATGTTACCAATTGCCGATTCACATCGAGTAATTGCATTGGATTTGCCAGGGTATGGTTGGTCTGAAAAGCCATTGACTGCTTCTTATAGCTTTAAATACTATGCACGAATTTTATCCGAATTTTTATATCAATTGGATATCAATGAGGTAAATCTAGTTGTACACGATTTAGGGGGACCTGTTGGTTTGTTGTGGGCGGTTCAGCATCCCAAATTGGTCAAAAGGTTAGCCCTGTTAAATACATTGGTTTATGCTAAGTTTTCGTGGGGAGTTATTCTTTTTGGAATTGCTATCAAACTTCCTGGGGTAAAGAACTGGTTAAGTTCTCCTAGTGGTATTGCGGCTGCTATTCGATTTGGAATGGAACACAAACAAAAGCTAAACGAGGATATTATAGCAAATTATAAAGCACCTTTTATAGAGAAAAAAGCAAGAAAAGCTTTGCTCAAAACAGCGTCTAATTTAAGCCTAAAAGGGTTTAAAGAAATAGAAGAAAAATTGCCCTTATTTAAGATACCTGTTCGGGCTATTTATGGTGTCAATGATAAAATTTTGCCCAAAGTAAAAGAGACCATGGAACGGGTAAAAAAAGATTTGCCTCAAACTGTTATTACTGCCATTCCAAACTGTGGGCATTTTTTGCAAGAGGACGAACCTGAATTAGTCGGAAAATTACTAAGTGAATTCTTAAATGAATAAATAATTAAGGTTCTCTAATCAATACTTCGTTGACTAGAGAACCTTAATAAAACTGCCTTTAAAAGACTTATTTTTTAGCCGACAATGCTTCTATATCAACTACGAAAGCATCTTTTAGCTGGTATTTTTGTTTGAGACTTGCACAGTAACTAACGGCTTCTTCTCTAGTATTCATAGGCCCTAAAATAATCTTATAATAAGGTTTTCCGTTGAGCTCATCTACAAAAACGGTTGCTCCTTTGAACCAGTTTTTTTGGAACACCGCCAATTGTTGAACAACAGATTCATAATCGCTATACCCTGCTACTTGAACACCAAACCCTTTAGGTTGTAGTTTTAATACCTGCATTTTGTATAAGCCACCAGTTTCCATTTCCTTGGCTTCAACAATTAGATTGTCTTTTTTCTTCTCTACTTTTTTGGTTTTAGGTGCTGTTTTAGTTACCGTTTTAGGTTTAGCTGCTGTTTTTGTTGTTGCTGCAACTTTAGGAGTAGCCGCTGTTTTGGGTTGGGTAGAACTCGCTGCAACTTTGCTATCAGGGCCACTAATAACAGTAATTTCTACAGGAGCAACATTAACTTTTACCAAATCGATTTGTTGAGCTGCTTTTTTAGATACTTCAATAATTCGACCTTTAATATATGGTCCTCTATCATTCACAACAACCTCTACAAACTTGCCATTAGCAGGATTTTTGATTCTTATTTTGGTACCAAAAGGAAGCGTCTTATGCGCTGCTGTTAATTTGTTTTTATCATATTTTTCTCCACTAGCCGTTTTACGACCGTGAAAACTATCATCGTAATAACTGGCAAGTCCCTTTTCGATAGGTGCAGCCAACACCATTTGAGTGCTTACAATAACTAAAGCTAAGATTTGAACAAGTAATTTCATTGTATTTTTTTTTTGAATGGGTTTTACCACATTAAACAATAAGTACAACCATTTTGAAATGAGGTTGTCGCATTATTTAGAACCTAAGGATGCAAGGAAGTTCTAAATTATCTTGAATAACTAAGGTAAGAAATAGAATATTTAAAAAGAAAAAAAGATTTAAAAAGTTATATGTTGAAAAAAAACGTACTTTAGTATTCTTTACGGATGTCTCAAGAAATGGATTTTAAATTTAGACAGAACCGATTTTTGTAGTTGACAATCTTATACAATTCTCAGATTGTAATTTAATAAACAGACCTTTCATGAAAATTATTTATTCTATCCTCTTAGTGTTTAGTTTTAGTTTGGTGGCATGCAGTCAAACGGTGCGAATGATTACTAATTTGCCCTCCGCTTTATCTGAAAATTCGGGTATGTTGATTAGCAATGAAAATGCAATATGGCTTCATAATGATGGGGGAGATTCTGCCAAACTTTATAGGATTGATACGTTTGGTACAATACTCAAAACTATTGTTGTGACAAATGCAACCAATGTTGATTGGGAAGATATTACTTATGATAACCACGGAAATGTATATATTGGAGATTTTGGAAACAATGCCAATGCAAGGCAGGATCTAAAAGTGTATAAAATCCCTCACCCCGATTCGATTGTTGGTACTACTGTTACAGCAGAAACGATTCATTATTCCTATCCAGAACAAACGGCCTATCCGCCTAGTGATGACCAAAAAAAATACGATACGGAGGCGATGATTTATTTTCAAGATTCGCTGTATTTTTTTACCAAGGATAGGACGACACCCCATTTGGGTTATACTTGGCTCTATCAAATTTCAGCAGATACAGGAACCCATTCGGCGGTATTGTTGGACAGCTTTCAAACAGGACAAATTAGCTATATTTTTGAAGTAACAGGAGCCAGTATATCTGCTGATAATGAAAAATTGGCACTCTTGGGCTCTAATCAAGTGTGGCTTTTTTCTGGATTTACAGGAAGTCGATTTTTTGATGGCACAGCGCAAACCATCTCACTAAATAGTTTTTCGCAAAAAGAAGCCTTAGATTTTATAGATAGCAGTCGGCTATATTTTAGCAATGAAACCAGTCTACTTGGAGGAGCACAATTAGGAATCTTAGATTTTGGTAATCTCTTATTAGGGCATCCATTATACACTGACCAACATAGCATAAACGAAATGGTAGCCTATCCTAATCCTGCTAGTGAGCAATTGAATTTGCAAGTTAAACTCAACAAAGAAGCAACTGTCAAGGTGAAATTATTCAATGCTTTGGGCAAATGTGTTCAACGAAAAACTATTTCTAAAGCCATATCAGGCGAACAGGTTGTCCGTTTATCTGTCGATCATTTGCCCAAAGGTACTTATTTTATTCACTTGATTTGTGGTAAACAACGCTATTGTAAGCGCATCGTTATTGCACCATAGATTTAGTCAAATTCTCCTTCAAATTCAGGAATATCATTGTCCTTCTTTTTGGGTTTGGTATTCTTGTCTTTTTTGTCGGTCTTTTCATCAGTAGTTTCAGGTGTTTCTTCTTCAATAAAAATACGATCCTGCCCTACAAATTGGGGAGATTGGACAGAAAGCACTTTGAGTGGCTTTGCGCTAGTTGTAATAACAGCATGAGCCGTGTTGGGAGGAATCACGATATGGTCTCCTTTTTTGACTTCAAAATAATCGCCTCCCAAATACATTTTACCACTACCTTCCAATACAGTAACAACTTCTGTATGATACTGATGAACATGCTTTCGAACGGCTTGTTTGACAAAAATCATAAAGACAGAGGTGTTATCATCGCTATGGATTGGAATTACTTTTACATTCTTATAATCTTCCTTAGGAGACATTTTATTGGCATTCTGTGTCAGTATTTGCCCAAAAGAATGGGTAGCAATTAAGAGAAATACAAAAATAAATAGAGTACGCATAGTTGTTTATCTGTTTAAATTAGAGGTCTTAGAAACAATTTGTTGAGTGAGAAAAATAAAGTCTTTTTACAAAAAAAGTTCTACCTTGCTGCTCGGATGTCTTACTTGTTTGATAGAAGTGCTATTTAATTTAGAGGTAATACTACTTTAAAATTCATTTTTGGATAAAAAAACAGCAAAACAAGTCTAGGAATTTAATCGAATTGGATTGGTAGACAAGTGTCATAATATACTAATAAGGTAAAGTAAATCTAGCAAAAATTAACATTTTTTTAAGAATATGGAGCTAACTACACTCGACTGGGGAATAATAATAGGATTTTTGGTTGTTATTTTAGGCGTTGGAATATCCTATACTAGACAAGCATCTAAGGATATGGAAAGCTTTTTTTTGGGAGGACGAAACATGCATTGGTTGTTGGCTGGAATATCTATGGTGGCAACTACCTTTGCTGCCGATACGCCACTCGCCGTAACCGAAATAGTTAGCAAAGATGGAATTGCAGGAAATTGGCTGTGGTGGAATTTCTTGGCAGGGGGAATGTTGACAACGTTCTTTTTTGCTAGATTATGGCAACGATCAGGGGTTCTAACAGAAGTGGAATTGATTGAATTGCGCTATGCAGGTAAGCCTGCTCAATTTTTGCGTGGTTTTAAGGCTGTGTATTTAGGGGTATTTATGAATGCTATTATAATTGCATGGGTCAATGTAGCACTACAGTCCTTGTTGGTTGTATTTTTTGGACTAAGCAATGAAATGGCCTTGTTGTACACTGCTGGAGCTATGGTTTTAGCTGCAACTTATGCCTCTTTCTCTGGCTTAATAGGAGTGGCTGTAACCGATGCGATTCAATTTGTGGTTGCAATGGTTGGGTGTATTGCTTTAGCTTATTTTGTACTTTGTGCGCCAGAAATTGGTGGAATGGCAGGGCTAAAAGAGCAATTAACCAGTCACAACCCTAATATACTAAACTTTTTACCTTCTATTGGTTCTAGTGAAAGTGCAGGCACAACACTAGGTTTGACGGTCGTTGGATTCTTTGCCTATGCAGGATTTCAGTGGTGGGCTTGTTGGTACCCTGGAGCGGAACCAGGAGGTGGTGGTTATGTGGCACAGCGAATGATGAGTACTCGTTCGGATAAGGATGCTGTTTACGCTACCTTATTTTTTCAGATTGCCCATTATTGTATTCGCCCTTGGGCTTGGATTGTAGTAGGCTTGGCAGCAGTTGTATTGTATCCTGATTTGGCAGTAGGAGATGAAAAATTAGGCTATGTATATGCGATGCGTGATTATTTGCCTGCGGGATGGAAAGGCTTGTTGTTAGTGGCTTTTTTGGCGGCTTATATGAGTACTATTTCTACACAACTTAATTGGGGAGCAGGCTATTTGGTCAATGATGTGTACAAGCGATTTATAAAAACGGATAAAGACGCTAAACACTATATTTTGGCTTCTAGAGTTAGCACGGTTGGCTTAATGGTTTTGGGCTTGGTTATTAGTAATTATATCGATACCATATCAGGAGCTTGGGGCTTTATTATGCAGGCAGGAGCAGGTTTAGGTTTGGTGTTAATTTTGCGCTGGTATTGGTGGAGAATTAATGCTTGGAGTGAAATTTCGGCAACAATAGCTCCTTTTATCTTTACCGCATTGATTTGGGGTTATGAAGCCAAATACCAAACGAAAGTTGATTTTCCAATTGCTTTGATCTTGACAACTCTATTTACAACTTGTATATGGTTAATCGTTACTTTTTTGACAAAGCCAGAACCAGACAGCACCTTAGCACCATTCTGGAAAAAGGTACATGCTGTTGCAGATGGCAATTATAAAATCACCTCTTCTTCTTTTGCGACCAATCTAAAATATTTAGCAGCTTGTTGGCTTGCGGCTATTGTGATGACCTATAGCATTTTATTTTTAACAGGAAAATTTGTTTTGCAAGAATACGGAACAGGAGCGGCACTTGCTGGTTTGGCTGCCATAAGCTTGTATTTTTTGAATTATTTTATGGAGCAAGCGGGGTTAATTGGCGATGCCAGTACTACAGTTGTTGCTTTGGAAGATCAAAATCTAACAACTTCTATCCCTGATTCTAAAGAGGAGAAACAGGATAATTGGACGAATCTAAATGAAGATTTTCCTGATAAAGAGGACTAAGGAATCAAAAAAAATGATTTGAAAATGAGATATATTGTCTCATTTTCAAATCATCCAATCTTAGTGCCCAATCGTAACTTTTGTATTGCCTTTTTTGATGGTGATACCGTTACTTTCTTTTTGAGTATTGTTGATAACCGTTTGGGCTGGGATCGTTTTAGTAGCACTTGAGATATAACCCAGTTTATAGAGCGTTACCATTTTGCCTTTTTTCTTCTTTTCTTTTTTGTAAATTTTATAAACAGTAGCTGCTGGCTTGCCTTCAGAGGCAATATGAATATATTTATTAACCATGTCAGGCAGTTCAGGGTTTTGAAATTTTATCGTAACATGCATGTAATTATTATAGGTTTCAAACTCCAAACGCTTAACATAATCCTCAGACATTTGCTCTCCATTGACCGTTAAAATAAAAGGTTCTTCTATTTCCGAATAAATGGTAAGTGTGTTTTTGATTTGGCACTGCACGAGAAGAGGAAGGGCAAATAGGCAAGTTAGCAATAGTACTTTTCTGAATGTGTTCATTGTTGTATAATTGGTTTTTTAATAAGGAAATACCGCCTAAAATACTTAAAATATGTGATTTATACAATGAAGATGTTTAAAAAACTCTTTTCTTAGGCTTCCACTTCCAACGCAAGCCTAAATAAAATTCTCGACCATGAATAGGAGAATAAGCATAAGCGGTATCAAAATATTCGCTAAAGCCAACATTGGAATTGGGGTCATTGTACCCAACCAAAGGAGAGATTTTTTGACGATAATCAAATAGGTTTTGTACTCCTAGATAAATGCTTAAGTTCAATTTAGGGAACTCCTTAGTCACTTGAAGGTTGTGAATAGAAAAAGGTTTGGAACTTGTTGGTCTTGCAGTGCCAATTGGATTACCATTGGCATCTAGGTCGAATACTTCTGGAAGTTGCATTGTTCCTGTTAATTTACCCGTATAAGCAATGTTTAATTTCCAAGCTTTTACCGTATAATTAATGACTAAAGAACCACTATAAAGCGGAGCATATTCTAGTGCTGTTGTTGTTTTATTTCCTTGCTCGTCTATATCCGTTTGATCTGCCCATTGCATGTTATACGACAAACTAATGGCTAATGGAAAGCTAAATTGCTGGCTGTAATTGGCACTAAAGCCCCTTGTTTGAGCATAACCATTTAGGTTTTTATAGACAATTTTGTTGGGAATGCTATAGTCGGGGAAAATAGCATTGGTAAAGTAGGTATAAAAGCCATCTATATTGATTGTTCCTTGGCTGGGCCCCATTGTAAATACATAATTAAAATTTAGAGAACCATTGTAGGAACTTTCAGGATTCAACGTTTCGGTAATCTCTACTTGGCGGTTGCCTGTAATAAAGGCATGATCTTCTGTAAATAGATTGACAATACGGAAACCTGTCCCAAAATTTAGTCGAAAGGTCGTCCAGATATTAGGTTGGTATTTGACATTAAAACGTGGAGCAGGGATCAAACTGTGATTCTTAAAATAATCCAAGCGACAACCATATAATAAAGACACCTTTTGGGAAATATCCCAAGCATCCTGCACAAAAACACCAGGAATAAATTGATGGTTTGGCGCATTGCCAGTTACGCTATCTACCGTAGCAATGGTGTTGTCGTCGTAATATTGATAACGAAGGGTTAGTCCTGCGGTAATCCCATGTCCTTTGATGTATTTGTTCCAGTTAAAATTGGTATAGCCAACATATTGATTGGCCGTGTAGTAGGCATCGCCATAATAACTATCTTGGTAATGCCCAGAAAAGGAATAATCCAGCTTAAAATATTCGGTTGTAGGCAAATCATAAGTTCCTAAAAACTCCCATCTTTGCGTAAAGATACTTTCTCCATAAATGGCATTATCTCCTCTCAAATTAAAATAATTTCTACCTTTGACATATTCTTCTACACCATTTCTGCGATCTTCATAATAATAACGGGCAAAGAGTGAAAATCGACGATTTTTGGGGCGTTTCATATTTAACTTGGCAAAGACAGAGACCCGATCAACGTTGATTAAGTCCCCAAAACCATCGCCATTATCATCGTGGTTGGTGCCAACATAAGCATGACTAAGCCCTATCATACCATTAAATTTTCCTAAGCTACCTGCAATAGAAAGATTGTTGAAGGATTCTAAATGAGAAGTACCCATAACGTCCAATGAAATAAGGGGTTCTTGTCCTGGATCTTTTGTGATTACATTGATTGCGCCAGCAACTGCCTCTGAGCCAAAAACAGTCGAACTGGGACCCTTGTTGATTTCTATACGTTCAATCATTGTCGTAGGCAACCCATTTAGGGCATAAATAGAAGCTAGATTCCCATACATAGGGGTTCCATCAATTAAGACGGCGGTATATTGCCCAGGCAGACCATTAATACTAATTGTATTGGTAAAACAAACACCACAAGCTACTTCTTCTTGAACACCGCTAACTAAGGAGACGGCTTCGATTAGATTGGTTGGAGCAGTAATTTTTTCTAAGGCACTAGGGTCTACAACATATTTGGTGGTAACAGTCGGTGCAATTTTAGTAGGATTAAAAATATTGGCTCCCTTGTGGGTAATCACTACTTCTTCGAGCGTGCCAGAGGTGGGCGTAAGGCGAATTAACCCCAAATCAAGTAGATTTTCATTTAACTCAATGGGAGTACTATAAGTGGCAAAGCCAATATAAGAGGTTTGCAAAATATAATTTCCTTGAGGAACGTTGGATAGTTCAAAGGACCCATCCAAATCTGTAGTTGCTCCTAAGTTGGTCACTATACTGTCTTGCATCAAAATAATATTGGCGGCGACAACAGCTTCTTCATCTGAATTAACAATTCTACCTTTTAGGATGCCATTTTGAGCTTCTAGCCCTGAGGCTATCAATAAAAATAAAAGGAGTTGTAGACTAATTTTCATTACGGTTAATAATATTCAAGTAAGCCTAATAAAATTATTAGTAGTACAAAGTTATATTAAAAAGGTTGTATTTAAAAATTTTTTTAGACTAGTCTAAAAAAATAAACATAGTCGTTAAAAAAATAAATAATACTGGCTTAAAATTGACGCTGGATCAGAGCATATTGTTTATTATTCTTATATTCATTAATTCAGATCATTAATGAACCAATATATTATGAATTTTTGTAGCAATTGTGGGCATGCACCACTAACCTATAAACAGCCAGTAGGAGATTATCAGCAGCGTTATGTCTGTGATAACTGTGGGGTAATCCATTATCAAAACCCTAAAATTATTTGTGGCTGTTTAGCTTTTTATGAAGGAAAAATACTGTTGGGCAAACGAGACATAGAACCCCGCAAAGGCAAATGGAATTTACCCGCAGGTTTTATGGAAAATAACGAGACCGTTAAAGAAGGAGCAGCAAGAGAGGTTTGGGAAGAGGTTCAGGCAAGGGTCAAAATTAAACAATTGCACACGATTTATAATCTTATGCATGTCAACCAAGTCTATTTTTTATTTGTTGCAGAGTTAGTAGAACCTGTTTTTGCTGCGGGAGATGAAACTTCAGATGTTCGTTTGTTTGATTTAGATGAAATTCCTTGGGAAGAACTAGCTTTTCATTCCAATGCTTTTGCACTCAAGCAATACATCAAAAACCCCAATTATCAGGGGGTTCATCATGGGGATAACCGTTCTTATATGGGGGATTTTGTACCTAACATTACTCCGCTATAAACCCGAACCTAGCTATGCTGGCTCATAAGCAAAGCGCACTAACTAATCAGCGGAGTATTAACTTAAAGAATAAAGCTAAAAACTATGAATTGCCAAAAACACCTTTTTAATCTAAAACCAGATGCCCATTACCTAAACTGTGCTTCTAAGTCTCCCTTATTAAAATCCGCAGAGGAGGCTTCTATCAAGGCACTAATTAGGGGGAGAAATCCAATGGACATTGCACCAGTAGATTTTTTTAGTGAAGTTGAGAATGTCCGAATTGCTTTTGGGCGTATTATTAATTGTGCGGCTTCATCTGTAGCCCTAATTCCAGCTAGTTCTTATGGGTTTAGCTCTGTCTTGAATAATGTAATTGCCAAAAAAGGAGGCAATGCTATTATTATGAAAGAGGAATTTCCCAGCGGTTATTTTGCCTTAAAGCGTTGGTGTGAAACCAATAGCAATGCGCTAACAGTTGTAGAACCCGATTGGAACTTGACTTTTTTGGGGGAGGATTGGAACACAAAGATATTAGAAGCAATTAATGAAAACACTTCTGTTGTTTTGCTTTCTGCCATTCATTGGATGACAGGTTTGAAGTTTGATTTGAAGGCAATTGGCGAAAGATGTGCTTTGGTGGGGGCTGTATTTATAGTAGACGGCAGCCAATCTGTTGGCGCCTTGCCTATGAATGTTGAGGAATATCAGATTGATGCATTGGTTTGTGCAGGATACAAGTGGCTGTTTGGATCTTATTCGTTGAGTTTGCTTTATATGGGGGACAAATTTAAAAATGGAGACCCAATTGAAGAATCGTGGATGAATAGAACCAATGCAAAAACTTTTAGTAATTTGACACAATATGAGTCAGAATACGAGCCAGATGCAGGGCGTTACAATGTTGGGCAAACAAGTAATTTTATTTTAATGCCAATTCTCAAAGAGGGGCTGCAACAGATCAATCAATGGGGACCATCTAATATTCAGAATTATTGTCAACAGTTGATACAACCCTTAATGCAGTACTTGGAAGGACTTAATGGTTTTAGTGAGCCTGCGGCTTATTTTTCGAATCATCTCTTTGCCTTGCGATTGCCAAAACAAATCAATCTGGAATTATTGCAGCAGAATTTAGCAAAAAATAAGGTCTTTATTTCGGTCAGAGATCAATACTTTAGAGTATCTGTCAATGTATTTAATACAGAACAAGATATTCATCAATTAATAAAAACAATAGATCAAACCATAAAAAATAACTAAAACGATGCGCCTAAAATACCATTTCAAATCTTATTATAAAATCTTGTCAATGGTTGGTCTAGCAATCTTGACGATTGCAACGGTCTTGAATGTTTTAGTTGCTAGTCCTATTGCGATTGTATTATTGGGTACAACAATCATTTTCTTTTTTCAATACAAGTGGAGGAGTAGCCCTTATATAGAAATCGAGGGCACTCAAGCAGTTGTTCGATTTACTTGGGTCAAAAATAAGGCGCAACAGATCAATTTAGAGCAAGTTGTAAAGGTAGAAACGCCTAAGAATAAGCGTATTTTGCTGCATTTAGATACAGGAAGAAAAGTTGCCATTCTAGTCAATCAATTGACAGAAGAAGACAAAGCTAGAGCATTAAAGGATATACCTGCAATTGTAGAGGGGAATTTTTCTAGTGATTTAGCCCATCATTTGGTAGAGTAGGAGTAGCTAAAAAGGATAAAATGGACTTTTTTAAGATAAAATTATTCGAATTATTAAAATAGTTAGGAATCCTTACTATATTTGTGTTAGCAATCTTGCTAAACATAAAAAAACATTAAAAATGGCAAAGTCAATTTTTTATCATGCTGGATGTCCAGTATGTGTAAGTGCAGAACATGAAATCATTAGCTTAATTGGTGAATCTAATTTAGAGATTGTTCATTTAGGAACGAACAAAACAGAGATAGCAGCAGCAGAAAAAGCAGGTGTTGAATCAGTCCCAGCTTTGGTTACTCCAAATGGGAGCGTTTTGCATATCAATTTTGGTGCATCAATAGGAGAGGTGAAGGGATAAACAAACAAGGGAGTTCTAGCTATTTTTTTGCCCTATATAGTTAGGACTCCTAATTTAAAAATGAAAATCTAAATAAAAATGAAAAAACAAGTAGCAATTTTATTCATTATACTATTTATTCAACTTGTAGTTAAGGCGCAAGATTTCTCAATTACAGATGTTTATGTTAAAAAGAATAACGAATTGAATCAATTAATTTTCACAATAGAAGTAGCAGGTTTGGCAGGGGATTCAACTCCAACCCCTATAGGGAGTTTGGATGGAGCCCCCGTATTAGGTTATGTATTTCCAACAACATTAGATGCTCTTGATGTAGGGTTTGATTCTACTTCAGGAATTGTTGCTTTAGCATTAACCTCTCATCCTGATTTTGATGATACTCCTCTTTGGGATGAAAACTTGGATGGTGACTATGCAAATGATGGGGTTGAATGGCATGCCCATTGGGTTTTATTGGTGAGCGATACTACGGTATCGGGTGGTTTGGCTGTTAAAGCTACCTCAGGAACAACTATACTGCCTCCTACTAACCCAGGAATGCCAATGTATATGGATAGCCCTGGATTCTCAGTAATAACAAAGGGGAATAAAATATCTTGTACGGTTCCTCTGTCTAGAATTAACAATAAGGTTGCATTTAATTATGACGGAGTTACAGCTCTAATGTATGTTAATACTTCCAGTACTATTTTGCCTATGTTAGGTGTTTATACTATATTTTCAGTTGCTTCTGGAAATTTATCACTGCCTTATTCTGTGGGAAATCATAGTTGTGATACTTTGTTTATAGATGTTTCTGGTGCTACAGGCTTAGGCTTAATCTCCCCAGAGAGGATAAGCATATATCCAAACCCAGCCTCTACGAATGTCCAACTGGAGATGAGCGCAGGTTTTAATTTAGGTAGCTATGCTATTCAGATTAGCAATATGAATGGCAGTATCGTTTACCAAACCACGATTGCTCAACCAACGCTATCTATTCCTGTTTCAAATATCGGTTCAAGTGGTGTTTATACTATAAATATCATAGACTCAGTAAGTGGAGATTTAAAAGGAACAAAAAAACTAATCTTAAATTAAATAACGATGAGTGAGTACGTATAATTGATGTCACGTACTTACTCATTCTATGATTGTGTAATCAAAGAAATACTGAAAGTCAAGATTGAGTCTATTTCATCCTATTACCAAAAAGTTAGAGGAGTGCGAGTTTCAAATTGAAAAGCTAATTTTTTTTTTGTATAATTAGGATTACTAACTTTGGAACAAAGAAGCATAAATACCTTCAAAAAAATGCAAAATGGAATGAAATAATGGATAAGACGGTCTTTAATTTAACAGTTCAGAACCAAGATTTACCAAGCAAGATTGTTGCGGGATTAGAGCGAATTTCAGAGGCTTATAGAGTCTTGTTATGGGAACATGCAAAAAAAATAGGCTTAAGCCCTATTCAGATTCAACTGCTAATTTTTGTAAAATATCATAAAGACAACCTTTGCAATGTCAGCACTTTGGCAAATGAATTTAATATGACGAAGGCAACCATTAGTGATGCTGTCAAAGCTTTGTCTAGAAAGGAATTAATTGACAAAATAAAATCTACAATAGACAAGAGAGCTTATTCAATTGTTCTGACAGCAAAAGGGGAGCAGCTTGTTGCATCAGTAGAATGTTTTGCCAACCCCATTAAAGACATTGTCAATCAGTTTTCACCTAAAGAACAAGCTTCCTGTTTTGAAGTGCTCAACAAGCTTATTCATCAACTCAATAGCTCAAATATTCTTACCATACAGAGGAACTGTTTTTCTTGCAAATTTTATAAAAAAATAGAAGAAGAACATTTTTGTAAGTTATTAAATAAACAATTAAAAAGCAATCAAGTTCGGTTGGATTGCCCAGAACATGAAGATCGGTAAGTATAGAAAGGAAATTTACTGGTACTTTTTTTGCATTTTTATAGTCGAACAAAACGCTAAAAATGAGAATTGTATTTTTTATCCTTATCAGCATTCACAGTATTATCCTAACGGCTCAAGTTGATTATACCTTTAATAGTTTGTATCGAACGTTTGAAGAAGGGCAATCTTTTTATATTCTTAAAGACGGTTCAACGATTCATGCGGCTCCTTTTGTGACGGCAACAAAATTGGCAAGTCTAAGGAGTGGTACGCCTATTCGAGTAGAAGAACGAATGGATGAGTTATTTAAGATAAATGGTTTTCGTACCAATTGGTATCGTATCATTTTTGATAACAATGGACTTTGGGCAGAAGGTTATATTTGGGGAGGAGATATTGCGGTAGGGGCGTTTTATGCTAAGGAAAACCCAGATGTTTTGTTTTTGTATGGAATCGATGAGATTCGTTTGGTCAATCGAGGCGATTACACCGAAGAAAGCCTTCAGTTGTGTCTTTATGCTTGCCGAAATGGACGAGTACAAGATGTACTACGCTTTGAAGCAATGGGAACATTATATACTAAAACCCAAGGTAGAGCGTATGGCAATAGAGGTGTTGAAATGATTCAGGATGTTCTAGAAATTGCTTTTAGCGATGGTTATTGTGGTGGCGTGGCAGCAACCGTTACCGTTTTTTGGGATGGACAACAATTGCATTATATCAATTTGTTGAGCAATGGCTTTAGTAGTGAAACCTTTTCCAATCGATTTTATATCTACCCAGCCGAGCATAAAAAGCAGGGACAAATTATTATCCTCAAAGAGGAGGCAGGATCTTTTGAGTTGAATAAAAAGGTCGTTTATACACATCAGCTTGAAAAACAATTTATTTGGGAAGGAAAGCGATTAAAAGCGTTGGATTAGGTGCTAGGGGATTAATGCAATGTAATTAATGGAGGCAGAACGTTAATGGAAGTACTAAATTTTGTTTGAATACTTATCTAATTGGTCTCGCAAAATTTAATTTTACAAATAATTGATAGTATAAACCAATAATCTTATCTACATTTGAACTCGAAAATAGGGCATATCCCAATTATTTCATTAATTAATTTTAGAGTTCTCTATGGAAACACCAGTAATGGTAAATAAATACCAAAAGGAGATTGATGCTTTTATTGATAGTGTAAAGGCTAAAAATGAACATGAAACAGAATTTTTGCAAGCCGTAACGGAAGTTGCAGAGACTGTTATCCCATTTGTTATCGAAAATCCTAAGTATGCGGATGCTAAAATTCTGCAACGTATGGTAGAACCTGAACGTGTATTGATGTTCAGAGTGCCTTGGTTGGATGATGCAGGAAATGTTCAAGTAAATAGAGGTTACCGAGTAGAGTTTAATTCTGCCATTGGTCCGTACAAAGGTGGTTTGCGTTTTCACCCTTCTGTGAATTTGTCAATCCTTAAGTTTTTGGGCTTTGAGCAGGTGTTCAAAAATTCTTTGACAACGCTACCTATGGGGGGCGGAAAAGGAGGTTCTGATTTTGATCCTAAAGGGAAGTCAGATAACGAAGTAATGAAGTTTTGCCAATCTTTTATGACAGAATTACAACGTCATATTGGAGCAAATACAGATGTCCCTGCTGGGGATATTGGTGTTGGTGGCAGAGAAATTGGTTATATGTTTGGGCAATACAAACGATTGAGAAATGAATTTACTGGTGTATTGACTGGTAAAGGAACCAATTGGGGAGGGTCGTTGATTCGTCCTGAAGCAACGGGTTACGGAACGGTTTATTTTGCACAAGAAATGTTGGCTACTAAGAACGATTCTTTTGAAGGCAAAACCGTAGCTATTTCTGGTTCTGGTAACGTAGCACAATATGCTTGCGAAAAAGCAACAGAGTTTGGTGCTAAGGTGGTTACCTTGAGTGATTCTAAAGGTTATATTTATGACCAAGATGGAATCGATGCAGACAAACTAGCATGGATCATGGATTTGAAAAACAATCGCCGTGGACGTATCAAAGAGTATGTAGAGGCTTATCCTAATGCAACTTACCATGAAGGAAAACGCCCTTGGGCTGAAAAAGTAGCGATTGCCTTGCCTTGTGCTACTCAAAACGAGTTGAATGAGGCTGAAGCTAAACTATTGGTAGAAAACGGTTGTATTTGTGTGGCAGAAGGAGCCAATATGCCTTCTACAGCAGAAGCTGTTGAGGTGTTTTTGGAGGCAAAAATTTTGTATGCTCCAGGTAAGGCTTCAAATGCTGGTGGCGTAGCTACTTCTGGTTTGGAAATGTCTCAAAATTCTTTGCGTATGTCTTGGTCTCGTGAGGAAGTAGATCAAAGATTGCACAATATTATGAAATCTATTCATGAGCAATGTGTGGCTTATGGAACAGAAGGAGATACTGTGAATTATGTAAAAGGAGCAAATATTGCAGGGTTTGTAAAGGTAGCAGATGCTATGTTAGATCAAGGACTGGTCTAGGCAATCCCTAAAATAATAATTGAGTAGCTGGTAGAAAGTGAGCACTAAGTTTACTTTTTCTAACGAACTACTTTGTTAAGTCTCAACTTCCTTTGAGGGGAGGTTGAGGCTTTTTTTATGCTATTTGAGCCTTATCAAATTAAAAAATAAGTCTATATTTTTACCTTTGTACTTTGATTTACGTATTAATAAGTGAATATTTGGATAGAACGAATATCAGTGCTTTTTACGTTTTCAATCAAGTAAGTAATGGGGCAAAATTATTTATAGAATTTGCAGTAAAAGATTTTTGATATTAACAAGGCGAAAAACACAGTCATAGCCTTAGCTATGGCGAGTATTTTCAACACAGTTAAGATTAAAAAGATTGCTCGAATAAACTATCAATAATTTAGATTCATTACTTAAGTAGAATTGATTATACGTTAAATTTCCAATCATTAGTTTAAAAACAGGTCTGAGGCATGGAACTGTTAAAGAACAAAAAAATTACATTTAATAAAAAAAGAATGAGAACACTAGCTTTAATTTTATTCATGGGTATATCTATCGTATTTAACAGCTGTGATGATGCTTCTAATGCATTGCCACAGGGGCAGATTTTGGCAAAAGATGTAACGGCTTGCCCTTGCTGTGGTGGTTATTTGATTGCTATTAATAAGTTTACCTATCGATTTTTTGAAGCAGATTTACCTGCTGGAACAACCTTGCTGGATGGAGCCGTTTTGCCAATGGATGTTGAGTTGAAATATGAAGTTCAAAACGACATTTGCAATGGTATTGACCGAATTGCTATTCAACAAATTACTAAGAAATAAGAAAGCAATACAAAAAGTAATTATTCGTATAAGGCCTTTGACTTGCTTTTTCAGAAAAATGGTATGTTGAACCAACAATGAGGACAAAAGATTTTTATTTTAAGTCCAGATAAAGGAGATACGATTGCTACTTTATAAGTAGACAGTTGGTTTTGTTGCCTAATTATAGGGAAAAAGGAATGTATTCGGCAATCGTTTTACATTTTGTATAGCCATTGGTTTTGATCTTTTTCCCTATACACAGATTTATTTGGAAGAAAAGAAAACACCACCATGACCCTAAAAAATAGATTCGTATTCCCATTATTGGTATATCTAATTATGTATGCCTTTACTGTTCCTCTTGTTCTTACTTTAAAGCCTTACATAACTCCAGATCAATTTTCTATTGTTCATAAAAGTTTGGTAATTACGGCTTTTTTATTTTTGATTTCAAGATATATCAAAAACAAAGAACAATTTTTTCAGTTTTCGAAGCCTAATCGCTCTACAATTTTGTTGTTTTCTATTTTGGGGATGCTCTTTGCCACTAATAATTATTTTCTCTCTAATTATTCCATCAATTATAGTTATCTAGATCTAGAGAATACCATTTTAGGTTGGTTTATATTGGCAATTACCATTTCTTCTACGGCTGAAGAATTATTGTATAGAGGTTTTATACAATCGTATACCAATCAAGGGTCACCAGTAGATGGTAGATTATTAAGTCAAGGAAATTTATATGCAACCTTTTTTTTCTTTATGGCACATGTTGGGTTCTATACTATTATGGACCCTATTTTTGCGACAACAAGCTTACTGTTGGTTGTTGTATTTTCTTTATCTGTAGGATATATTAGAGATAAAACAAGTAGTTTATTCTGGCCTATTTTGATACATATTACTTGCAATTATATTCATATCGCATTTCATTGGAAGCATTTTCTTAATGGAGGTGTTGTTTAAAAACTAAAAACTAGCATTAGTTGTACTGTTTTTAGTTCTTAAACAGCGTCTATTTATCATGCAATTACTTTTCAATCTTTTGATAGGAATTTAAAATTCCTTTAATCAAAGAAGAACTAAAACCACGATGTTCCATCTCATTTAGTCCTGATATGGTACACCCCTTAGGCGTAGTAACTTTATCGATTTCTTCTTCTGGATGTTTGCCCCCTTTGAGCAATAATTCTGCCGCCCCTTTTACGGTTTGCTCCGCTATTGTACTAGCGGTTATTGCATCAAATCCAATTTCAATTCCTCCTTGCATCATTGCACGAATAAAGCGGAACACATAAGCAATTCCACAAGCTCCCAAAACGGTAGCTGCTTCCATGAGTTCTTCATTAATAGTAACCGCAATACCCAATAAATTGAATAACTCGCTAATCTGTGTTTTTTGTGTTGTATTAGCGTGCTTGGAGCAGATGCAAGTGATAGACTCCTGAATTTCAATAGCAGTATTGGGCATAGCACGAAAAATAGGCAGTTCAAAACCCACCATCTGGGTAATTTCTGAAGTTGTGATTCCTGTTGCTACCGAAACTAAGATATGTTTTTTGGGGTCTAAGTCCTGTCGAATTTCGGCAATGATATCTTTTACTTTATAAGGTTTGACGGCAATAATGATAATTTGCGCTTCTTGTACGGCAAAATTATTGTCTTTGCCGACTTGAATACCTTCTGTTTTGAGATGCGCTAAACGCTCAATCTTGTTGCGAGTAACAAAAATATTAGCAGCTTGATACTGTTTACTTTTATATAAACCTTGGGCAATGGCGCTACCTAAATTTCCGCCTCCTAAAATGGCAATTGTATTCATATTAATTGGAATAATGTGAAAAGAATAAAGGGTTTTCCTATAAAAAATACAACCGCTAAAAATCAGTGTTTTAATTATTCACTTTTGGAAGTTGTTTAAAAATGATCTTAACACCTGCGATCCAACCATAGCAGCCATCGGATCGGCAGCTATTTTTAGCCCCGTAGCTGCTTCGCAGTTCACAACACACAAAGTCTATTAGACTTTGTGTTAGTTCATAGCTGCGAAACAAAAAACGAGCTTTCGAGCTGGCTTAATGTTAGTACATTAATGGATTAAGCTAATAACTACTAGCTTTGATCTCGAACTCTTATCATGAACATCGTGAATAAAATCAACAACATTCTTAAACAACTTCTTGGCGTTAATTTGAAAATTTACCGATTTAATAATACTTGATAATCAGAAAACAATTTTGTGTAAACATTTTTATAGGAAAGCCCTAGAAAAGAATATTAAACCCCCAAAATAATGCATCTCTTTCTATTATAGTCTTTTAGCCAACAAAAAATGATATTTTCTTTTTTTTAGAAAATTCCTAAATATGGAAAAAATGCCAATTACTGTTTTTGGGAAGAGTTTTAGGTTGAATTTATGTAGTTGATTTTTAGTAAGTTATGGGTATTTTGTTTTTTGGAATATTAGTGGATAGTTTATTAATCGTATCACTTCGAGCTATGCTTTTATATAAATTATTAATTTTTTTGTATGAAAAATGTAATAACAACCGTATTCTTTTTAATTCATCTGTGTCAAATTCAGGCCTTAGATTTTTATTGGAAAGGAGGAGATGGGGATTTTAATGATCCTCAGATGTGGACAATTGGATCAATAGGAGGCGCAACAGCAACGCAAGCCCCAATCTCTATTGACAATGTTTATTTTGTTGCGAGTGTAATGAATGCAGGCACATCATCCATTACATTTAATTCAAATGCTAATTGCCATGATTTTTGGATAGATCCAGCAATTAATAATAGTTCTGGGCTTATTTTTAGTAGTACAACTAATCGAACATTGGATATTTATGGCTCAATGGAATTGGCGAGAGATGTAGAATTTGATTTTTCAGGGATATTGAGGTTTCGATCTATTTTAAATGGATCAGAAATTATCCGTACTGCTGGTAATAAGTTTAAGCTTTCCCAAGTTGAATTTGATGGGGGAGCCAATACAGAATGGGTTTTGCAGGATTCTTTTTGGGTAGATGATGCTCAGCAGGATGTAGATAATTGGGATTGGAATATTCCGACAGGTACTATTGTCTTGTATAATGGAACCTTAAATAGCAACAAGCAAACGATTATAACGGATTTCTTTTATTCAAAAAACAGTTCTCTTAATCGAGGTATTTTATTTGATAGCTCACAAATATATTTGGCAGGATATAATGGAGGAAACTCCAAAGCTTGGTGGGTTGATTTTAATGCAACCTTAGGCAATTTTAAATTTTTTTCTGTACAGGGAGCTCATATTCATTTTATACAAACAATAGCCGAAAAACAATACGGTTTTTTTGGCGAAGGGATGCAATATGATAGTATCACAGGGTATTCTAGGCTTAGTATAGGAGGCTATGTATCTTGTAATTATTTGAGAACAAATGCTTCTACTTATTTTGTGGATGCCCAAGTTAGTGTTAATAACTTGTATTTAGCCCCTGCTGATGAGCATTTTTTTAACAGTAACAACTTGGTTAATAATGATTTTTTGGAAATAGATTCCTTTCATTCTCCAACCAACTGTTCTGACTTTATAACCTTAAGAGGTTTTGCTAAATCAGTGGGGCTGATTCGTAAAAAAACAGCTGGGCAATTAGATTTGAGTCAGGTTATTCTACAAGATATGGATTGTGATGTATCAGGAGGACGCTCGTATTTAGTTACCAATGGAATTAATGGAGGAGGAAATAGCCCCCACTGGATTTTTCAAGCAACTAGCTCAAACAAAATGAAATTTGTAGATAGTGGCAACCAGTTATGGAGCGATCCCAATAATTGGCAATTTTGGGATGGAGCGACTTGGGTAACCAACACCTTGAATTGTATTCCAACTCCTTTTATGGATATTTATGTAGATTCTAGTAGTTTTCCTTTTGCGAATAAATGGATAAAGGTAGATATTGTCGCCAACTGTAGAAGCTTTATCTGGGAACAAACAGTGGTCAGTGGAGCAACAATGCATCTAAATAAAAAAATACATATTTTTGGCTCGGCGCAATTTCGTGCTAACATGGGTGCTCCTATCGCAGATGAGGCAATTTATTTTCATGGAAAGGGAGATACCTTAAGAACCTTAGGCTTCAACTGTCCCAAATTAATTTTTTGGAAACACTCCGATTATCGAATTATAGATCATCTAACAGCTAAAGAGGTACATGGTTGGGTCTATTCTACGATTCGTGGCAGCAATATAACAATTAACACCAATGTGCTCTCTTTGGGGAATCGTATTTTAGATAGTGTTATGATCAACCTAACAGGAACCTTCTATGACTTTGGAGCTACGGTGGTAGATTATAGAGGAAATACGACCATTAATTTTACGGAACTAGCAGGAGCCGTTGCTGTTCGAACACAAAAAGAATATGCTTATAGCAATTCTGTTTATTTGCCCAATGTCTATAGTTATGGTGTGAAGTTAGAATTCTACGGCGTGGAGACCTTCCTGATGGGAAATCTGGAGATGTTGGGAGATGGAGAATTTGGTGTAAATAATATGCATATTACTGGATCTATGCTTAATTATAGAGGGAAAATGATTTTGCATGCAGGAAATACTTATGAAATAAAGCGATTGACAATTGCAGATTCGCTTATTGCTAGGGGAACTTGCAATGATATTATTACGATTCGAGCGTACCAAAATAGCAATTGCAACCTTCAAATGGGAGCAGCTGAAGTAGAGTCTTGCTTTATTCAAAGCGTTAATAATACAGGAGTGGCTGTTGCAACAAATGCTTGCATTGATGGTGGAAATAATAATGGGTGGATTTTTAATGCTGGAATAGGAGTGGTCTATTATTGGCGAGCCTCTGCGCTTAATTCAACGGACTATGAAGGGGATTGGAGTGATCCGAACCATTGGACAACGGATCCTAATAGCCTTACGGGGTCGTTGGGGGGCTGTATGCCAACATTAGCAGACGATGTTGTTTTTGATAGTTTGTCTTTTTCATCGACCAGTAACGGTTGCAATATTGACAACACGGCATTTTGTAAGAGCCTTTTTTGCTATGCTGATATTAGAATAACAGGCGATGAACTTTATGTTGGAGGAAATTTTATGCTGCATCATAATATGACAAATTATAACCAAAGGGGAAATATCTATTTTGTTGGAGGGGGCATCAACACCATAAACTTAAACCATACTCAACTGGCCAATTGTGGGGTAGTTTTTAATAACAGTAATGGAGAATGGATTTTGGATGGTGATTTTTATTTGCACGATTCTGTTTATCGATGTTATACTGGATTTGTTTTGGATGCAGGGACTTTTCGTGCCAATGGTCATAATATAACCATTCGTTCTAGGTTTAGAGCAGACCGAACCACTAAGCATAGAGTTTTAGACATTAGAAACTCTACGGTTACGGTCTTGTGCAACGATCGTTATAATAGCTACTATGGGTATACTTGGGATATTTCAACATCTACTGGAATGCAAATACTATCCGAAAATAGTACGCTTAATTTTAAGAACAATACCTCTACCTATGTTTTTACAAAATACTTTTATATGGGAGATGGTTTGGTTTACGATCAAGTAAATTTTTTGGATAATGATGATGAAATGAGGGTCTATAACAATGCCATTTATGATTATGCTTATTTTGATGGAACCGCCAAATTGTATGGCAATAATACATTTGATAGCCTAGGGCTAAAAGGAGGGCATCATTTGTACCTCAAAAATGGAAAAACTCAGACCTTAGCAGCAGAGCATGGAAAAATTA
Source organism: Aureispira anguillae (assembly GCF_026000115.1). GTDB lineage: Bacteria > Bacteroidota > Bacteroidia > Chitinophagales > Saprospiraceae > Aureispira > Aureispira anguillae. The sequence continues at coordinate 7,286,197 of NZ_AP026867.1, forward strand.
TAGCGTATGGGAATGCTTCAGAATTTGTCTATATAGAATCAATGGTAGCAGGGAGAGATGCCTATATTCACAAAGAGTATGGCAATGCTTTTTGTCTAGATTATGTTAAGATTAAGGATATTAAAGGAACCAAGGGACTCGCAGATCCTATTATTCCATCTCGGCATCTGGCATTGTTTTTTGAAACAGGGACAAATAGTGACAACATCAATAATACAGCAACAGGAATTTGGGCGTTTTCTTTGCCGCCAGCAGTAACCGTTGCAACCAATCATGATACCTTATTTCATTTTTGCAATGGAGGAAGCCCTGTAACGGTTCCAGTTTCATTTACAGGTACGTATCCATATAGCTTGATTTTGAATTGGTATGACGATGTCGGAAATACTGGGATAGATACCGTATTTTTCTTGGATGATGATAATGATGTCACAACTGCTTGCACACATTACCTAGATTTTTATCCCGTTGCCAATAGTTATTATACTTTAGATGCAGGGGGAATGCGTTGCGGAGTACGGAATTTTAATGCGCCTCGTTCTTTTTTTTCGATTAAGCACGATCAAGGAATTTTGGTTAATGAACCAAGCACAGGGGGATGTAATTTGACCAATCAGGAACATTTTACGCACTTTTTTGATAACCAAACGAAGCGCCCGATTGCTTCTGTACAGGATAAAATGAATAGTTTAGATACAATAGCCTTAGGGCTGGTGCAAGCTGAAGTGCATTTTGATTCTGTTCCGAATTATTGGAATGGTATACCTTATTTGATGCGCCACTGGAGTTTTTCGGCTGCTCATGCTGGAGGCGGAAAGATTCGGTTGTATTTTTCACAGGCTGAATTAGTGGCACTTTCTATGGGGTATCTGGGGAGCCCAGGATTATTGTCTCAGTACGATTTGACTTTATTGCGTTTTGAGGATACTATCGGTAGAGGAATACCCGATACAATCCCATTTAACGTCGTTAATTTATTAGGGACATCAACGGCACCATTTAGTTCATTAAGTGCTGTGTTAGCGATAGAGTTTGAAAGCAATTTTTTAGGATCTTTTATCTTAAATGTTAACCCTAGTACAATGACTTTTCCACTGGATTTAGTTAGTTTTGAAGCCGAAAAAGAAGGGCATGACAAAGCAAGAATAAAATGGAGAACGACTCAAGAAATCAATATCAAAGAATTTGTTGTGGAACGATCAGTAAATGGGATTGATTATGAGGAAGTTGCTGTCGTTGAAGCGCAGAAAAAATTGTCGATTAATAATTATCAGGTCATTGATGCTTTTCCGTTGATTCCCAATAGTTATTATCGTCTAAAAATTATTGAAATGGATGAATCATTTACTTATTCGCCGATTCGACACCTGTCTTTTGAAAAAGCAAAAGTAGCTATAAAACTACAGCCTAACCCTGCTACAGACGAGACTAATTTGATGATAGACGCTAGCACAGATGATGATTTTGAAATCAAGGTCTACAATATGACTTCACAACAAATTTTGAATAAAAGAATTGCAGGAAAAGTTGGTTTGCATCGAATTTCCTTGATAACAAAAGGATGGGCAAATGGCATTTATCTTGTTATGATTGCAGGAAAGGATGGTTCTGATTCTACCCATAAATTAGTGATTCAAAATTAAAATATTTGCTTGATAACTCAATGTACTTAAATTCAATTTTTTGCCCTGCCCTGAAAGATGGATTATAATCGTTCACAATTATTTTTTTTACCTATACTTTTTTATGCCCGCTTACTTAGAAAAAAATAACCCCTAAAAAAGAGATGAGCAAGAATTTAATCGAGTCAACAGTTATAATTAATGCCCCTATTGATCAGGTTTGGAAGACCTTAACTAGTTTTGATTATTATTACGAATGGAACCCCTTTACTCCTAAAGTGGAAATAGAGCCTGTCATTGGCTCTACAGTAGGGTTGCACGTTCGTTTAAATCCTAACTCTCAACAAACAATGTTTCAGAAAGAAACGCTATTGGTTTGGGACGAGGAAAACAAACGCTTAGAGTGGGGCATTCAAAATGCTTGGTATGTAAGAACAATACGTTTACAACAATTAACAGATTTGGGCAATAATAAAACAAAGTATTATACTTCTGATTTTTTTGAAGGTCCCTTGACAAAATTGATTTTATGGTTATACCGCAATAAAATCCAAATTGGTTTTGATGATGTTTGTAATGGTTTAAAGCAACACTTAGAAAACCCTAAGGTTATAATTTAAACCCTAAGTTTGCCAACAATTGTTCGGAGGCTGCCCAAACTTTTTGCCCATGCTCTGCGTCATAAGAAACTGCTGCCATTTTTTTGTCCTGCATCATATGTAAATAGTGTCCTGTTTGTCCTTCTAATTTAGGGCTACAAGCAAAATAAACTGCTGGGCGAGATGCCTGTAGTGGCGTTTGAAAAAAGATTTTAAACACTAACCATAAAATGGGTTTGAGCAATTGGGGGGAGTTGCGAGAAATATTGCTATGAACCGCCCCTGGACAGAGGGTGAATATAGACAGATTCTTACCATTATTGGCATAGCGACGATTGAGTTCCTCGATAAAAATATTTAAAATCAGTTTATAATAACCATAAAATTTTACCACCTTGGCAGCACTATAAGAAATGGGTTGTCCAAAGGTAGTGTAATCAATTGGCAAATCAACTCGATGAGATTCAGAAGAAACAAAAATTAATCGGGCTTGGGGAGTATGAGGAGCTTGTATAATTTGATGTTGCAATAGTAAATTTACCAAATAAAAGGTTGACAAATAGTTGACCGCAAACATTAAATCTAGACCATTCTTAGCTTGTTTGCTTCCTGCTGGAACCACCCCTGCATTACAAACCAAAATATCAATAACGATTTGTTGTTCGGCTAGTCGCAACACTAAATCTTTGATGGATTGCAACTCCGATAACTCTACAAATTCCATTTGAACATTGCTATTGCCACTCAATTGTTGAATTTCTGTTCCCTTTTGAGGAATACCACTTCTGACAGCCATAATAATGCGCCCTCCACGCTTGGCAAGTTCTGTCGCAATCGCAAAGCCCAAACCTGTATTAGACCCTGTTACTAAACAAGTTTTTCCATCCAAACGATCCTGATTATTTAATGTTTTATCCGTTTTGGGAGGAAATAAAACATCTTTTATCCCTGTAAGCGTCGCTTTGAAGGTGCTGTCAAATTTTTTGTTTTGATTCATCGTTTTATTAGTTGTCAGTAAATAAGAATGGGAACAGTTATATCAGCTGTGTTTGGCTAGAGATTAGGATGTTGTTCTAAATAAAAAGAAAAAGCTTGCTCAATAGAAGCATTGGTCAATCCAAAATCAGCCATATCATAATGATGCTTGCCATATTTATTTTTCTTATGCTGTAACATGGCTTGTTTGATTTCTGATTCAACCTGAGTTGTCCATGGTCTTCCGATTTGTTGATAAATCTGTTGAAGCGTACCAATGGGATCTTTGGTTAGGTCTTTATAATATACATCAATGACTTTAAAATCAGGATGTGCTTTGCGTGCTTGCATGGTTTTTTGGAGCATGTAAATGTTTTTGTTTAGCCAATGCTTCGCAACTTCTTTTGCGTCAACATGCGTACTAAAAATTTTTCGACTATGATAAACCATACTGCAAAAGGATGGGATGCATTCCTTGGGGTGACGATGGGTGTGTATAACAACCGATTGTGGAAATTTTTGCACAATGACATCCATATATTCTAAATGTTGAGGAGTCTTGAGAATCCATGTTTTAGGCTTGGTCTGCCATTGTAATAATTGCAACATTTTGAATAACCAATCATAAGCAATGCTATGATCTTGATGCGTGACCCATTGACTAAAACTAGGAACATGCATTGTCGCTTCTGGGATTGCGCTCAGAAGTGTCATATCATTGAGTAAAATATCTTCCTCTGGGCTATCAAATTCTACAGGGTGAATACTAAAAAAGATAGGGGACATATAACGCAATGCTTTTTGGCTCAATAGTGCTTGCCGAATGCGTTTTTTTTGTTCATTGGCTCCCGAAAAAGGAATTGGATTTAGCGCTTCCCAAGATAGCAACGCTCTGTTGTTTGTATCAGATGCCAATAAACGCTGCAAAAAGGTGGTACCTGTACGTTGTAAACCCGCAATAATAAGAGGAGGCTGAAGTTCTTCTTTTAGAATGGCAGGGTGTTGCTGCAAATATTGGATTGCTCGCAAGCGATTTTTTAATAGACCTTTGAGTCGTTCCTTGCTGATAAAAGCACCAAAAGGATGTAATTGCGCTTCTTGGTTGATGGATTGGCACAGCCGTTCTAGGCGTTCTTGGTAAGCAGTTTCGCCAAAATCTGTTGCCCCAATCGCTTTTTGTGCAGCCGTTAAAAGCTGATTAGCATCAAGTTTAGCCGTAGAGCATAAGCGGTTGTAGGCACGAATTAAAAACGGATCGTTAGTGTTTAGGCTCATGGTTAGGGAGGATTCGTGTAGAAATATTGGAATATTTAATGACTTCTATTTGGGGTTGAGGGTTGCTGTCTGCGTAAGCCCACCGCAATAGCATGGTGCCTTCTTGGTGATAAGCCGTGTCAATCCAATTGGGGTGAGGTGGTTTTTGGTGTGCTACAAATAACTTGACCGACCCATCTTTTTCAACGACTGCTGTGTGCATGTTAAGATGAATGTTAAAATGTCGATAATCTAAGGACTCCATCCAATAGTTATTCAATTGAAAATTCCAATACTTGCAATTTGGAGGCGTAAAATGAATGTACAAGGCTTCATCTGCTGCTAATTTCCAATAACTATGATAATACCAAATATTAGCATCCCCACCAGCTGCATTTGAAACTTCAGGCGAAAACAGGGGCAATTGGTTGGGGTGCTTGGTAAAGCCTGTTGTCCATTTTGAAAACAAAAAGGAAGCTCCCGCAACAAAGGTTCCAGCCATATTTAATCCATTATAAACTAGCTCTGGGCTTAAGGGAAGAGGTTTTTTAGGCCCTCCAATACATTCAATATGAACAGTAGCCGCTACTTCATTTTGAGTATCCATAAAGGTTTGTCTAAGCATCAATAAAGTAGTTTCTGCTTCAATTTTGAGCCAGTTTTTACCTTTTTTTTCTTTGGTGACAAAAATTTCAAAAGAACCATCTGCTTCAAAATGCATTTGGCTGTCTTCCAATACGCCACAAGGAGACAAGCCCCCCGTACTGCCATAGCTACCATTTTGGGTGAAAAAACCGAGGTAAAAAACAGAATTTCGATTGCCCCAAATTCGATAATCATAATCGCCACTAACTTGAGCATTGGCGTAATGATTGTCAGGATTATCTGCCCCTAATTTTACTGTTTCATGAACCATTCTTTTAAAACTAGGGAATTGGGGATCGGCATGTTCAATAAAGGCATCTAAGCTAGCCCTAGTCAATCTAGATAAATAACGAATTCCTTCTGCTTGCTGAAAGGGATCAAGGGGAGCGTTGCCATAGAGTAGTGAGGTGCCAGCCGTTTTTAGCGTATCACAAAAATCTTCCCATGCTTTTCCTGTAACAATTTGTTGATGGATGACATCTTGCTCCGTCTTCCCCAAAACTTTATTTTTTAGATTTTTTACTTTTTTATAAGTATTGGCAATGGCAAAAATTAGTTTTTTCATAAACGCTAAATTAAATAGGAACAAGAAACGAAGCAGAATTGATTCTGCGTTAAATTTACGATCATGAGTGCTACTTAGTTTCTTAAGTCATAAGGGCTAAAAAAAAAAGCAATCCCTAGATGAGATTGCTTTATAGTATTTGAAAAATTGAGAATTATAGCTCAAGATTTCCATTGTTTGTTTTAACAGCCGCTGCAGAAGCTGCTAAATGTTCTTTTTCAGCATCGTTCAAATTGATTTCAACAATTTTCTCGATACCATCTTTTCCTAGTACTACAGGAACTCCTATACAAAGGTCAGATAGCCCATACTCTCCTTCCAATAAAGCAGAACAAGGATAAATTTTCTTTTGATCGCAGATGATTGCCTGAACCAAACCAGAAACTGCTGCACCTGGAGCATACCAAGCAGAAGTACCCAACAATTTGGTTAATGTAGCACCTCCTACTTTGGTGTCTTCTTTTACTTGGTTCAATCGTTCTTCTGAAAGAAATTCAGAAACAGGCACAGAATTACGAGTAGCCAAACGAGTCAATGGAACCATACCTTTGTCAGAATGACCGCCAATTACCATACCATCAACATCAGAGATAGGAGCACCTAGCGCTTCTGCTAAACGATATTTGAAACGAGCAGAGTCTAAAGCACCACCCATACCAATAATTCTATTTTTTGGTAAACCAGTAGTTTTGTGAACCAAATAAGTCATCGTATCCATTGGATTAGAGACAACAATAATAATGGTATTAGGAGAATGTTCTACCAAACTAGCAGATACAGACTTAACAATGCTTGCATTGATTCCTAACAATTCATCACGAGACATACCTGGTTTACGAGCAATACCAGAAGTAATTACACAAACATCTGAACCAGCTGTTTTGCTATAATCATTTGTCACTCCAGTTACTTTAGTATCAAAACCATTTAAAGAGGCTGTTTGCATTAAGTCCATTGCTTTTCCTTCTGCAAAACCTTCTTTGATGTCTAATAGTACAACTTCTGCAGCAAAGTTTTTAATGGCAATGTATTCGGCACAACTAGCACCTACTGCACCAGCACCTATAACAGTTACTTTTCTCATGTCTAAATTTTATTTGCTATTTATTATATTAATTTATTAGAATTTTCAAGTATTCTAATCTTGATGAAGATCAGATATAAAAGAAGATGCAAAAAAAACGAATTAATTATTCATTCTTGCCATACAAATGTAAAAAAAAAAGCCTTTTAGATACCTTTTTTTTGCAATACTTTTAACTTTACTAAAAGTTTCTTATAATTGATACCATTACTTCTCTTTTTTTTGGAATGTATCTAACAATAAGTCTACTATCTACCCAACAGATTATAAATTGGCAAACCCCTTTGTTAATTTAAGCAAGACTTATTTCTAGCTATAGATAATAATTAAATTGCTTTAGTAAGAGATACAAAGCGATAATTGACGCAGTATTTTTATTTGCTCCAATGAATAATTATACTATAATAGTTTGTTTTAAGGCTTATTTATAAGAGATAGTTAATACTTCTGTCATAGTATCTTCAATTCTGTAAATTTTTCGTGCTAAAAATTGCTATACCCAAAAGTTTTTGCTTTTTTTGAGGTTGGTAATGAGTAATAATTAAGTTGGTTTTATTACTCTAACGTCTTTTTTAATTTTATTTTGATGACAATATAAGAGGTTATGTTGTTGTAAATCAGGCTAAAGTTGAAGAGGCAACTAAAGCAATGGTTATATATTTATTAATTCATTTTAACTCAATCCAAGGTTATGGTTCGTTGTTTATTATATGTAATGGGATTGGTGCTGTTTGTCGGGAGTCAAGTCTCTGATGTACAAGCCCAAACTACACAAAATCGTGCAGTATGTGGCGTTGGTCTTGCCGAAGGTCATGCCATAAAAAATCGAATGCTTGACAATAGAAGAAATAGAGTCGAGTTGTTAGAAAAATTTGAAAGAGGTCGTGGCAATGATAGCACTGTTTATGTACCCGTTCAATTTCATATTGTCAATAAAAGTGATGGAACAGGTGGTGAGAGCATCAGTGATATTCTAGCTAACTTGTGTCGCTTGAATGAGGATTATGAACACATCAATGTAGAATTTTATTTGGCTGGTCCTATTCGTGTAATCAATCAAGATTTATTGTACACCAATAGCTTTGCAGATGGAATGGCCAATTACTTTATGGGACTTTATCGAGTGCCAGGTATGGTTAATGTTTTTGTTGGTAATGAAATTGTGAATGGTATATCTGGTGGAACAACATTGGGGTATTATACGCCTGGTTTGGATATTGTATATGCAATCCAAGGTGCTGTTCGATACGATGGTACTACTTTGACACATGAGTTGGGACACTTTTTTGGTCTACCTCACACCTTCTTTGGTTGGGAAGGAAAGAACTATGGTTCTGTAATGGGCAATACCACAGGGCGCACGCCTTCTATTGTAACTTATAATAATGAGCCTGTTCCTGTTGAGCGTATTATTCGTTCTGGTGGTGGAGAAAATTGCCAAATTGCAGCAGATGGTTTTTGTGATACAGATGCCAATTACTTGTTTGGGTTTTACGGAAGTGCTTACAACACAGGTTGTGACTATGCAGCTACTGCTATTGATCCTAATGGTTGGTTATTCCGCCCAGAAACGATTAATCCAACACCTAGCCGTTTCAAAATTTTGGAAGGTGAAGCCTTTTTGGATGAAATGTGGTTGAAAAACAACTCTACTAAGGATAGAATTTATCCTAAAACTCTAGTAGTTGTAGAAACTGAATACACTTTGGCTGGTAATACAGTAATGTTGTGGCAAGATACCATTGGAGATTCTGATTCAACGGATATCTACTGCCCTCAAAATTCAGATGATAATATTATTGGTGTTGGTATCTTGGATGTACAAGAAGAGTTTATTAACCTAAATGGACATTATTTGGATGTTAATGTAACGGCTCCATCTGCTCCTAGTTTGACTTTTGCAGCTGCAAACGCAAAGTACACGATTACTCCAAGCACAGGAAACCATAGAGTAGACATGGATAGCCTACAAGTAACCAATACAAGTACTACTTTAACGGTTGCAACAGGAACAAATATTTTGGCAACAGATGTTTTTTATAACAATGGTACCCAAGTAGCTTCTAGCGCTAGAACGTATACCTTACCTACAGCTTTGGCACCAGGAACTTCTTATACTTTCCCTGCGGCAGATTTACGAGTAGATGATACTCAATTAGCAGGTGTTACTTTTGGTGTAAATACTTATGCTCCTTACAAGGATACAACAGGAACTACTTCTGAGAATGTAATGAGTTATTATGATGATCTTTGTGCTACTCAATTTTCTGCTGAACAAGGAGAAGCCATGAAAATGGACATCGCTTCTAGAGGTTTTGCTACTATTTATGCTACACCAACAGATATTACGATTACTGATACCGTTGTTGTTCAGCATCCTGTTGACAACTCTATTGCTCCGCAACCATTAGTACATTTTGCTTGGAATCCTGTAAATGGTGCTACTATGTATCATGTACATATTTATGAAATTAGCTTCTTGGGTATTCCAATTATCAATGGAGAAGCTTATGATGTAACGGTTACAGGAACCAACTATTGGCAAACACTAACCCCAGGTAAGCGTTTTGAGTGGAGAGTATACCCTTTAAATGCTACTACGTTCTGTTTTGCTAATAATGATCTTGGATCTACCAAAGCAAAATTTGAAGTATTTAACTGGAATGTAGGAGTAGAAGATATTCCATCAGAAATTCAGTCTTCTAAATTGTATCCTAACCCATCTGGCAAAAACCAAGATGTTATGTTAGAAATTGAGTCTTCTATTGTTGGAGATGCTCAGATTACAATTTTTAATAGCATAGGACAAGAGGTTATGCCTACACAAGCTATTTTACTAGAAAAAGGAACAAATGTTCAAAAATTAAGCACATCAGCTTTGACGGCTGGTCTGTATGTAATCAATGTCAAAACTAGCAATGGTACAGCTAGCCACAAATTGGTTATTAAGGATTAATTGCGCTGAAAAAAATAAATTTAAAATGGTCATTCCTTCTCGGAATGACCATTTTTTTTTGAGAAAAAAGGCTTGTACCCTTTGTTTTAAGTAGCTTATATTGCGTTGAAAAATTAAGAATGGCGCTAAACTGTGCTTTTCATTGTCATGTATCTCAATTAAATTAGTAGTAGATCTTTTTACCAACCTCAATAATTTAGTAAACCACCAATGGGGGCTAAGTTATCAACTACAAAAATTTAATTATGATACGTTATTTGTTATTCTTTTTAGGGCTGTTTTTTTGGGGCAACAGTACCGTTCTAGTGGCACAAAATCATCAGTGTGGCATTAGTCATAGTGATGCAACAAGCATCAAGAATCGCATGCTGGACAATAGAAGGCAGCAGATGAACCTATTGTCTATTTTTGAGGATGCTAGAGGAGGAGGAAATACGGTCTACATTCCTGTTCAGTTTCATATTGTTACTAAATCGGATGGCACAGGTGGCGAAAGTGTACAGCACGTTTTGGATAATCTCTGTAAATTAAATACGGATTTTGCATTTGTAGGGGTAGAGTTTTATTTGTACAGTCCTATTCGTTTTGTTCATCAAGATTTGTTGTACACCAATAACCAAGATGGCATGGCTTCTTATTTTATGGGGTTATACAAGGAGTCCAATGTGGTTAATATTTTTGTTGGAAATGAAATCGTAGATACGAGTGGTGGCGTGACGCTGGGCTACTATAGTCCCTCGTTAGATGCTATTTATGCTATAAAAGATGCCGTAGATGGCAGTTCTTTGACACTGACCCATGAGGCAGGGCACTTTTTTTCGTTGCCACATACGTTTAGTGGTTGGGAGGAGCGTAATTATAATACCGTGACAGCAAATGCAAATGGAAGAACGCCTACTTTTTTGTCCAATGGGGACGAAGTGGAACGCATCATTCGTTCTGGTGGTGGAGAAAATTGCCAAATTGCAGGAGATGGTTTTTGTGATACAGACCCTAATTATTTGTTCGGCTATTATGGAAATAGGTATAATGTAGGACCCTTTCTTTGTGAGCATGCCTCTGCTGCCATAGACCCAACAGGTAAGTTGTTTCGTCCTGATCTTATACGTCCTGTTACGAGATTTAAAATGAAAGAAGATAATCCTGCTTTTACAGAGTTGTTAACGACCAATGCCTTTACAGGATCTTATTTTCCTACCAAAACCTTATTGGTAGTTGAGTCTTCTTTTACACCTACTGGAGGGCAGCCTACTTCTATGTGGAAAGATACCATTGGAGATACAGATTCAACCGATTACACCTTAAGAACGGCTAGTAATATGATTGGTCCAGGGAATGTTAAGGAAGGTTTTATCTCAATGGGAGATTATTATTTAGATTTGAAGATTACAAATGGGCTAAACTTTCAAATGAATACCGTTCCTGCGCAGTATACCGTTTCTGCTGGAGGGACTTACACGACTGAAATGGCAAGCCTAGAAATTATTAGTACGCTACCTGGAACCATTCTCAATGGTCTAGTAATTACAGTGGAAGAACAGTTGAAACATAGGACATTAGGAGTTGTTTCATCCGAAACGTGGACTATTCCTGTAACAGTACCTATTCCTACAGGAGTCACTTCATTGCCAATTGCTGATTTGTACAAACAAAAACAAACGATTGCTGGCTGCGAATTTTCAATAGATATAAGAGCTCCTTATGGAAATGTAACCGAGACTACTGCTGATAATATTATGAGTTATTATAGTAATGATTGCAAAACCTCTTTTTCTACAGAACAGGGATTAGCGATGAAAATGGATATTGCATCTAGAGGTTTAGCGACTCTATATCCTGCTCCTTCCACGATCCAAATTACTGGGCAAGCTGCTATGATTTATCCGCCTATGAATGCGGTTACTCCAAATACCGTTAACTTTTCTTGGGGAGCGGTTAGTGGTGCTACATCTTATCATCTTTATGTTTATGAAGTAGATGCTTTGGGAAATCCTGCATTTAATGGGGAAACCTATGATTTTATAAGTACAGCGACCAATTTTAGTGCTTCTTTGAGCCCTTTAACTAGATATGCTTGGACGATCACTCCTTTAAATGATATTAGTTTTTGTGATCCAACCATACGATCTACGCCTGTTATCTTTGAAACGGAGGCAGTAGGGGTTATTTCGCTTAATAATGATTTAGAAATGATAAAAATGTACCCTAACCCTACAGGAAAACACCAAGCTGTTACGCTAGAATTGAGGGCTAAAGAGCAAAAAGAAGTTCAGATTTTGGTGCTTAATAGCCTTGGGCAAACGGTAATGCCCAGCCAAACGCTTGAATTGCAAAAAGGAGTAAATGTCCAAAAGCTAGATACTAAAGTACTTGGAGCAGGGTTATATATGGTGGTTATAAAAACAAAAGAAGGAACTAGTAGTCAGAAATTGATGATAGAAAATTAAAAATGAAACAATAATAGGTTCATAATGGTTATCTTTTCTTTGGTACTTTTGAGATAACTGAATTTAATGGTTGCACGGGGTAGCGTGTAGCCATTTTTTTTTGGCAATTCGATGTTTTAACCAAAACTAATTGGGTGATCATGAAGTTTTATGCGAACTAATGTTGGTTTTTAAACTAAAAAAAGCTAATTTGGTAAGTCCGACAATAATGGGATTTTTATCCTATTATAATAAGGTTATATATTAATTAATTACCCAATAAAAGAAAAGAATGTTAGAAACAAAAAACTATATAGCAGGCACTTATGTTGATGACAGTTACGAAAAGATAAATGTTGTGAGCCCAATAGATGGTACAATCTTATCTACCATGCCTATGTCAGATGCAGCTGCGGTAAATCAAGCTGTAGAAGTGGCTAAAAAGGCATTTACATCATGGTCAAAAAAAACATTAAAAGAACGTGTACAAGTCTTTTTTCGATTTAGAAACTTATTGGAACAACATAGAGATGAGCTAATAGCATTGGTGCATCAAGAGAATGGAAAAACGAAGGGGGAAGCAGCCGCAGAAGTAGATAAAGGGATTGAGTTGTGTGAATTTGCCTGTTCATTGCCTCAAATTGTAAACGATGAAGTGCAGGAAGTTAGTAAAGGGGTTGAATGTAGAACAACGCATGTACCTATGGGAGTAGTTGCTTCTATTACTCCATTTAATTTTCCCCATATGGTTCCATTATGGTCAGTACCCAATGCCCTAGCACTAGGAAATTGTATGATTTTAAAACCCTCAGAGCTCGTTCCTTTAAGTGCCATTAGAATTGGAGAATTATTGACAGAAGCAGGCTTGCCTGAAGGTGTTTATAATGTTGTAAATGGAGGAAAAGCAGTGGTCGAAGCGATTTGCGATCACCCCGATATTAAAGCTGTATCCTTTGTTGGTTCAACCAAAGTAGCTAAGATTGTCTATCAAAGGGCTACCTCCAACTTAAAGCGTTGTGCTGCTCTCGGAGGAGCAAAAAACCATCTGATTGTTTTGGATGATGCCCATGTAGATATGGCTGCTTCTAATATTGCAGCTTCTATGTCTGGTTGTGCTGGTCAACGCTGTATGGCAGCCTCTGCAATGGTGGCGGTAGGGCAGGTCGATCATATTATTGCTCGTTTGTGCGAAGAAGCGCAAAAAATTATTTGCGGAGAAAACTTAGGTGCTGTTATTTCTGCGGAAGCAAAAGCTAGAATTGAAGGATACATTACAGCAGCCGAAGCTGCCGGTGCTGAAATATTGGTAGATGGTAGAAATACAGTAGTGGCTGGAAAAGAAGGTGGTTTTTATGTTGCACCAACTATTATTGATAAGGTAACACCTGATATGGCAATTGCTAAAGAAGAGGTTTTTGGACCCGTTTTGGCAATCATGAGAACCGATACAATTGATGAAGCACTAGAAATTGAAAACGCTTCGAATTATGGAAATGCAGCAGCAGTCTTTACGCAAAGTGGAGGATTGGCAAGGTACATTATGGATCGAGTTAGTGCTGGAATGGTTGGTGTAAATGTAGGGGTACCTGTACCTCGTGAACCCTTCTCTTTTGGTGGGTGGAATGACTCTAGATTTGGATCACATGATATTACAGGCAGAAGTTCGATTGCATTTTGGACCTATCTAAAGAAAACCACCACAAAATGGAACCCAGAAGCCAAGACGAATTGGATGAGCTAATTTTTTTCAGACCAGAGTCTGAAAAAAATTAGCGAACAAAAACATCAAGCATGAACATCAAGCATGGCGCAATATCACCAACTATAAAAACAATTCAAAGTGACAAATTCAAAAGATATTTTACAACACAATTTAGACTATACTTTTTTTTCTTGGTCCAAGCAAGGTGGTTTAAATCCCATCAATGTAGCATCCGCAGAAGGAGTCTATTTATACGACACCGATGGGAAGCGATACATTGATTTTTCATCACAATTGATGAATGTCAATATAGGACACGGTCGTCCAGAAGTAGCTCATGCGGTAGCACAGCAAATGACCAAATTAAACTTTGTCGCCCCAAGTATGGCGACTGAGCCCAGAGGCTTATTAGGCAAAAAATTGGCAGAAGTAAGCCCTGGTGACCTAACCAAAACCTTTTTTACCTTAGGAGGGGCAGAAGCGATAGAAAATGCCATTAAAATAGCTCGAGTATATACAGGCAAGCATAAAATTATTAGCCAATACCGTTCCTACCACGGAGCGACCTATGGAGCAATAACAGCAGGAGGTGACCCTCGACGTCACCCTGTAGACACACAGCAAGCACCTAATATAGTTCATGTTGACAATCCTTATAGTTATCGTTGTCCTTGGTACAGTTCTTCCCCTGAGGAATGTGGAGAACGAGCCATTAAAAATTTGGAGCAGGTAATCCTATACGAGAGCCCTGATACAATTGCAGCAATATTAATGGAAGGAGAATCGGGAAGTTCAGGCTGCATAAAATATCCTCCGTTCTATCTTAAAAAAGTAAGAGCCTTATGCGATAAATACAACATCCTAATGATTGACGATGAAGTAATGAGTGGCTTTGGAAGGACAGGAAAATACTTTGCGATAGAACACCATGACGTAACGCCTGATATCATGTGTATGGCAAAAGGATTAACTGCTGGTTATTTGCCACTAGGAGCAATGATTGTACGACCAGATATAGCCGCAGCATTTGAAACACAAAAATTACCATTGGGGCTTACTTACTCTGCTCATGCGGTTTCTTGTGCCGCAGCTTTGGCGGTATTGGATATTTATGAACAAGACAATTTGGTAGAGCGAGCGGCTGAAATGGGACAATATTTAGATGCACAAGTGGAATTAATGAAAGCGAAACATCCTTCTATTGGTGACTGGCGAAATACAGGGTTATTAGGTTGTTTTGAGTTGGTTAAAAATCGAACCACTAAAGAACCAATGTGCCCTTGGAATGGTAGTTCAGAGGTAATGAACAATGTAGCTGCAAAAATAAGAGCCTTAGGCATGTTTACTTTTGTGAAGTGGAATTTTATTTTTGTTGCCCCTCCTTTATCCATTACCAAAGAACAAATAGACGAGGGATTAGCCATTATTTCGCAAGCGATTGCTATTGCGGATGAGCAGGTGGTTTAAACCTATTGGTATAGCAAAAAAAAAGATATAGAAGTTGTTTGAAAATAGACAGATATTTTATTAGATGTGTTATTTTTATAATACTCCGCTGATTAACTGCGTTGCTAGGCATTCCAGTTGGTACATAGTACCAAGCTACTCGTGCACTACGTTTATGTGGTACCTGCGCTGCTAAGTTAGCTAGTGTGCTAGTGCTTATGAGCTCCCTGAGGTCGGTTCGTTATCACTCGTGAGCCAGCATAGCTGGGGTCGGGTTTCTAGCGGAGTAATAATTTTTTAACAACTTCATTAATTTCTTATCTTTTAAAAGCAGCCAATGCTCAAAATAATCCTTTTTAGTTGCCTAATTTTTTTAGTTGCCTGTGTAGAACCAACTACAACAGCAGATTTAAGCAATGCTCCAGAAGCACGCCTAATTGTGGCGGAGAAAATTATGTCACCAGAAGCACGAGCTTTGGAAAATAAAATAGCAAATCGAACCTTGTTGCAGAAAGTAGTAGATGAATCCAAGGAGTTTCAGCGAGTTGAATTTTCTTTTGCTTGTAATAATGATTCAGGAGGTTTGCTAAGTTATATTAAATCAGGTGAAAGTATCAGAGGAATTCGTTTTGCTGTTTCAAAAGAAGGCATGGATGAATTTGTGAGTTGGTATTATAAAAGAGACGAGTTAGTTTTTGTCGTACACGAAAAAGGAGAATGGTTGGGAGAGCAAGAAAAAAATATTCAAACGTTATTTTACTTAGATAATGGAGAAGTCTTGCGCTGTATGCAAAAGAAAGCACTTGGAGCAACTCACCAAATAGAAAAATTGATTCAGGCGGCAGAATTTGAACTTATTATTAACAACCGCCATCTATTAGAAAAAATAGCTACCTACGAAACCTTGTTTAAAAAAGAGATCAGTCCAAAAAAGCTAGCAGCTTATTTTTGTGATTAAGACCATATCTAAATTTACCAACACACCTCAATTACTATGAAAGAAGATTTTTATAAAATAGATGAAACCATACAAAACTCTTCTCTTTATAGTGAAGATTTGGCTCCTATTGCACCACAAGATCGAACTTGGACGACTTGGAATTTAGCAACTCTTTGGGTTGGAATGGCAGTTTGTATTCCAACCTATATGTTAGCAGCTTCCATGATTACGAGTGGCATATCTTGGTGGGGAGCCCTATTAATAATTGGTTTAGGAAATTTAATTGTGACCATTCCTATGGTACTGAATGGGCATGCGGGAACCAAATATGGAATTCCTTTTCCTGTGGTTGGACGAGCCGCATTTGGCACGACAGGTATTCACATTGCTTCTTTGATTCGAGCATTGGTTGCTTGTGGGTGGTTTGGAATACAGACTTGGCTAGGTGGGCTAGCTTTATTTGCGATTGGATGGATCTTGGCGGGGGGAAGCCCTGCGGAAATACCAGGAGGGACGGGCTTGGGACAATTTATTGGCTTTGGTTTGTTTTGGCTAATGAATGTCTATTTTATTTGGAAAGGAACAGACAGTATACGGTGGTTAGAAGAATGGTCAGCGCCAATATTGATTGGTATGGGCTTATTACTCATTGGATGGGGGTGGTCTCAGGCTGGAAGTTTTGGTTTGGTACTGCAACAGAGTGAACAACTAAAACAAGCAACGGCTATTTATAATAATGACAATGAACCAGTGACCATTGCCGTTCATCCATTGAGGGATAAAAATGGACAGCTAAAAGCAACTAAAATTGCTGCATGGGGAATGGCAGATGGAGATACTCCTTTAGCTGTGCATTGGATGCCCTTAGAGGGAGCAGATTTGAATTATATTCCTATAGGGCATACCAATGGAGTAGCTAGTGGCTCTAAAATTTTGGTACAGTTTGCCAATGAAGAAACACAGTCTAGTATTGTAGAAGCTAGTCAGCCCATAGAGGAAGGAGCTTCTTGGCTTACTTATCTAGGCTTTTTAACTATAATGGTAGGTTTTTGGGGAACAATGGCAATTTCAGTAGCTGATATTACCCGTTATGTTCCCACACAACGCAGTCAAATTTTAGGGCAATTCATAGGTTTACCAGGAACGATGATTTTATATTCTTTTGTGGGAATCTTTGTCACTTGTGCTGCTATCATCAACTTTGATGGAATTTTAATCGGAAATGATGCTCCTTGGGACCCTGTGCAACTACTCAACCAATTTGAAAGTAAGTGGGTCGTTCTAGTGGCACAGATTTTTATGTTAATTGCAACGCTAAGTACTAATATTGCAGCCAATGTAATTGCGCCAGCCAATGCATTTTCGAATGTAGCTCCTAAGGCGATTAGCTTTCGAACGGGTGGTTTTATTACAGCATTTATAGGGATTCTCATCTGCCCTTGGGCACTGATCGGAGATATAATACCTATTTTGTTGTTTGTTAGTGGGCTATTAGGGCCTGTATTGGGGGTATTGGTAGCGGATTATTTTTTGGTGCGAAAAACCAAGTTAAACCTAATGGATTTATACAATGAGCACGGGCAATATGGCGGTTTTAATTTTGCTGCTATGCTTGCTTTGGCAATTGGTGTTGGTGTGGTTTTACTAGGTTTCTTTGTACCCTTACTAGAGATCTTGTATCAATTGTCTTGGTTTACTGGTTTTTTTGCTTCTCTATTGGTCTATTGGGGATTGGGGAAAAATAATCAAGAGCAAAAAATAAAAGCGAAGGATGTTTTAGATGATTAAGCATTAACAGCAATGAAATATAAAAGGATATAACAATGCACTAAAATTTCGAAAAAAGACTAGTCTAAAAACGAATTTTCTTCTATCTTGTTAAGTATATATTGGATCGAATTTCGTTAAGTGAAAAAAATAATAGCATGAAAGACAATAGAGTTCCAGTAACCATCTTAACAGGTTTTCTAGGAGCAGGGAAAACAACCTTATTAAATCATTTAATAACAACAAATCCCAAAATAAAATTTGCCATTATTGAAAATGAATTTGGAGATATTGGCATAGACAATGAGTTGGTTGTAGGGGCAGATAGTGGTATTTTTGAAATGTCAAATGGTTGTATTTGTTGTACTTTAAATGGAGAATTGGTACAAACATTGGTTGATTTGGTCAACGGAGAACATGAATTTGAGCACTTGATTGTCGAAACAACTGGGATTGCAGAGCCAGATGCTGTTGCTGCTGCTTTTGTTGCAGAGCCTGCTATTCAAAGTCGTTTTCGTTTGGATGCAACCATCTGTTTGGTGGATGCACATCATGCAGAGGATATTTTAGAGGAACGGGAAGAAGCCAAGCGCCAAATTACCTTTGCAGACTATATTGTTATTAATAAAGCGAGTGAAGTTTCAACGGAGTATCTTGCTAAGTTGGAACAAATTCTTAGAGCGGCGAATTCTTTTGCAGCCATTGAGCATTGTGATTATGGCAAGGTAACATCTGATATTTTGAATTTGAATGCATACGATGTACATCAAGTAGAAAAAAAATTAGATCATGCACATACGCATCACGAACATCATCACGATCACGAACATCAATGTGATGATAGCTGTTCTCATGGGCATGAAAAACACCACGAACATCATCATCATCACCATCATCATAGCGATATTGTTACACATAGCTTTATCATTAAAGCACCTTTGGATGTATTAAAATTTAGGCATTGGCTTAATGTTTTACTCATGATTCAAGGCAAGCACCTCTATCGTGTTAAAGGAATTATGAACTTTCAATATCAAGACAAAAAAGCAATTGTTCAATCGGTAAAACAGATGTGTGTATTTACAGCAGGAGACGATTGGAGCGAAAGCGACGAACGATTAACTAAAATCGTATTCATAGGAAAGCATTTACGAAAGGATATTTTAGAAAAACAATTAAAAAACTGTTTAGCTTAGTGGCGTAAACTCTAGCAGTTGTAGTTGATGATTTTTAAATTAAATGTGGTAAAAATTGTAAAAGATATAGAAAATCATTAACTATGGTATAACGCTTCATTAATAAAGATGGTTGTTTGATAATTTGTGTGCTAAACTCCAACAGGGCGTAGGCTTTAACTTCTTTTTTTAAGGAATTTATAAGTGGTAATAATAGGACAGGATGATTGAACATCCTAGATGAGTTACTTAACTACGCTGCTACTTACTTGAGAATAGTTCGTGGTTGTGAGTCTGCGGGTTGTCAAAGAACGATAAGAATAAAAGACAGAATACCCAAAAAGATAAAAATATGATTCGCATTGCTAAGGAATCTGATATAGCGGCTATGTTAGCTATTTATGCCCCATTTGTAGAATGTACCGCTGTTACTTTCGACCTGAAAGTTCCTACATTATCAGAATTTACTGAAAGGATAAAAAAAATACAAACGGAGGCTCCTTGTTTGGTGTATGACTTAGACGGAGAAATATTGGGCTATGCTTATGCTAGTGCCCACCGTTCTAGAGAAGCCTATAAGTGGACTAGAGAAATGTCTGTATATATTCGAGAAGATGCCAAAACCAAAAAATATGGAACAGCGCTTTATTCTTCTCTAATTGAGTTGCTTAAGTGCCAAAACTATCGAAGTGTATTAGCTGGAATTACCTTGCCTAATATACCAAGTGTGAATTTTCATGAACGATTTGGCTTTCATCCTGTTGGTGTATATGATAATATAGGTTATAAATTAGGAAAACCTCATCGTGTAGGTTGGTGGCAGCTAATGATTGATAGCGATGATAAAGAGGTGAAGGAAATCATTGCACTAGACAAAATTCTCGCTACAGAAGAAGGGCAAAAAGCCTTAAAAAAGGGAGAATCTAGGATCTTAATTTAAAACAACGTCTTTATAAAAAAATAAAAAAGCCGCAACCTGTCTATTATCATACAGTGTTAGCGGCTTTTGTAGTATAATCACTCTTTGAAGTTGTTTAAAAATGGAGTTTTGTTGATAATGAGTACTAAATTTTTAGATAATCGAGGCAAAAATCTAGTTCATAGCAGCGCTATGGGGTAGATTTTTAACGATGAGTAACTGAAAATTAGCTTTCATTAGCAATGTAAGGCTACTCTTAAACAACTTCTTTATAAATTAATTCAAATAAAAATGGAATACAGACGATTAGGTAAATCGGGCTTACAAGTAAGTGCACTCTCTTTGGGATCGTGGTTGACATTTGGTAAGCAAATTGGGGATGATGTTGCAGAACAGCTTATGGTGGAGGCTTATGACCAAGGAGTTAATTTCTTTGATAATGCCGAAATTTATGCTCGTGGAAAATCAGAATTGGTGATGGGCAAAATTCTAAAAAAAGTGGGATGGCGTAGAAGCTCTTACGTTGTTTCTAGCAAGGCTTTTTTTGGGGATGGGAACACGCTTCCGAATGAGACAGGATTGAGTCGAAAGCATTTGATTGAGGCTTGTGAAGCAGCTCTAAAACGTTTGCAAGTAGAGTATTTAGATTTGTATTTTTGTCACCGTCCAGATAAAAATACGCCTATTGAAGAAACAGTTCGTACCATGAATACCTTAATTGAACAAGGTAAAATTTTCTATTGGGGAACCTCCGAATGGTCTGCTCAAGAGATTATGGAGGCACATATGGTTGCCGAAAAATATGGTTTGATAGGCCCTACTATGGAGCAGCCTCAGTACAATATGTTTCATAGAGAAAAAGTAGAAGTTGAATTTTCGCAAGTGTACAAAACGGTAGGTTTGGGAACGACTATTTGGTCTCCATTGGCTTCAGGTGTATTAACCAATAAGTATATTGATGGTAGCGATACACAGGGGACTCGTTTGGGAATGGAAGGTTTGGAATGGCTAAAAGAGCGTTCTTTGACAGAAGAACGATTGAACACCGTTAGGAACCTATCCAAAATTGCCAATGATTTGGGAACTTCTGTTGCTAAATTGGCAGTCGCTTGGTGTTTGAGCAATCCTAATGTAAGTACTGTAATTTTAGGCGCTTCAAAATTACATCATCTTCAGGAAACCTTGACTTCTATTGATTTGTTGGATCAAATGACACCTGATGTTTTAGAAGCAATAGAAACAGCTTTGGGCAATAAACCTAAACGACCTGCTTTCTAGAAAAATAATTTGAGTTGCTTTGTTGTAAAGAATTACTTTACAACAAAGCCTTTTTGAATCACCTAAGGCAAAAAATCCACATCAACAGCATAGGGATAAGTAATCAAAAATTGGATGGCGTTATCAACGGGCATCTTCTTAAAGAATACTCGATAAACAATTTCTACAATAGGAGTTGTAATTCCTAAATGAGCTCCTAAAGCTCGAATTGTTTCTAGTGTTTTGACTCCCTCTATAACATCAGTTGATGTCTCCATAATATCATCCAATGTTTCTCCTTTTCCTAGACGATACCCTGCCTTGTAATTTCTACTATTTTCACTAGAAGCAGTAGCAACCAAATCACCAATTCCTGCAACGCCCAAAAAAGGCTTTACATCAGCTCCTACGGCCTTGCCAATATGGATCATTTCAGATAGTCCTCGTGTGACCAGCAATGCCCAGAGGTTTTTTCCTAAGCCCTTACCGCCCAATATTCCAGCAGCTAATGCTATAATATTTTTTAGAGCACCAGCCAGTTCTGCTCCGATAATATCATGGTCGCCATAAACTTGGAAACGGTTACTTTTGAGAACGGCTTGTCCTGCTTTGATGACTTCTGTAAATGGGCTGGCAATAAGCGTAGCGGCTGGCTGTCCTTCCATAATTTCTTTCGAAAGGTTAGGACCCGATAAACAGCCAATTCTACAAACAATACTTTCTTCTTCAATAACCTGACTCATGGTTTTTATATGCTCTGGATGTAGCGATTGTCCTTGAGGAAGGTCTTGCAAATCTAAACCTTTGGTACCATGTATGAGAAAATGGGTAGGATTGAGGTAAGGGCTGAGTTGCTTCATCATACTTCGGAAAGCTTGCGAAGGCACAATAGGGAAGATAAGTTGACATTTTTGAGCGACCAACTGCAAATCAGAAACGGCTTGGATACGTGGCGATAAAACACTGTATCGCCCTTCTCTTTTTTCTATTGCTAGACGAACTTCTTCTCGGCGAGCGTAAAGCAAGACATCTACATTTTCAGCCAACAAATTGGCAATTGCCATACCAAAGCTGCCTGAGCCAATAATTCCAACAGGGTTTTTATGTTCTGATCCTTCCATATCTTTAATTCAATTCTATCCAGTCTATTTCAAACGAAGTTAAGTATTTTAATATAAATTATGAAACGAAGCGGATAGAGGAATTAGAAACTATTCTTTATAAGCTTGCAATTGAGAATGTTCTGTTAAAATTATCCTAAAAGATAAAAAAAAGAAGTAGCACTGCACCAAAAAAATAAGAACGGGCATCTTATTAGTTAATACTCCGCTGATTTTTTAGTTTTTTAACAAAAAACATAAAAAAGCATCTTGTATCAATTTGATAATCAGTCTTTTAATGTTTTAGTTAATGAAAATGTATTTTGTTGATTATCAAGTTGATACGATTTTATAGCGGAGTGATGATTAGTTATAACATCAAAAAAAAATATTTCCCAACAAAAAGTACGCACCATGTTTAAATTAATTTCAATATTGAGTATTTGGTTTTCTGCCTTATGTGTTCCTACAGCAGAACTCAACCAACCAACAAATGAACAAGCCCCTGATCGAACTGCAAAAATTCAGGTTGCCTTATTATTAGATACTAGTGGCAGTATGGATGGACTGATCGAACAAGCAAAATCTCAACTCTGGAAAATGGTCAATGAATTGGCTACCTCCAAAAAAGGGGGAAAGGCTCCTGCTATTGAATTGGCTTTATACGAATACGGAAAAAGCTCTTTGCCACAAGGAAAAGGATATTTACAACAGTTGGTTCCTTTAACCACAGATTTAGATTTAGTTTCCGAAAAACTTTTTGGACTCCAAACCAATGGGGGAGATGAGTATTGTGGCTGGGTGATTCAGGAGGCTACTCAAAATTTGAAATGGAGTGAGAGCAATGAGGATTTAAAAATTATTATTATTGCGGGGAATGAAGAGTTTACGCAAGGTACTGTTGATTACAAAAAGGCTTGTAAGGGAGCGATTACGAATGGAATTGTTGTTAATACGATTTATTGTGGTGATTGTGAAGAGGGGATTCGTTATTGGTGGAAAGATGGTGCAGATCGTGCCGATGGCAAATATATGTGTATCAATCAAAACGATCAAGTTGCTCATATTGAAACGCCTTATGATAAAGAAATTAGTACATTAAATGACGAATTAAACAAAACGTACATTGCATTTGGTAGCGCAGGTAAAGATAGACAGGCTCGTCAGTTGAAGCAGGATGCGAATGCTGATTCTTATGGTATGGCTAACAAAGCAGAACGAGCTATTTCTAAATCTAAAAAATCAACTTACAATAATGCTGCTTGGGATGCAGTAGATGCTGTTGCTGAGGATGAGGAATTTATCGTAAAATTGGAAGAGGAGCAATTGCCAGAGGAAATGAAAAAAATGACGATGGAAGAACGCAAAAATTATGTGGAAGAAAAAGCAAAGGAACGTGAAGAGATTCAGCGTAAAATCCAAGAAGCTGCTAAAAAGCGTACTGCTTTTATTACCGAAAAACACAAGGAAGCAGCAGGTGATGAAAAAAATACATTGGATGCTGTTATGTTGAAAGCCGTTAGAGAACAGGCAGAAAAGCAGAAATTTAAGTTTGAGAAATAAAAAATTAAGCAGAAATAAACTTAGTTATTTTTAAATGTATAATTATTTGATAAACTGGTGATTTTGTTGCTTGGGTTGTGTGGAATCTCATATTCATACAACCCAAGCAACTTTTTTGAAATTTTGTAGTTGCTGTTTAAGAACTATAAAAAACGTTTACGAAGCTCAGGACTAGGCATCATGCAACTATCTTTTTCGCCAAACCAACGATATCGATTTCTCCCAATCCAACGATAAATAGGATGTCGGATAAAGGAAGGCACCAATAAAAAAATCGATAAAATAGGCCATAAACCCGATAATTTTCGAGCAATTCGCAGAGGAGCCGTAGAATAAGTATAGGCTTTCCCATGCTCAATTAACACAACCGTATCCAAAGCATCTAAGGGAAGCTTATATTGTTCCAATAAGGCTTTGCCTTTCTCCGATTGTAAGGCTCCAAATTTAAAATAGTTCTTAGCATCACGCTTAATAACGAACTGTACAGAGTGGTTACACAAATTGCATACCCCATCAAAAAGCACGATAGCTGTTGGATTATCTACCATAAACACCATTAGAATTTAAGATTGTGTTTAAATTTTACATTACTCCGTTGATTTTATTAAACTTAAAAAAGCTGGCTCGCAAGCACTTGTTTTAAGTAGTTATTTGGCAAATCGTGTGGAAATAATAGAACACAATGGCTGTTGCTTTTAATTATGATCACATGATTTGTCAAAGAACGAAAAAATTTAGAAAGACTCTAACCATTATCCTCAAATTTATCAGGCAGTTGTTTACTCGTTTTAGCCCCCAATTCTTTTAGTTTGGTTGCTCTGCCAATCAAATTCCCTTTTCCAAATTGTAGTTTCTTCATGGCTTCATTATAGGATTGTTCTACCGTTTGGATCTTAGCTCCAATTTGCTCTAAATCTCCCACAAAATTAACAAACTTATCATACATTCTCCCTGCTTGTTGGGCGATCTCTAAGGCATGACGGTTTTGGTTTTCTTGTTGCCAAACATTAGAAATTGTTCTTGTTGTAACCAATAAGGTCATAGGGCTAACAATGATAACATTTTGTTCGAAGGCTTGATAAAATAGATTATGATCATTTTGCATAGCCAACGCAAAAGCAGCCTCTAAGGGAACAAACATTAAAACAAAATCCACGGTATTCAGTTCATGGATTTGTTGGTATTTTTTGACACTCAGTTCTTTAACGTGTTTTTTGACAGAGGTTAGATGCTCTTTGAGTGCCTTTTGAGCTTCGACATCTGTAGCAGCAGAACAAAAACGTTCGTAAGCGGTCAAACTCATTTTGGAATCGATTACAAGGTGTTTTTTATTCGGTAGATTTAGAATTAAATCTGGAAATTGATGGCGACCCTCTTCACTGAGATAATGACTTTGGGTAAAGTATTCAGCATCCTTTCTCAAACCTGATTTTTCAAGGATACGTTCAAGGATTAACTCTCCCCAATTGCCCTGTGTTTTGGCTTCTCCTTTTAGAGCATTAGTAAGGTTTCGAGTCTCTTCATTCATCTGTTGGTTCAACTGAGTGAGGTTCCGAATTTGCTCCTTTAGTGTTGCTCTATCCTTGGTTTGATCGCTATAATAGTACTCTACTTTTTGTTCAAAAGATAGTAATTTTTCTTGCAAGGGTTTTAGTAGATTATCTAAGTTTTCTTGGTTTTGAGTCGTAAACTTTTGGCTTTTTTCCTCTAGTAATAGATTGGCAGTATTTGAAAATTCTAAGCGCAACTGTTCTTGAATCTGCTGTAAATTTTTATCTTGATCTTTTAACTTCTCTTTCTGGTTATAAATAATCTGTTCTTGACCAGCTAGGGCTTTATTTAGGTCAATACACTCAATTTCCTTATCTTCTAGCGTATGCTCTAATTTTTCAATTCTAGCTAAAACACTTTGATGCACTTCACGAAGTATATATTTATTATCATCAGAAGTCTTGCTATTTTTGGTTTTTAGAATGCCAATTAAATAACCTAATAATAATCCAATAAAAATTCCAATTCCTAAATAAAGTAATTCCATATAAGTGTTTTAATATAATACTCTGCTGATTAGTTGGTGCGCTAACGCTTATGAGCTCGCAGGACTCGGTTCACTATGTTCATTCACTAAGCTGCTCGTTCATTATATTCATGGTTATGAAATAGTTGTTTAGTTTTTAGTTCGCTATGCTCATGAGATAGTTAACAAAAACATCTTGCACGAATTTGATAGCGGAATAATGTTAATAAAAAATCAGCTATAAATTGTAGTTGAATGCTTTGTGTTGTATCTCATTAAGCGGCATTCAAAATAGTCGCAAAATGGATATTTTAAAAAGCAATTCAGTGCTTATTTTGAATGGCTAACGATCAATTTAACCCTTAGAATTGGAGTATTTCTAGCGAGCATAAAATACGTAAGTTTTAAAGAATTGTTATCAATTTAAAAACTTATTTTAGTGAAAAATAAAACTTAAATAATTCTTTAATAAAGAATGCTTATTGAGCGTTCTTTGTTTCTAAATTGAAATAGAGTTGTTAAACTTAATCTAAAACTTTAAGTTTGAGGATAAATAATAATAAAGCTGTGATGAAAAAAGAAGTTTCTTGGAATTGCCTGAATAGTTTTAATCCATTGTTGTGGCGATTTATTTGTTTTTTAATCGTTGTAATAGGGGCAAGGGCAGAAAGTTTGGCTCAAAATTCTACTCCATTAAAACAAATAGATGTTGTTTTTGGAAAAGGAGAATTTGATAGCGCTGCTAAACAATATGCAAATTTAGCAAAATCCTCAACGGCTAAGAAAGAGGTATATATACAAGCCTTGGTTACCGAGGCGTTGTCTAAAATTAACCTTGGAAAACAAGGGAAGGTTTTTGAATTATTAAAAGAGGCTGAGTTAACCGCAGCCGAATTAGACCAGTTGTCACAAGTCGTGCAGGCACGCCTAAATATTGTTTTGGGCAAATATCATCTGGTCTATAAAGAATATGATTTGGCCGTACCTTTATTGGATGAAGGGCATGAGATTAGTCAGAAAGTAGGAGCTGATTTGTCGGCTCCAATGCATATTGAGTTAAACAAATCGCTAGGGGATTTATATTATGATCGAGCTGATTATCCTAAAGCTTTGGAATATTATAACCAAGCTATAGCTGTTGCAGAGGAACAGCCTCATGAAGAAGTGAATTATAAGCAGTTGGCAGATATGAAAATTTTGGCGGGCGAAGTGTACGACAAAGTTTTGGAGCCTAATGAGGCAATTGATCGGTACCAAAAAGTGTTGAGCCAAAAAGATACCTTACTCAAAGATGATCCAGAGCGAGCAGGTGAATTATATTATCGTTTGGGTGGGGTTTATTTTAGACGAAAAGACTATGATGCAGCAGAGATTTATTTGGACAAAGCTCTAAAATATGACCTTACTGAAGGAGAAAACTCGGATGCAAAATTTATGCTTTCTACCATTTATTTTGATAGAGAAAAGTACGATTTAGCATTGATTTTAAATGGTAGTGCCTTAAATAGTTGGAGTCCTCAAAAAAATAAACTTCCAGAAGAAAATTTCAAAGCATTTTTGCAGTTTGGAAAACTAAGTAGCAAACAAACCAATTCTGTGCAAGCTAAGGCTAGTTATAAAAAAATGACCCAACGGAATGAGGGGTGGTCTTTGGAGGAAGAATTGACCAATATTAAAGAGGAAAAGATTACCTATTTGCCAGAACCCAATTTATCAGATAACCATAATATCTCTTTATTAAGTTACCATGAATCTAGTTTGGTTATTCCCGAATTAAAACCCAATAAACAGGTTATTGCCGAAATAGATGTCCAGATGGCAAAAGGGGCGCTGTTTTTTAAAACCAAAAACTATGCACGTGCCAAAGGGCATTTTGAGAAGGCTTTGGGATTGATGAAGACCATTTATGCTAAAAAACACCCCATGGTGGTTGAGGCTTCTAGATCCTTGAGTGAGGTCTATTTAGAAGAAAAAATATATGGGGAAGCAATGGGGTTTATTGATAAGGCTTTAGAGGCTTGTCTTGAGGAAGGGCAGCCCTTTAACCCCAATGATGTGCCTGCTATTGATCAGGCAAAATTTCCTTTAGAACTACTGTATGCAATTGGAACAAAGGGAAAGGTATTAAAGGGATTGTATAGCAAAAATAAGGACACCAAAACATTGGTACAGGCTCTAGCCATGTTTGATGCGACCATCAAATTATTGAATAAATTGCGTAGAACCTACCGAAAAGAAGGGTCTAAATACCAGTTAGCACGTTTGGCACAGGAATTTAGCGAACAAGCTGCTTTGGTTTGTTATGAATTACACCTTGCTACACAGGAAGAACGATATTTGCATAGGGCTTTTGATTATGTCGAAATTGCAAAAGGATCACTTTTGTTAGAGGCGCTTCGAGATTTAAAAGCTCGAAAAATAGCCAACATCCCCGATTCTATTATACAAAAAGAAAATCAGCAAAAAATAGAAATTGCGTACTTAAAAGGTGAAATTTATTATGAAATTAAGCAAGGAAAATATAAAGATATAGAGCGTTTGGTAGCACTAGAAAAACAGCTAAAAGATATTACTAAAGTGCACGAAAAGTTGGTTGTTTTTTTAGAAAAAAAATACCCCAAGTATTTTGATCTTAAATACAATTATTCCACCGCATCGATTTCCGATATTCAACAGGTACTAAAAGAGGAGGAAATGATGGTGGATTACCTAATGTTAGACTCTGCAATTTTAGTTTTTACCATTGACCAAACAACTGCTGTTTGCCATTTAGTGCCCCATAATATAGGGCTGACAAATGTTAGGATTGCAAAGTTTTTAAAAGCTATTCGCAAAAATGAAATGCAGGAATTAGTATACAATGGCAATAGCTTATATGAGCTGTTGATCACTCCGTTGAGCAATCGAATTCTTAATAAGGATTTAATTGTCATTCCAGATGGTTTGCTCAATAATATTCCATTTGGTATTCTTCCCATGGCTGGAAAGGACGACCTACAGTATATGAATGAAGCGTATGCATTTTGTTACAATTATTCGGCAACTATTTATTTAGCAAGTCAGGATCTTTTAATTCATAGTAATATACCTAAAAAAATTATAGGATTTGCCCCAGATTTTGGATTAATAGATTCGATGCTCAATCAAAACGAAGATTATTCAAAGGTCGTAGGTGAGTTAGGACTAGAACCGCTCACTTATGCTGCTCAAGAAGTTAAAGTTTTGGAACAGTTATTTACCCAAAATAGCCTGGGAGTTGTTGGAGGGCAAGCCACAGAAACTTTTTTTAAAGAAACAGCCAACCAGTATGGAGTATTGCACTTTGCTACCCATGGGATTGTCAACCATAGCGACCCTATGTTTTCTAGCTTGGCTTTTATTACAGATGATAAAAACGATGGCTTATTGCATACGCACGAATTGTTTGGGTTGGAACTAAACGCAGAATTGGTAACCTTAAGTGCATGTAATTCGGGAGTAGGGAAACTTTATGCGGGAGAGGGCGTAATGAGTATTGCTAGAGGGTTTGCTTATAGTGGTGCCCCTAATATGATTATGACGCTTTGGCCTGTTTCTGATCAAGCTACTCAAGTTATTATGGAGGGTTTTTATCAACATTTAAAAAATGGTCTGCCTAAGCACAAAGCTCTTCAACAAGCAAAGCTGGATTTTATTAGAGAATACCGACTAGAGACCCGAACACCTCAATTGTGGGGAGGGTTAATTGTTGTTGGTAATACCGATGAAGTAGCTTGTTTGGTGGAAGAAAATAGCAGTTTATGGTGGTTGTGGATAGCGGTAGGTAGTTTTGCTTTTTTGGTGGCTTTTTTCTTTTGGAAAAGAAATAAAAAACATAAACTTTAAGCCGTATAAAGTGAAGCGCATAAATTTTATTTGATTTGCTCTTCGTTTTTATAAGTATAGTTTACAATATGAAGTGTTTAGGTAATTTAATTTTTGCTATATTTAATAGTGTGTTGTTATAAAATAGAGTAAATAGACTAGTATGGGGAATAATAACCATTTTATTTTAATTGTATTATTGACTTGTTTGAATATTGAATTTATTCAGGCTTACCAAATGACCGTTCCAACAGCAATCTATGTTGAAAATGCCTACAACCTAAAAGCAATAACCGAGGCAAAATTAACGGTTAAGCAAAAGGAAACAGATGGAAAATACTATACTTATGGCGTTTATCATACCGATAGCACAGGAACCGTCAATTTATCGTTGAATAAGGATAAAACCTATACCATTACCACAAAAAAACAGGATTATTATACCCAAATAACCGTATTGTCAACGAATGATATTAGCCGCACAGGAAAGAATAAGTTTGGGCTTTCTATGCGCCCTAAAAATTGTTATAGAATCAAAGGTCAAGTACGGACAGATGTAGCATTAACTGGAAATAATTTTTTTATTCTCAAAGATCTTGAATCAAGAGAAACCGAAACGGTAGCAATTGACAATAAGGGGTATTATTTTGCCTGTGGACAGTGTGGGCGAAGTTACCTTATTATTCCTTTTTTGGACAATGAACAACAACAAATTGATACCATTAATTTGCTAGAACAATATTGCCAAGATAGAAGAAATCCACTTTTAGAATTTAATATCCAACCTCAAAAAATTAGCCCCAAAGAAGAGGTAATCGAAGAAGAAAAAGGAAAATTTGCAAAGGGGGACTCTGTTTTATTAGAGAACCTAGTGTTTGAAGGCAAAACTCGGCAGTTGAATAAAGTAGGAAATGAAGCATTAGAGGTATTGTATCAAACCTTATC
Source organism: Aureispira anguillae (assembly GCF_026000115.1). GTDB lineage: Bacteria > Bacteroidota > Bacteroidia > Chitinophagales > Saprospiraceae > Aureispira > Aureispira anguillae. The sequence continues at coordinate 7,316,997 of NZ_AP026867.1, forward strand.
CGATAACCCTCAACTTATTGTAGAACTTCATATTCATACAGATGCTAGAAAGAGCGAGCGCTATAACTGGTTGTTGGCGCAACGAAGAGGCAAATTTATTCATGAGTTCTTGATCGAAAAAGGGATCGAAATAAACCAATTCTCTATTGTTCCTGTGGGAGAATCACAGATTATAAATCATTGTACCAACGGAAAATCTTGTTCTAAAGCAGAACATGCTATAAATAACAGAGTTGAAATGAAAGTACTACAAGGAGATAAGGATTTTTTAGATTGAATTGATTTTAAAGTGTTGATTGTTAGTGGTTTGTTGTGGTGCTGGTCAAAGGCTGTTTATTCTTGCCAAGTGCAAGTTTATTCTTGGCAAGAATAAACAATTAAAACTAATTAGATTTATTTATTTTAACGCAAAATATTATTCTTCTCAAAGTAAATCTTCTTTCTTCAATTACCTTTGTTTTTTTGCTTGAATACTATTACGATTCTGTGTACAGGACAACCCAGCTTGTTGGCTCACAAGCAAAGCGAGCTAAATTATATTACTAGTAAGGTGAGTTAAATGGTTGGAATTGAGTAAAGTAAAGGTTTGGTTGGGCTGTTTTAAGATTTTAGATCCACCTATGCCGTTGATGTATTAGATCAAGCCTGCTTGATCATTACATTCATATTTTTAGATGTTAGACCCTATAATGGCTTAGTAGGGTCTAACATCTAAAAACAAAGCGGTCTAGAATCTAAGGTCGAAATATAGGTTTTAGCTTAAACAGTACTTTATAAGTATTCTTTACCTATTTTGTCCTGTACTTAGATTACGATTTTAAACAACACTTTTATGCAAACAAAAATACACTCATTTGTATGGGCTTTGTGCTGTTTTTTATGTTGGAATATTGCGACACTTAACGCTCAAACACCAACCCTAACCAATGCAACGCCGCTAGAAGGGTTTGCAGGAGAACAAGTCTGTTTTCCTGTGACATTTGTAAATACTGGAGCTATTGGATATGGTCCTTATGTAAGGTTAATTATTCCTCCTGGGTTTACGTTTAATAGTGCAACATTTAGTGGAGCAGCTCAAACGGTACAGAATTTAGGAACAATTGGACCAGGAGCAGGGAATAATTTTGTCCTTGATCCCATTGCCCAATCCAATACTAGCTCAACAACGAATGATACTATTTTTGCGCCTGTGGGCAGTGGTGTGATTTTATTAGAATACCCTGTTGGTGCCATGATCCAAGGTGGTGCTAGTTTGGTTAGTGAAGTTTGCATAACCATTGACCCTGCTGCTACAGTTGGCGTTCCTGTGGATATTTGTGTACAAGGAATGTACAAATTTGGGGACAGTCCAACGGGGACGAACGGCTCAATTGCGGGTGCTAGTGTCTGCGAATCGATTAGCCCCGTTTTATTTCAATTTGAGAAAAGGGTAAACGGTTTAAACAACAATAGTGTATTTAATGTAGTGCCAGGAGGTGGAACAGGTTTGTGTCATGTTCACCAATATCAGTTGAATGTTGATATTGCTGCTTCTGGAACATTAAATGGTCCCATTACCATTACAGATATTTTACCGAGTGAACTTAGTTATTTAGGGAACATTAGTTTGCCTACAGGCTGTTTGGCAACGGAGCCTCCTATTGGTGGAACGGGGGGAACGTTGACGGTAACTTGTTCGGGCAATTATGCAGGCTCAACTGCTAATATAGATATGCAGGTAACTTTTGATGCCGCAGTCATTGATACCTTAAATGAGGCGATTTGTGATAATGCTACCATTAATAATACTGCATCGATTAATGCATCAGGTAGTCCCGTCCAAAATGATACTGTTGCTGCCCATATTACACACGTTAATCTTGAGCATACGAACAATGCAGGAACTCCTGTTTTGGTTGGTCAAACTATCCTTTATACCATAGATTTTAATATTACGGAATATACAGCTGGGCTAAATGCTGCAACCATTACTTTTGTAGTGCCAGATGGTATGGTTTACAATCCTGCAAGTTTGACATGGGGAGGGGCTGCTGTTGCGCCTGCAAATGTGACGGTTGTTGCTGGTCCTGGAACGGGCTCAACGGTTACCGTTGATATTCATGCTCAACAGGGAGCTAACATATTACCTTGTGCCTCTGCTGCTTTGGAATACACAGCAGATGTAAACCAAACCTACAATAATGGCGATCCTGTTTTGAGTAGAGATGGTTTGACAAATACCTCTAGTATTACTTATAACTTGGTAGAAGGGGCAACGGCTTGTACGAGTAGCGATGACTCCCCAATTGATATTATTGGTATTTCCTTCCAAAAAACAGTAAATAACAATCCCCCTACAGGAGCAGGACGAAATGGGCAATGGTGGCCTGGAGATGTCGTGCAATATCGTTTAGAACTTCAGGTTCCTTCTTTAGATTTAGATGATGTGGTTATTACAGATTTTTTCCCTTTGCCAATACACGATGTTTTATCCTTAGCTTCAACCTTTGGTACCGATGTGCGTTTTGATCCAGCATCTTGTTGGACAAACCCACCGCTTAGTTATACTAGAGATGCTGCTACCAATAGCTTAATTCTAGATTTTGGTGATTTGTCGGATGCTGTTACAGGGGGCTGTGTGGATATTGTGTTGTTAATTGATATTCCAATTACTACAATACCATTTGCGAATGGATTGTCACACTCTAATTTTATGCAAGTAAACAGTGATAACTCAACAGGAGATAATGTGACGAATAACCTGTTTACTTTAATTCAAGTTGGCGCACCTGACTTAGAGTTAACAAAGGGCATTGTCTCTTCGGATAATCCCAATGCTTCTATTAGCCCCGTTGTAAATCCTCCCAATGGAAATATCACCAACATAGATGCAGGAGATCAAATATTTTTTGATCTTACTGTGGCTAATAATGGCAATGCACCAGGGTATGATCTCCAAGTTAGAGATGTTGCCCCCCCTGAATTAACCAATTGTGCCTTGGTGGCTCCCAACCCAGTTGTGGATGCAGGGAATAACCCAATGACATTTACAGGTGGTTTTACAGGCAATACATTAACGATTAATCTAGCTGCACCAACTGATTCTATTGCTTTTGTAAATGCTCCTAGTAATAATGATTTGATTACGATCTCTTATGTTTGTGATGCGATCACAGGCTTAGAAGGAGGTACTCAAATGCTTAATACTGCTGAGGTAGATTGGGCTTCAGAAAGAGGAGGGTCTAAGTTTTCTCCTGTGAATGACCAAGCTACTGTTCAAGCAGCCAACCCAACAATGAACAAAGTAGTCGATTATATTCTTCCCAATTATAGTGGTACTAATACAAGAGCAAGTATAGGGGAAGTAATTGCTTATGAAGTACAACTGAATGTACCCGAAGGGAACCTCAATAATGTAACTTTGGTCGATCAGCTAGACGAAGGGCTTGCTTTTGTTGCTGTAGATTCGATTGTGATTTGTAATTCTTCGGGGAATATCAATATAACTACTTCTATTGGAGGAGGTTTTGCTAACGTTCAAAGTGCTGCTGCCATATCCAATCTTGGAGCCAATCCTGAGCAACAAGATCGGGTACTGACCTTGGATTTTGGCAATCTTCAAAATTTAGATACAGATAATATAGAAGATACAATCAAAGTCTATTATAGAACGATAGTAATCAATCATGCAACCAACTTTAATGGCGAACAAGTTAGAAATAGAGCACGATTAGAATGGGACAATCCCAATAGTCCTGGCAATCGTTCTTCCTTGACAGACCGAGCTGCTTTTGTAACGATTGTAGAACCGCAATTAGAAATTTCTAAAACATTTACTCCTAATGAGGTGCTACCAGGTAATAATTCATTTGTAACAATTACCGTCCGTAATCCTGTTACTTCAACAGCACCAGCTTTTGATGTGAGTTTAACAGATTTATTGCCACTGGGTATGACCTTTGTCTCTGGTTTTTCAGCTGGAGGAACGGCAAATATCACAACTGCCCCTGTCAATGGAGGAGGAACAATTACCGCACATTGGGATACCATTAATGTTGGAGAAGTTTATAGCATGACCTTTGAGGTACAAGCTTCTTCTTCTATCACGCCTTGTTTTACCTTGACCAATTGTGCCAATATAACTTGGGAAAGCATTGCAGAAGTAGATGAGCCTAATATGCCGACAGCATTTTCTTCTAATTTAGGAATTAAACGATCTGGAAATACAGGTGGGTTAGGGGGCATTGCCAATACGTATACACAAGATAGTTGTGCCGATTTAGATGTTGTGATTGATAATACTTTTGATCCTTTTATTACGGCTAATACTCCTCTTTGTGAAGGGGATAGAGTTGTCCTGTCGGTTCAGCAATACAATGGAAATATTGTACGATACAATTGGACAGGGCCTGGTGTACCAGCAGGTTTTAATAATTATGAATTAGTATTAGATCCTGTTACGGTTTCGGATACAGGGACTTATTTTGTATATGTGGAATTAGATGGTTGTATCACAGATACCTCCAACTTTTTTGTATTGGAATTAAGACCCAAACCAGCTACGCCTGTTATTATACCAGGAGATACAACTCTTTGTGAAGGAACTAGCTTGCAATTTTCAACAACAACGGTTGCCAATAGTTATACTTGGACAGGACCGAATGGTTTTAGTGCCAACTCTTCTACTACACAATTAATTAGTCCCATTACATTTGCTGATGCAGGGATGTATACGTTATACACAACCAATAATCAAGGTTGTAACTCTGATCCTGTCTCAACCAATTTAATGGTAAGATCGAGACCTACTGCTCCTTCTTTTGCCAATAATACACCTATTTGTAGTGGTGATAATATGATCTTAACTGCTAATTCATCTGCAGCAAGTTATCAGTGGATTGCTCCTAACGGACAAGATACCTTTACGACTTCTAATGTGCTTTCTATTAGTGCTACCAACCCGTTTTATATTGCAGGGAATTGGACATTGGCGATAATGGATGCGAATGGTTGTATTTCACTTCCTTCAACAGCAGCTAATGTGAGCATTAATGCAACGCCTGTATCTCCTAGTACGGCTAATTCAGGACCAATTTGTGAAGGCGAAAATGTTACGTTAACTGTCAATTCTGTTGTAGGAGCAACTTATGCCTGGTATACAGATGCTGCTTTGACAAATTTAGTAGCGGCGACACAGCATCCTGTCATTAGTGGTTTGACAGCGACCAATTCGCCCGATACTTTTTATGTACAAATAAACTCGAATGGTTGTTTATCAGCTACGGGTTTTACAGTGGTGCAAATCAATCCTAACCCTACGCCAGTTAATCCTAGTTATAATCCATTGTGTTTTGGGGATACAATATTTCTATTTGCTAACGCAACGGCAACGAGTTATAATTGGGTAGGCCCAAATGGATTTGTATCAATGGATCAAAATCCAGCAATAGCCAACTCTTCGGCATTAAATGCAGGAAGTTATACCCTTAATATTACAGACTCGAATGGTTGTAGTGGCTCAGGGATTGTACAAGTAGCAGTTGAAGATCGTCCTATTACGCCATCTATTACTACGAATAGCCCCTTATGTGAAGGGGGAGCTATAACCTTGACCGTTGCTCCTTACACAGGGACTACAGTACAGTATGCTTGGACGACACCAACGGGGCTTGTATCAACAGGTGTACCTAGCTTAATCGTTAATAACGCAACAGCAACAGATAGTGGTCAGTATAGTGTTGTGGTTACGGTAGATGGCTGTGTTTCTTTAGCGGATTCAATAAACATTATTGTAAATTCAAACCCAGCAGCTCCTAATGTTCCTGCAAATTCAACGATTTGTGAAGGGGAAAGTCTTAGTTTGACAACAACAACGATTGCCAATCGTTACACTTGGACAGGACCCAACGGTTTTAGTGCGACAATTCCTAATCCTCCTGCTATTAATCCAGTGAGCAGCTTAGATGCAGGAATCTATAGTTTGATTGTACAAGATTTTAATGGCTGTAGTTCACCACCTGCTAATACAGTAGTTGCAGTAGATACAGCGCCGTCAAGCCCTGCGCTGACAACCAATTCGCCAATTTGTATAGGAGATAATTTGGTATTAACAACAGGAACAACTGCGGCATCTTATAGATGGACAGCACCTAATGGAGCCGATACCACCACAACAACAGCAACCATAACAATACCATCAACCAGTAGTTTGTATCAATCGGGTAATTGGAGTTTGGTAGTAATCAATGGAAATGGCTGTTTGTCTGCGGGATCGCTTCCTGTAGGAGTAGCAATCAATAGCATTCCAACTACAACACTAGCGTCTAACAATGGACCTGTTTGTAGTGGAGGAACAGCGGAATTAACAGCAGGCTTGCAAAGTGGTGCAAGTTACGCTTGGTATACCGATGCAGGAGGACAAAATCAATTTTCAAGTTTTCGAACGCCAACGGTAACAAACCTAACGAATGATAGCACCTTTTATTTAGTGGTAACGGTAAATGGCTGTTCAGGCAGCTTGGATTCAACCCTTGTAAGTGTACATCCAATACCTTCTGCTCCTAATGTACCAGCTAATTTTGCGGTATGCGAAGGCGATGGAATAAGTTTGACCACAACCACAGTAGCTTCGGCTTATCAATGGACGGGACCCAATGGCTTTTCTTCTACTCAGCAACACCCAACGGTAATCAGCAATGCAAGTGCTTTAAATAGTGGTTCATACACCTTGTCTATCATAGATTTTAATGGCTGTAGTTCACCCTCTGCTAATACGGTAGTTGCAGTAGATACAGCGCCTACAAGTCCTGCGTTGACAACCAATTCTCCAATTTGTATAGGAGATAATTTGGTATTAACAACAGGAACAACTGCGGCATCTTATAGATGGACAGCACCCAATGGAGCCGATACGACCACCACAACGGCAACCATAACAATACCATCAACCAGTAGTTTGTATCAATCGGGCAATTGGAACTTAGCGGTAATCAATGGAAATGGCTGTTTGTCTGCGGGATCGCTTCCTGTAGGAGTAGCAATCAATAGCATTCCAACCACGACACTAGCGTCTAACAATGGACCTGTTTGTAGTGGAGGAACAGCGGAATTAACAGCAGGCTTGCAAAGTGGTGCAAGTTACGCTTGGTATACCGATGCAGGAGGACAAAATCAATTTTCAAGTCTTCGAACGCCAACGGTAATAAACCTAACGAATGATAGCACCTTTTATTTAGTGGTGACGGTAAATGGCTGTTCAGGCAGCTTGGATTCAACCCTTGTAAGTGTACATCCAATACCTTCTGCTCCTAATGTACCAGCTAATTTTGCGGTATGCGAAGGCGATGGAATAAGTTTGACCACAACCACAGTAGCTTCGGCTTATCAATGGACGGGATCGAATGGCTTTTCTTCTACTCAACAGCACCCAACAGTAATCAGCAATGCAAGTGCTTTAAATAGTGGTTCATACACCTTGTCTATCATAGATTTTAATGGCTGTAGTTCACCCTCTGCTAATACGGTAGTTGCAGTAGATACAGCGCCTACAAGTCCTGCGCTGACAACCAATTCTCCAATTTGTATAGGAGATAATTTGGTATTAACAACAGGAACAACTGCGGCATCTTATAGATGGACAGCACCCAATGGAGCCGATACGACCACCACAACGGCAACCATAACAATACCACCAACCAGTAGTTTGTATCAATCGGGCAATTGGAACTTAGCGGTAATCAATGGAAATGGCTGTGTGTCTGCGCCTTCCCTTTCTGTCCATGTAATGATTAATAATGGACAAACAACAGCAGCTTTTAATAATGGACCTGTTTGTTTAGGGAATACAGTACTTTTGACAACAACAACAATTAGTGGAGCTTTGTACGAATGGTATAGCGATGCTGCATTAACGAACCTAATCTCTACACAGCAAAATCCAACGATTAGCAATATTACAACAGACAGTACTTTTTATCTAGTAGTAACGGTAAATGGTTGTGTTGCTACGGCCGTTTCGACAACTGTTTTGCTGCATGCCATACCTATGACTCCCAGTTTGCCAGCTAATTTTACGGTATGTGAAGGGGAGGTTATAGCCCTAACAACAGGAACAACTGCTAGTAACTATAATTGGACAGGACCCAATGGTTTTACATCTAATCTACAACAGCCGCCAGTAATTGATCCTGCTACAGTAGCAAATGCAGGGCTATATACACTTTCTATTATAGATGCTAATGGTTGTCAATCAAGAGATACAACGGTTGATGTTACGGTAAATACAGCGCCTATAGCACCTGTGTTAACCAATAATTCAGCGCTCTGTTATGGCGATACTTTAATTTTATCAACAACAGCAAGTGCAGATACTTTTCGTTGGGTAAGCCCCAATGGGATTGATACCATAACAACAATAGGAAGTTTAACGATCTATCCAACTAATGTTACTTATTATCAATCAGGGAATTGGACCTTGACAACAAAAGTCGGGAATAATTGCCCCTCTCAGCAGTCTGGAAACTCTTCTGTTGTGATTAATGCAACAACAACAGCGCCTATTGCTTCTAATAATGGCCCTGTTTGTATCGGCGGCGATGTAATATTAAGTACGCCAAGCGCTCCAGGAGCATTTTATCAGTGGTATACGGATGCTGCGTTAACGAATTTAATGGCAACTACTCCATCTTTCACAGCAACTAATATTACACAAGATAGCACCTTCTATTTAGTGGTAACCGTGAATGGTTGTACTTCTTTAGCCGCCGCTACTACAGTAGCTGTAATTGGGCAACCTGCGGGGGCTGCTGTACCTGCTGACTTTGCGGTATGTGAAGGCGAAAGTATTGTTTTAACTACTTCAACAATAGCGGATAGTTATGCATGGACAGGACCCAATGGATTTAATTCTACCTTGCAAAACCCTCCTGTAATAAGCTCTGCAACTTTAAATGATTCAGGAGCTTATCACTTAGTTGTAGTATATGCTAATGGTTGTGTATCAATGGATACAATGGTACGAGTTACGGTGAATGGAAATCCCCCTGTACCTAATATCAATAGTAATAGTCCTTTGTGTTTTGGGGATACGTTAGCTTTGTATTCGAGCGCTCATTGCGGTCAAAGTCAGTGGATTGGTCCTAATGGAAATAGTGCGACAACTTTAGGAACGCCTGGGGGAGGGAATGTCTTGTGGACAATTGGAAGTGCAACAAGTATTCCTGCAACCAATGCCAATTATTTATCAGGCGACTGGTCAATGATATGTATTGATACGTTAACGGGATGCCGTGCAGAATCTAATCCGATACCAGTAATTATTCATGCGAATCCTGATACTCCACAAGTATTTAATCCAGGTCCCGTATGTATGGGAGGAATGGCGCAGTTGAATACGGCTTTCTTAACAGGAGCAAGTTATGCTTGGTATAGCGATGTTGGGCTAACAAATTTGGTTGCTACCACCCAGAATCCAACCATAGCAAATATAACAAGTGATACAACTTGGTATTTGGTAGTAACGGTGAATGGCTGTAGCTCTGTAGCAGGATCAACGACCGTAACGGTACGGGCTATTCCTTCAACTCCTAGTATTCCAGCTGATTTTGCAGTCTGTGAAGGAGCTGCAATAACTTTAAGTACGAGTACTTCCTCTGCAAGTTATCATTGGACAGGACCAAATGGTTTTACATCAAACCTTCAAAATCCAGTAGTCATTACAAATGCTACTCTGGCTGATGCAGGGACGTATACTTTGTTTACAATAGATGGTAATGGTTGTCAAAGTGCCGATACAACCGTTGATGTAACAGTAGATAACCTGCCAACTACCCCTATTTTAAGCAGCAATTCTTCAATTTGTGAAGGAGATACATTGGTCTTAAGAACCACAGCTATTGCGGCTAATTATAGTTGGATGGCTCCCGATGGATCGACAAGAACAACACCAACAGCTAATCTTAATATATTGCCTACTGATTCTTTGTACCAATCTGGGAATTGGAGCTTGATGCTAAGCAATGGAGCAGGATGTAATTCTATGGCATCTGCAATGGAGCAGGTAGTGATCAATAGTAGACCTACACAGCCTGCCTTATTTAATACAGGCCCCGTATGTATGGGAGGAATGGCGCAGTTGAATACGGCTTTCCTAACAGGAGCAAGCTATGCTTGGTATAGCGATGCTGGGTTAACAAATTTGGTTGCTACCACCCAAAATCCAACCATAGTAAATATAACAAGCGATACAACCTGGTATTTGGTAGTAACGGTGAATGGCTGTAGCTCTGTAGCAGGGTCAACGACCGTAACGGTACGGGCTATCCCTTCAACTCCTAGTATTCCAGCTGATTTTGCAGTCTGTGAAGGAGCTGCAATAACTTTAAGTACAAGTACTTCCTCAGCAAGTTATCATTGGACAGGACCGAATGGTTTTACATCAAACCTTCAAAATCCAGTAGTCATTACAAATGCTACTCTGGCTGATGCAGGGACGTATACTTTGTTTACAATAGATGGCAATGGCTGTCAAAGTGCGGATACAACGGTTACAATAACTGTAAATGCAACTCCTCCAGTGCCTGTTATTATGACAAATAGCCCAATTTGTTTTGGAGATACTTTAAACCTTAGTTCTAGTGCTAATTGTGGACAGGTGCAGTGGATAGGTCCTAATGGGAATAGTGCTGCAACTTTAGGAACTCCAGGAGGGGGGAATGTACTGTGGACCTTGGGCAATTCAACTCAGATTCCATCGACCAATGCCAACTACTTGCCAGGAAATTGGCAGATGATCTGTATTGATACCCTAACGGGATGTCGCTCAGAGTCCAATACTACCAACGTAACGATTCATCCAATTCCTGTAGTTGAAGCGCTTAACAATGGTTCGATATGCGTAGGAGAGGATGGAGGATTAAGTGCAACGTTTATTACGGGGGGGACTTACCAATGGTATAGCGATGCTGCGTTGACCAATTTGGTAGCAACAAGCAGAACACCGATTATCTCTAATATGGTAACGACAACAACTTATTATGTCATTGCAACTGTCAATGGCTGTGAATCTCTCGTAGATTCTACCACTATTGTCGTGAATCCAAGACCAATAACACCAGTGCCAACTTATACGCCACTGTGCCAATTAGATACGTTGTTTTTACAGAGTAATGCGATAGGAAGCATTGCAGCCTATTCGTGGACAGGGCCGAATGGCTTTACATCTAATTTAGCGAATCCAGTGATACCTAATATAGCGTCGTCTAATGCTGGTAGTTATGTATTGACCGTAAGAGACTCTATGGGCTGTCAAGCAGTTGGGACGGTAGAAGTAACTATTTATCCCAAACCTCAAACGCCAACAATTACACACAATGCTCCTTTCTGTGAAGGGACGGCTAATTTGACCTTATCTACCTCATCGTACTTTGGAACAAGTGTGCAATATATTTGGACCTTGCCCAATGGAGGGATTGATACGACATTGGTTCCAATGTTAACCCTTCCTAATGCTACTACTAACGATACAGGACAATATCGTTTAGAGGTATTGGTAGATGGTTGTAAGTCCTTATCAGGAGCAACAATAATTCAGATTTATGCTATTCCTGCAACACCTGCTGTACCTGCTGACTTTGCAGTTTGTGAAGGGGATGCTATTGTCTTAAATACGATAACAACTGCAACAGGGTATTTCTGGACAGGACCGAATGGCTTCCAATCCAATTTGCAAAACCCAACCGTATTAAGTGCTACCACTGCCGATTCAGGACGTTACCAGTTATCTATAACAAATGTTTGGGGCTGTCAGAGCTTGGATAGTGCAGTGCAGGTTACCGTTAATAATAATCCACCAATAGCAACAATTACGAGTAATAGCCCACTCTGCTTCGGAGATACGTTGAGGCTTAGTTCTAGCGCAAATTGCGGACAGGCTCAATGGATTGGTCCCAATGGAAATAGTGCTGGAACATTAGGCGCTCCTGGTGGAGGGAATGTACTGTGGACATTGGGTAGTTCTACACAAATTTCAGCTACAAATCCAAACTATTTATCGGGTAATTGGTATATGATCTGCATTGATACATTGACAGGTTGTCGCTCAAGGTCTAATGCCATTACCGTAGATATTGCACCCATCCCAATGACTCCTGCTGTATTTAATAATAGTCCAATTTGTATAGGGGAACAGGTGCAATTATCGACTGCTACTATTGCTGGCGCAAGCTATGCTTGGTACTCGGATTCTTTGTTAACAAATTTAATCGCAACTACTCAGAATCCAACCATTAGCAATATTACAACCGATAGCACTTTTTATCTAGTAACGACAATAAATGGTTGTGCCTCTCTTGCAGGAGCGACAACCGTGCAAGTTTTTGCTCGCCCAGCTACGCCATCTGTCCCTGCCGATTTTGCAGTTTGCGAAGGAGATAATATTGTATTAACAACAGGAACCATCGCAGCAAGTTATGATTGGACAGGACCGAATGGCTTTCAATCCAATTTGCAAAATCCAGCGGTTGTTAATGCGACACGGATTGATTCAGGTACCTATACTTTATCGATTATAGACGCTAATGGTTGTCAAAGTGCCGATACAACGGTACATATAACTGTTAATGCGAACCCCTTACAGCCTGTATTGAGTAGTAATGCTTCGATTTGTGAAGGAGATACGCTAGCTTTAACGACTACTGCTACAGCTACTAATTATCGGTGGATTGCTCCAAATGGAGCAGATACAGTTACCTCTGTAGCACGTTTAGAATTATTAGCTTCTAGTCCGTTTTATCAAGCAGGCAATTGGAAATTAGTCGTTACCAATGCCAACGGCTGCGAGTCTATGCTATCGAACGTTACTTTGGTAACGATTCATGCTATTCCTGCGGCACAAGCTGTCTTTAATGATGGACCAATATGTGCAGGGACTTCTGTTAATTTATTTACTTCTTTCATTGCAGGAGCTACTTATGAATGGTATGCTGATTCTCTGTTAACCACTTTGGTTGCGACCACTCAGAACCCAACGATTAACAATATTACAACCGATAGCACTTTCTATTTAGTGATAACCGTAAATGGTTGTGTATCAACAGCAGGTTCTACTAGGGTAAATTTACATCCTCAGCCAACAACTCCCAACGTACCAGCTAATATAACGGTTTGTGAAGGAGATGCTATTGTTTTAACAACAACAACAAATGCCAGTACCTATGTTTGGACAGGACCCAATGGGTTTAATTCAAATCAGCAAAGTCCAACCGCTATAGCTACTGCAACAGTTTTGGATTCTGGACTATATCATTTATATGTTATTAATGCGAATGGATGCCGTTCTGAAGATACAACCGTACAAGTTTTGGTGAATCCAAGACCTGCAAGACCATTGATAATAGCCAATAATAGCCCGATATGCGAAGGCAGTGATCTGATTTTGTCAGCGAATGCAGGGGCAGTAGGACTTAGCTATGAATGGTTCAATGCCATGAATGTTAGTGTAGGTACTGGTCAAACCTTGACCATAACAGGGGCGACGGTTGCCAATACAGGAGATTATTATGTGGTAACAAGCCTAAATGGTTGCCTGAGCATGGCTTCAAATCCTACCTCAGTTGTTGTTGATCCAATTCCAACGGCGATTGCTTATGCAGGAAGTGATATTAATTTGTGCAATGAATTTACGACTTCATTAGATGCAACAATACCAACTGCTGCGACTGGATTTTGGACTACTAGTTCAGGAGCAACTATTGCAAATCCAAGTCTTGCTAATTCGGCAATTTATAATTTGCCAACGGGGATAAGTACCTTCTATTGGACCTTGAGTAATGGCGCTTGCATCGATTTTTCGGTTGATTCTATCGTGGTTGATGTTACTCCTGCAAGTACAGATATAGCTAATGCAGGCTTGGATCAAAATTTATGTGGGCAAACACTTGCTACATTAGCAGCTACTACGCCAGTGTTAGGGACAGGGCGTTGGACGCAAGATGCTACACAAGCAGGGCAAGGGGTATTGATTACCAACCCAACCAACCCAACTACTACTGTAACAGGATTACAACAGGGCAATAGTTATAACTTTATTTGGACGTTGAGCAATGGCAATTGCATCGATTACAGTACCGATATTGTACAAGTTACCATCGATGTTGCTCCCCCTGATCACGCTTATGCAGGGACGGATATTTTATTGTGCAATCAAAACACCGCTAATTTATCAGCCTTTGGTTCTCAATATGGAACGGGGTATTGGACAACGAGCTCTAGTGCGACTATTATAGATCCTACTTTGGCGAATACGGTAGTGACCAATTTGCCACAAGACACTAGCATATTAGTTTGGATGTTGAGTAATGGAACTTGTCAGAATTATTCAGCCGATACCGTTCTGCTTGTTGTTTCTACGACAACCGATACCGCAGATGCTGGTTTGAATCAGGTAATTTGTAGTGTTAATGCTGTAAATTTAGCGGCAATAGCCCCTTCTTCGGGAATTGGAACTTGGTCACAAACGGCAACACAAGCAGCGCAAGGCGTTGTCATTGTAAACCCAACCAATCCCAACACACAAGTTGTTGGACTTGGAGCAGGAACAACGTATGCTTTTACTTGGACATTGAGTAATGGAACCTGTCAAGATTATTCTAGCGATATTACAACGATAGCCGTTAATGCAACGCCTCCAGACAATGCCTTTGCGGGCAATGACATTAATTTATGTGGCGTCACAACGACTACCAATCTTGCGGCTTCTGTTCCGACTATAGCTACTGGATTTTGGACAACTACTTCTACCGCAACAATTAGCAATCCTACACAACCCCATTCTACCGTTTCGGGTTTGGCAATGGGTACCAATGTATTTATTTGGACGCTAAGCTCAGGGAGTTGTACCGATTATGATAACGATACGCTTCTCATTACCGTTACAGCACCATCTTCAGATGTGGCAAATGCAGGCTTGGACTCTGCTTATTGTGGGCAAAGTATAATTGCACTAAATGCAACAGCTCCAAGTGTAGGGGGAGGATATTGGTCACAAACTCCTTCACAAGCTAGTTTAGGAGCTGTCATTGATAATCCAACAGATACGGCTACTACGGTAAGTAATTTGACCGCAGGAATAACCTATCGATTTATATGGACCTTGACCAATGGAGGTTGTGTGGATTATTCTTCTGATGAGGTTTTAATTACAATTGATGTACTGCCAAGTAATGTTGCTTATGCTGGTGAAGATACGGTTTTGTGTGGAGGAAATGCCGTGCAATTAGATGGTTTGGCTCCTCCTTTAGGGAGTGGATTTTGGACGAGTTTCGATTCTACAACCATCGTTACTCCAATCGACCACAATTCTTTGGTCGTTAATATTAATGAGGATACCACCACCTACTATTGGACCTTATCAAATGGAGCCTGTATTGATTATTCAATGGATTCTGTTACGGTTATTATTTCCCCAGTAAGTAGTGATTTAGCGTTTGCTGGTTATGATGAAGTTTTATGTGGTGTAGATTCAATTATTTTAGCAGGAGGAACACCAACAACGAGTACAGGGCTATGGACACAATCGGCAGGGCAAGCTAGTCAAGGAATTGTTATTACTGATCCTACCAACCCGAATTCGTCTGTAACAGGAATACAGGTAGGGCAGGTTTACACGTTTACTTGGACTTTATCTACCTTAGGCTGTGCCGACTTTAGTACAGATGATGTTGTCTATACGATTCATGCTTTGCCCGCAGAAGTGGCTTATGCAGGACCAGACATCATCTTGTGTAATGGAAATGCTGTAAATATGGACGCTACACAGCCTATTTTTAGTACAGGTATTTGGTCGAGCAACTCAAGTGCTGTTATTGTCAATCCTACCTTAAATAATTCTAATATTGTTAATTTACCAATTGACACCATTGAATTTTATTGGGCATTGAGCAATGGAAGTTGTACCGATTATTCTATCGATACGATGCTAATTATTGTAACACCAACCTTAGCAATAGATACCGCCAATGCAGGCCTAGATATTAATATTTGTAATGCAGATACCGCCCATTTGATGGCTATTACACCATCTATAGCAACAGGGCGTTGGACACAGCCAGCGAGTCAATCTAGTCAGGGGGTAATTATTGCAGATGCAACGGCTGCGGCAACGGTAACAAGTGGATTGCAATTAGATTCTACATATACCTTTACATGGTCAGTTTCTAATGGACCTTGCCAAGATTATGATTCAGAAAGCATTATTGTAACAGTTAGTGCCTTGCCTACAGATGCTGCTTATGCAGGAGAAGACTTTGTGGTTTGTGGGATTGATACTGCTGTGGTTAATGCTACTCCTCCAAGCGTAGGAACTGGATTGTGGACGACAGCTTCTACAGCAACGATAGTAACCCCTCCTAATACAAGAACAGAAGTGCTTAATTTGGGCTTAGGAACCAATGCTTTTGTTTGGACTTTGTCTAATGGGGCTTGTCGAGATTACTCCATGGATACCATTGTGATAACGATGGATTCAGCACCCATTGCCAATGCAGATAGTTTTGCTATTATTTATAATAGCGCAGGCAATACAGTTGATGTTATTCCAAATGATAACCTAAATAACAATTGGAATATAACAATAACCGAATCGATAGAAAGTGGAACCTTAACCAATTTAGGGAATG
Source organism: Aureispira anguillae (assembly GCF_026000115.1). GTDB lineage: Bacteria > Bacteroidota > Bacteroidia > Chitinophagales > Saprospiraceae > Aureispira > Aureispira anguillae. The sequence continues at coordinate 7,333,649 of NZ_AP026867.1, forward strand.
GAGAATTTGATTTGATTTTGCAAGATGTATTGGTCGATCAACAATTTATTTATCAGTTGTGTAACCCCAATTGTCCTGCGATTTATTGTGATACTGCTTTGGTTATTGTGGATGTACAAGGGGGAACCGATTGTAACTTCCCTAATATGATTACTCCCAACAACGATGATGCAAATGAAACGTTTATTGTACCCTGTTTAGAAGGATTAGAAGGGACTAAGTTTGTGGTATTTAATCGTTGGGGAGATGTAATTTATGAAAATGATAATTATAAAAACGATTGGGGAGGGACACATCATGGAAAACCAGTTCCTGATGCTACCTATTTTTACCTGATGGAGTTGTCTGATGGGCAAAAGTTCCAAGGGTTTGTTGAAGTTAGACGATAAAAAAGCAGGCAGCTTTAGCTGCCTGCTCTTGTTCAAAATAAAAAGAAAAATCATGCTTAGATTGATTTTAGTAATTGCTTTCGTTTGGGCTGGAACAACTGCGATATGGGCACAACAAGATGCTCAATACACTCAATTTATGTTCAATAAGCTCTATTTTAATCCAGCTTATGCTGGAAGCAAAAAAGGTTTGTGTATTGCTGCTATTTATCGCAATCAGTGGATAGGAATTGATGGTGCGCCACAAACTGCTACTTTAAATATTCATGCTCCTGTTTGGAAAAGGCGAATGGGCTTAGGGCTCTCGGTTTCTAACGATCGAATAGGATTAACAGATCGCTGGAATTTTGACTTGAGTTACGCCTATCGTATACGATTTAAAGATGAATCGTTTTTGAGCATTGGTTTGCGAGGAAATATTTCTTACCTAACCATTCGTTGGGACAATGCTAAGTTAACACAAGTGGTTGACCAATCTGTTCCTGCTGCTGTTTCTAGCAAGGTGCTGCCCAATTTTGGAGCAGGGTTGTATTATCAAGCAAGGAACTGGTATGTTGGCTTTTCAATGCCTCGATTGTTTAGAAATAGGATTGATTTTAATAATAATGCCAATTCGTCTATTGAGCCAGAGTTACACCAACATTATTTTTTGATGGGAGGCGCTTCGTTTAAAATTGCCAAAAATGTTCGAATTCAACCCAATGTAATGCTCAAATATGTTCCTGAGACCCCTTTTGATGCAGACATTAATTTGAGTTTTGTCTTTTTTGAAAAAGTATTAGTAGGAGTAACCTATCGAGTAGGAGATTCTATAGATGGTTTAATCCAGTGGAAAATTGTTCCTCAATTTACCGTTTCTGCTGCCTATGATTTTACATTAACTCCATTACAGCAATACAATGCTGGGAGTATTGAGGTGATGTTAGAGTATTGTTTTTGTTGCCTCAAAGGGAAGCGTTTGCACAATCCTCGTTTCTTCTAAATTTATTGAAAAAAATGGAGTACAGGACTTAAATAAAGTAACGGTTTAGTCTAGCTATTTTTTAAGATCTTAGATCGTTGCACATTTAGCTAAAGAACCCGATACTAGCTTAGTAGAGGCTAATGGCTAAAAGCGAGTGGGGGGAGCATCTAAGCTCTAACTTAGATTAAGTTGGGCTTTAAAACAGCCCTTATTTTGTCCTGTATTAAAGAAAAAAGAAAAATCATGAAATATATTGTACTTATTTTTTCCTTGGTTTATTGTTGGCAATCTGTCTTGGGACAAAAGGGCAATACAGGAAAAGCAGAACGTTATTATAATGAGCTGGGCTATGCTCAATACATTAAACTCAAGGGAGGGGGCGACTGGTCCAAATACGATCGAGCAACCCTCACTAAATTAGGAACGAGCTATCGAAAAGTAGGAGATTTTAAGAATGCTGAAAAGGTGTATCGTAGTTTGATTGAACAAGAAGATGATACGCCCCTGAACCATCTTTATTATGCCCAAGCGCTGCAAGCTAATGGATATTATTTTAAAGCAGGAGAAGCCTATAAAATCTGCCATGAACGGATGAAAGCCAATAAGGAAACGGCTGCTGCTCAACGAGCATTAGCGGGGTATCAAGCCTGTAACCAAATTTCAGTATTTAAGGCAAAGGGAAAGGTGAGTATTCGAAATGTAAAAGAATTGAATACGCCAAACTTGGATTTTAGCCCTATGTACTATAAGGATGGTTTGGTCTTTGTCTCTACCAGAAAGATGGCGAGTTTGGAAAAAGTAGACCAGTGGTTGAATGAAAATTGTATGGATTTGTATTATGCGCCTTTGGTTGGAGAACAATTTGAAACCCCTAAATCTTTTTCCGATCAGCTCAATACACGATTGCACGAAGGACCTGTTTCTTTTTCAGACGATGCACAAAAAGTGTTTTTTACTAGAAATAATTACCAAAATGGTAAACGAGGAAAAAGTAAGGATCGAATCACCAAGCTAAAAATCTATTCTGCAAAATTAAAAAAAGGTCTGTGGAAAGAAGTTACAGAATTGCCTTTTAACGATGATGATATTGATGTTTGTCACCCTGCCTTGTCGGCGGATGAGCGAGTAATGGTTTTTGCCAGCAGCGAAGGTGAAAATAGCCAAGGTGGTATGGATCTATACGCTAGTTATTGGGTAGGTAATAATTGGACTACTCCTGTCAATTTAGGACCTAAGATCAACACAGCAGGCGATGAAGTTTTTCCTTATATTCATCCTGATGGAATGCTGTATTTTTCTTCTACAGGGCATGGCGGTTTAGGCGGCTTAGATTTATTTATGGCCATGTCTACGGGAGATGATGAAAAAAAGACTTGGGTTTTTCCGTTAAATCTTGGAATGCCTTTTAACTCCAAACACGATGACTTTGGCTTTATTTTAAACAAGGAAGGATCAGAAGGCTATTTAACAAGCAACCGATTAGGTGGGCAAGGAAAAGACGATATTTATCATTTTGAATTGGAGAAGGGGGGAGCAAGTGCCGTTAAACCCAAACCTTTAATGCCTCTTGAAATCTGTGTTTATGATAAGGCTGATCATGCTAGAATAGAAGGCGCTACGGTTAGTATTAGAAAGGCAAACGCAGCTAATTTATCCAAGGAAGCACGAGAAAGAATAGGAATTACAGATGGGAAGAACATTATTTTGAGCTTAACCCCTGTTCGAGAGGGAGCCAATGAATATACGATACAGCTTAATTCTCCCAACACTGAATCGTTAGGAATACTTCAGGAACCAGAACAAATTTATACCACCAATGACGAAGGGACTTTTCTGTATAGCTTATATGCTAGCGAAGAGTATGTTTTTGAGGTTAAAAAAGATGGATATATTGTTGTTCAAGAATATTTTCTAATGCCTCCCGATGGAGAATTAGAAGAATTTTGTATTGGTATTCTTAAGCGGTCGGATGCGATTGCTAATTCATTAAAAGGGAACAATTGGACGACTCCCAAAACAGACGATAGTGCGAATGGTACTGCTGGAAATCTTCCTAGTGCTACAACAGATAAGAACAACAACAGTCCTACTTATAATTTAGATCCAAGTTTGTTAGTAGGACCTGATGGAAAACCGCTGCCTGCCAATCAACCTTATGTAGCTGGTGTGGTACTGAATAAGGAATATAACCGCCCATTACTTAGAACTAAAGTTACTTTATTAGATCGTTGTACAGGGGAAGAATCCGTTGTATTGGTAAACAAGACTGGTACTTTTGCTTTTCCTTTGGAATGTGGTTGTGATTATGTACTTAAAGCACGAAAAGATAATTTTATAGGGGATAACAAAGTTTTATCTTTGGTGAAGGTGGAGGATTGTAAGCCCATTACAACAGAATTGCTAATGACCCCAGGTTTTGACAAATTGGGAGCTCCTATTGTTATTGCGGGGCAGACGATTACAGAAAGCTTAAAAGAGGGAGATATTATCCAAATGCGGGATATTTTTTATGATTTTGATAAATATGATATTCGAGACGATGCTTCTCCTGATTTGGATCGTTTGGCTGGCTTGATGCAACAATTTAAGAGTATGAAAATTGAATTGTCTTCGCATACAGACAGTAGGGGAACCAAGGAATATAATGAAGCATTATCTTCCAGTCGAGCAAAATCTGCTAAAGAATACTTAGTTCGTAAAGGAATTGAGGAGGATCGCATTAAGACGATTGGATATGGGGAAAAACGTCCTCAAAATAATTGTAAGGATGGAGTGGATTGTAGTGAATTTGAACACCAACGCAATCGCCGAACAGAGGTACTGATTACAGATTTTGATCAGGCAGAATACATCAAAGTTTATTATGAGGATAATAAGCCAGTAAAAGTAGATCCTAAGCGAAATTAGTAAGTGTATATAATTGTTGTAGTTGAATGTTGTTAAAGAATTGAATTTTAGTTTTTTATATAAAATAAATTATTACTTTTAAGGTGATTATAAAGAGTAATACTCCGTTAATTAGCTAGTGCGCTAGCGCTTATGAGCTCCCTGAGGTCGGTTCGTTACACTCGTGAGATAGTTTTTTGCTTTATAGCTTTAGCTACAAGCATGCCCAGTTAGTACGCTAACGGGCTTTACCTTTACCTGCGGTGCTAGGTTAGCTAGTGCGTTAGTGCTTATGAGCTCCCTGAGGTCGGTTCGTTATCACTCGTGAGCTCACAGGGCTCGGTTCGCTTTGCTCATGTATTCGATTGATTATTACATGAGCTAGTAAAGCTAGGTTATCAAATAACTAACATTTAGAGTAGTTGGGTTGTATCGTTTTTGATAATTAATTGAATACGATTTTTTAACGGAGCAATGAAAGAGATAACCCCATTATAATTATGTCCTTAGAAGAAGAATACACTAACTTAGAACAAGAATCTGTTGTTGAGCATTTTAACACCGAACAAAATACAAATTCTGATGATGGAATAGAATTTAATCCTAATGGCAGTAATTTGCCCAATAGCGAACCTCCTCCAATGACAAATGAGCGGGGGGAAGCGGTTTGGATTAATACAACAACAATTCGTATAGGCACCGATTATCACCGCCCCAAATCCAAAGTTGAGTTGACTGCTTTGGTTGAGGAAAAGCAAATTAAGCAACAACAGGCGGATTTATTTATGGTACAATATGAAGCGGTTTATGGGCAGTTGCCACAAGAAAGAAGCCTAGAAGATCAATCGATAAAAGAGGAAGAGAACGCAGCAATTGACCTAAAGACCGTTTTACCTGAGCTATCAGCTCCAAGGGAAGAAGAAAATGTATTGGATAAACCAATTGACTTGCAGGCTATAGCAGGGGAGAATCAGCCAATTGGTCAACCTGTTTCCAGCCAAGGAATGGACAAGGGGATGCCACAGCCAACGGCGACAACAACAACAAAGACTGATGCACCTCCTCCAATCAATTTGGATAAAATTCGGGAAGCTAGCGAGAGCGAACCTTCCAACCCAACAACAGAAGTGGTCAAAACAACCTTGCCAAGCCCCGAATCAGATCCAGCTTTTCAAATACTTACTCAGAACGTTTCAAAAGAGGGCGATAGAGAACAACGGCACAACAGCGCAATTCATGAAGTGACAGCGGCAGAAGATGCAGCAGAAGAACCACAAAATAAGAAACAAAGTTTAGCAGAAGTAAATCAGATTGCTAAAATAGAGGCACAAGAAACGCCTGCTTTTAATACGACTTCTTTTGTAAGTGCTTTGATGCAACGAGTAGAGGCAATTATGCCCGAAACGGAGGAAGACGCAGATAAATTTAAAGAGAGTGGCAAAATCAAGGAAGTGAAGGAAGCGGTAAAAGGAACGGTGGCAGAAGAACAAACGAAGTCAATTGGTCCAATTGAACAAACGACTAAAGAGCAACCTGACCAATCTGGAATTTCATCTAAAAATGTTAAGCCATTACCCCAAGCGCCAATCGGAAAAGAACCCAAAGATATAAGGGCAGATTTAGGAATGCCCAAGCCTGTAGGACAAGAAAAGGTAGAACAACCCCTCAAAGAAAATGCTCAAGAATTAGAGGATAAATTTACCACTAATCAAATAACAGAGGAACAACTCAGTAAATCCAATGAACCTACTTTTACCATGGCATTGGAGACCAAAAAAACGGCTCAGAAAGATAGTAAGGATGCTTCTGTTCGGTTGAGAACAGAGGAGCAAAAAAACTTGTCGGACACTCGGCAAAGTGCTCGTGACAAAGGAACAGCAGAGATGGGAGGAATGCACCAAGATCGAGCGAATAGATTGACCAATGTAGAGGAAAAACAAAAAACGACAAGTCAAAATTATAGCGCAGAAGAAAAAGCCGTAGCAGATAAAATTGGAAAGATTTACAAAAGCACTGAAGCGGATGTAGAGGCTATTTTGAATGGTTTAGATAGTAAGGTTCAGCAACTCTTTGATCGAGGCGCTTCAATTGCTCAGCAACGTTTTGAAAACCATGTGGCGAATGAAATGGCGATTTATAAAGAAGAGCGTTACGATGGAATATCGGGAACATTGACTTGGGTGGGAGATGCCTTTACGGGCTTGCCTGATGAGGTAAATAAATTTTTTGTAGAAGGGCGCAATCTTTATGTTGACCATATGGAAGTGGTTATTGAAGAAATTGCCGAATATGTAGCACAAGAACTAAATGCTGCTAAACAACGAGTACAAAGCGGTCGCCAAGCGGTAAACGATTATGTACGTTCCTTGCCTGATAATCTTCGAAAGGTAGGGAAAAAAGCAGCTGCCGACATTAACGAGGAATTTGATGCCTTGAACAGTCAAGTGGATGCTAAGCAAAGTAAGTTGATTGATACCTTAGCAGAAAAATACAAAGAAAATATTGAGCAAGTTGATACGCATATAAAAGCAATGAAAGCGGCGAATCGGGGATTAATTGATATAGCCTTGGATTCGGTGACTGGGGTGATTGAAACAATTTTGGAGATTAAAGCTGCACTGACCAATATTTTATCGGCTGCGATTGATGCGATTACAGCAATACTCTTAGACCCAATTGGGTTTTTAGGGAATTTGATTGATGGGGTTTCTACAGGAATTGCTAACTTTATGACGAAAATCGAAGACTACTTAACAACTGGTTTTGTAGAGTGGTTGACGGGGGCTATGTCTGGTGCTGGAATAGAAATGCCAGAAAATATTTTTAGCTTAGAAGGTATTTTTAGTTTGACAACGCAGGCTTTGGGCTTGACTTGGGATTTTATTCGAGCCAGAGCGGTGAATATTTTGGGAGAAAGACCTGTTAAGGCCATCGAAGATGGCTTTGAAATTTTCCAAATTATCCGTACCGATGGGATTGCTGGTGCTTGGGAATACATCAAGGAGGAATTCAGTGATTTAAAAGAAACAATTATTGGTTCCATTACCGAAATGTTGATTTCAGAGGTGGTACAATCAGGAATTAAATTCTTGTTGAGTATGCTAACGCCTGCTGGTGCCTTTGTAAAGGCGGCGATGATGATTGTGGATGTGGCAGAATTTTTTATCCGACAAGGCAGCCAAATTATGGAATTGGTGAAAGCCTTTACCGAATCGATTAGTGCTTTAGCTGCTGGGGCGGTTGGCAAAGTTGCGCAACTGATTGAGCGTGCCTTGGGAATTTCTGTTCCTTTGTTGATTGGCTTCTTTACTTCACTTTTAAACTTGGGCGACCTTGCTGAAAAGGTTCAAAAAATCTTTAAAAAGATAACCAGTAGAATTACCAAGGCAGTGGATGGCTTTATTGAAAAAGCGTCGATGTGGTTTAAGGATAAAAAGGGACGCAGAAAAGCGAAAAAGGATCAGAAGAAAGAGGAAAATGCTAAAAAGAAGAAAAAAGAAGGGGAGGATAAGCGTACCGATCAGCAAAAGCAAGCTGACCTCAATAAGGGGATGAAGCGTGGAGCGGCAATTGTAAATAATGAAGAATTGACCCAACAGCAAATCAAGGTAGAGCTCAATAAGTTAGAATTAAAATACCGTTTGGATGATTTGGGAGCGGATTTGTTGCAAGAAACAGAAGATTGGCACTTGTTTATGTTGGAGGCTCGTTTGGATGGTAAGAAAAGAAGTGAGCAAATTAAACGCAAACCAACTAAGGCAGAAAATGAAGAACAGGTTAGTGCGGAAGATCGTAAAAAACATGAAAAAATAGCTGCTGTAGTGGAGCAAAAACTAAAGGCGATAGCAGGTTCAGATGATGTAGCTTCTTTTGAAGAATTGTATACAGCCCTCAAAACAGAAGCCAAGCAATTGGTTAAAACCTATCAACCCCAGCTGAGAAAGGGAATTAAGATTAGCATTGATTTGATTAATGCTGTGGAGAAGGATAAGAAGGATGGGGATGTGGATATTTTAGTTCATATATATCCAAATGAGTATAAAAAGAATATTAATGTAACTAAAAAGTTCTCAGTTCATGAAGATAGAATAGAGCAAGCACAACATAAAGATAAATTCCATAAAATATTTACACCTCAAGATTGGAAAGATGAATTTTATCCAAATGACACTAGAACGCCAAGTCAAATTAGACAGATTAGAGAAACTCTAAAATGGGGTATAGATAATGGTAAAATTACAAAAATCAAGGTAGGGAAATATATTTTGACGAGAATGACAAATGAACAAATCATTCAAATATCTGTAAAACAAATTCAAAATCATGGAAGGTCTCATAGTGAACTTACAGGAGCGAATCCGTTCAATTGGGTAAATATAAAAAAGTTTAACATAACAATAGAAAGGCTGCCTAATATTTCCGAATTGTATTCTCAAGAATTATGTGAGGAAATTTTAGCAGAGTTACTAAATAAGAAAGATATCGTAGAAAGTGAGGAAGTTGACAAATACAGATTTGCCAAGATTCCAGCAAAAAGAATATTGCCTTCTTCTTGGGGAGCTGATGATATTCGTAAGAAGTACTATTTAAATGATACAGGATATTATTCTCTTGAAAAAAAAATGGCTAAAGATGGTCTAACTAAGATTAAAGAAGTTATTAGTTTACTAAAGAATAGTGAGGAGGATAAACAGATAGAAGGACAAGAAAAATGGGATAATCTATATGATGAAGGAGTTCTAGTAGATGATGAATTTGATCCTAAAAAAGAAAAAGACTATTTAGCTAGAAATTCTTATCACATTGACCACAGTCCACCTATTGCAAAGCATTGGTGTAAAGGTGGTAATAATATGCCATGGAATGAAAGAAAAGCAATTGCTACAGGAGATTTAGGGTTTATTCATAAGAATAATAACTGGTCTAAAGGAGGGGAAGGATATAATTTTAGACCTAACTATTGGTGGGTAGGCGCTAAGTTCACAGGTCCTGGAACTAGTAAGGGGATGGAATGGGCAGATCTGCAAACAAAATTTGAAGGAATGTAATTTAAAGTTAGATTAATGGAATTTTTTAATTTTAAACAAAAAAAGATAGAGGGGGAAGGTGTTGCCTTAGACTTTTCTAGGGATGGTCATTTACTAGCATTAGGAATAACCCCTAATCCATTGCAATTTCAAGGGCATATAGTTTTATTAAATTCTAGTACTTTGTCAGAAGTACAAAGGTTTGAAATACAAGACAAAAGGCTGGTGTCTTTGAAATTTAGTTTAGATAGAGATCTATTATATGTCTTACTTCAAGATAATAAATATGACTATCATCTATGCTCAATTTTATTGAGCACTGGCGAAATTAAAAAAATGGCAAGTTATGGAGGAACAGAGTTGTGTAAATCATTAGATATAACTGATAATGGAAATTATTTAGCAGTAGTAGGAGTTTCAGTTGAAATTTGGGATTTGAGATTCAATTATATAGTTAAGGCTTATAGTAGTGACGATATTGAGTCTAGCTTGCAGGCACAATTTTTTAGTAATAGATTGATAGGTATTGGAGGTCTAGAATTGAATGAAATTATTGTATATGATTTTTTAACAGGTGCTCAAGAACAGCGTTTTCTAAAACCTTACACACAATCTCGACAAATACTTGTGTCCAATGATAAAACAATGGTATTAGTTTCAGGAATTGGTATAGGGGGAACGTTTGTTTATGATTTGAAAACAGAGAAAAGAGTATTAGAAAAAAAGTTTAATAAAGATACTCTAAATTCTCATTTTTTATTTGCAATCAATGATTCTCAAATAGTAAGAATTGGTTCAAGGGGGTTCAGTAGCATAACAACCCAAGATGAAATATATATGAGAGGTAAAAGATATGAACCTTCATATATTATCTGTTCAGCTGCATCTCATTCTACTCCTTGTTTTTCCTTTATTCAAGAAAACTATACACTTAATTTAGTTTGGTTTCAAAATGATTAACACTTTTTATGATTTAGAGTTGGTATAGAAAATCACACTAGTTAAGAAAAGAAATTAAGATTTGCCATTGACTTGGTGAAAATATCTTGCTACAAATGAATTTAAAATGGCTGTAATAATATTCTCTCATGGTAAAGAAAGTACTCCCAATAGTACAAAAATTGCCTATTTATCCCAAATTGCTCAAGGATTCAATTTTAAAACGATTTCAATTGATTATACACATTGTGTAGCTGTAAATGAAAGAGTTCGTCTATTAAGAGATATTGTCCGTAATTATGAATCTGAGCCAATCATTTTAGTTGGCTCTAGTATGGGAGGCTATGTATCTACAGTCATAGCTTGTGAGCGATCGGTTAACGGTCTATTCTTAATGGCTCCTGCATTTTACTTAGCTAATTATGACCAGCAAGAATTCTTTCCTAAGAACCCAAATATAGAAATCGTACATGGCTGGCAGGATGAGGTTGTGCCTTATCAAAATTCTATAAAATTTGGAAATTTAACCTTGGCTAAATTGCACTTGATAGATGATAATCATAGACTCAGTAATTCATATGATTTTTTAAGTCAGATTTTTAAGAACTTTTTAAGGAAAATAGCCGATGAGCATAACGTTTAGTTCTAATAATATTTTTTTGAGTCGTCCCCAAATAAATTGACAGAAATAAAAAGGCATCCCTGTAGCGACAAGGATGCTTTTTTGTTTGAAAGGGCATTGAACTCGAAATAAATAAATAGAATAATCGTTTAATATTTGAATGTTATACCAAAGACTCGAAAAGTAGGAAGCGTAAAAAATGCTAATTTAAATTAATTAAAATATAATGTGAAATACTTTATTTTTAGTAGAAAAGGATTTAAAATTGTAGTTTTATAAAGAATGCCTCCCCCATAATTTAGGACGATACACTAGACTAAATACCTATATTAGAACGTTGTATAGACTTCTAAGATACCACTCAAATTACACAAAACAAATTACACAGACATGAACAAATTATTTCACACCACACTAATTTTATTAAGTTGGATCGGTTTATTTTCCCATTATTCGAATGCTCAAACCATAGATTGGGCAGGAAGTATTGCTGCTTCTAACCATAATATAGAACCTTATGCAATCGCTCAAGATGCCAATCAGGATATTTATGTAGTTGGGCGTTTTAGAGAAACGGCTGATTTTAATATGGGAGCAGGAACGGCTAACCTGACCTCAACAGGCAACTATGATGCTTTTATCGCTAAATATGACCTAAATGGCAATTACATCTGGGCATTTAATCTTGGAACGACTGGAACAGGAAAAGACACAAGGGCTTATGATATAACGGTAGATGCTTTAGGAAATGTTATTGTCGTAGGAGAGTTTAAAGGGGCAGGGGTTAATTTTGCGCCTTTAGGGGGAGTTGCAACGAGTTTAACGAGTAGTACAGCAGGAAGTGACCCTGATGGTTTTGCAGCAAAATACAATAGTGCTGGGCAATGTATTTGGGCGATGCAATTTGGTGCAGGAACCCTAAATAATGAAATTTATGGTGTAGCAACAGATCCTTCTAATAACATTTATATAGCAGGGCGATTAGATGATAATGACGCTACCAATGCTACTGCCATCAATGTAAATCCTCTAGGAGCGGCTCATTCAATGAATACGAATGGAGCAGATATCGTTTTAATCAAATACAATGCAAATGGATTGCATCTTTGGGATGCTAGCATAGGGAGTTCAGGGAATTTGGAATATGCTTATGGGGTAGAAGTTAGCGGTGCTAATTTGTACCTCACAGGAGAGTTTCAAGGAACCGCTGAATTTAACCCATTGGGAACTTCTATTCAAAGAACCTCCTTGGGGAGTTACGATGGTTTTGTTGCTCAATACGATGCCGCAACAGGGGTATGCAATTGGGCAAATCGATTTGGAGGAACAGGAAGTGATGAAGCAAGGAAGGCTACCGTAGATGCCGCAGGAGCTGTTTATCTTACAGGTTTGTTTTACAATACCGTAGATTTTGATCCAAGTGGGGGAACCTATAACATTAGTTCTAGTGGCAGTAGTGATATTTTTGTTGCCAAATACACTTCTTCAGGCACTCATGCTTGGGCTTTTCCTATAGGGGGAGCTAGTTTGGACTATGGTTACGATATTGACATAGATGGAACCAACCTCTATGTAACAGGCAAATTTAGAGGAACAGCGGATTTTGATCCAAGTGCAAATACGGCAAATCTTACAAGCGCAGGGAGCGCAACAATGGACGAAGCATTCATAGGAAAATATACCAATAATGGTGTTTATGTGAATGCTTTTTCAATTGAAGGGGCAGGGCATGATCGAGGTTATGGAATTGTTGTAAATAATGGCTCGATTCATCTAACAGGGTATTTTGAAGGTATGAATGTAGATTTTGATCCTATAGGGACTGCAACCTTAAATTCTGCTAGTGGTACGACTTATAATGATGGTTTTATTGCCATCTATTCCGATGTTGTACCAACACCAGAGGTGGCTATCATAGAGTGGTTAGCGAATCCTACAGGGATAGAATCCGAAGAGGAATGGGTCGAAATTTACAATTATGGTAGTGCACCAATTAATCTAAAAGATTGGAAACTGAAGGATGAAGATACGGATAATGCTACCATTTCTGCTGTTGATTTATTTCTTTCGGCAGGAGAGTCGCTTATTTTGGCTAGGAATAAGGCTAAATTTGAAGAACACTGGCTAAAAGGTTGCGCAAATGATAAAGTTGTTCAAGTAAGCATGGATTTGGAAAATGATGCAGATGAGTTGATCTTGGAAGATAATAATGGAACAATAATTTGGTCGATTGCTTATGATGATGATGAGACGGAGGGGCGAGCTACTTATTATACAGAGCTAACTTATGCCAATACAAACTATGGTTCTAAGGCTATTCCTGGAGTTAATAGAACAGGGAATGATGTAACGGGATCTTTGGGCTATCAACGAAATAATACGACAGTTGATGTCAACGCCTTTGCAAATGATATAGGAGATATAGGAAGTCCTATTTATAATAACTTGATGGATTATAATCGTGGAAATACAGTCATTGTAGATGGAGTAGACGATTATATTGACTTGGGGGCGCAAATTGCTCTAGAAAACCAATCCGAGTTTACCTTTGAGGCATGGGTCAAACCACTTACAATTGATGCCAATACTGAACGAATATTTTCTAAACGACTCAATAATACCAATCGGATTGAAATTTCATTAGGAAGTGGAGGTACAGAGGCCACCAATCAATATCTAAAAATTAGTATTTGCAATGGGACTAGTGAGTCGGCTAATGCTTCTAACTTATCTGTTCCTGTTGGAGAATGGACACATATTGCGGTTGTTTTTAATGGAGCAGCTACGGCTGGTAATCGCTTGAAATTTTATGCCAATGGAATTGCTCAAACACTTAGCTCTGACCCTGTTGCCACAACTACTCCCTCAGGGACTGGAAATGCACATTTAGGGAAGCGTTCTGACAATGCCAATAAACCCTCTAATGTGGAACTGGATGAAGTTCGCTTGTGGAATAGCGCTCGCAGCGAACAATTGGTTAGAGAAAATATGCATTTGACCTTAACGGGTTGTGAAACGGGGTTGGTTGCTTATTATCAATTGAATGAAACAACAGGCACAGTGGCAAATGATGTATTGGCAAACAACAATGCTACCTTGATGAATGGAGCAAGCCGAAATAGCTCACCAATTAATGTTGGCAATTCTGCGGCTTCTATAAGTCAAACTATAACGGGCATTGCTACTACAGGAGTACACAACTTTGCCACCGCTCATTTAGAGATTAATTTTACTTCTAAAACAGGAACAGAAGATATTACGGTTACTTATGAAGGTTTTTCTCCGAATACCAATAGGGGAACCAATGGGGTCGCTGTTTATGATAACCCAACTTGGACAGTCAATAGTTCTACGACTACAGGGGCTTATATTGGAGATTTAACCTTTACTTTTCCTACGGGGACTTTTTCAAGTACGAACCCGCTTCAATATCGTTTGTATCATCGAGCCATGCATGCCAGTGACGATTGGAAGGAAATAGCAAATGCTGTGCTGGTGACAGGGAATACGATTACATTTCCCAATATTGAAGTTTGGGGACAGTTTATGGTTGTTCAGCAAAGCATAGATGGCATTAGTCCTGTACGAGGAAATATGTATACATTTGATGGAATTGATGATTATATTGATGTTACAACTACTGCATCAGGTTTGCCACAAGGCAATAGTGCTAGAACAATAGAAGCATGGATTAAGACAACTGTTCCAACAACAGGTAATTATAACAATATCTTGAGTTGGGGGCGTAGAGCGGCTAATTTGAGAAATAGCATTGGAATTCGAAATGGAAGTTTTTCTTTTGTAGGAGAAGGGAATGATTTGGAAGGTACAATTGTAATTAATGATAACCAATGGCATCATGTTGCTTGTGTTTTTGATGGGGTTACCCTGTCTTTGTATGTGGATGGAGTTTTGGATATTGCTACTTCAAAAACCCTAAATACAACCGATCAAAATTTGGTGATTGGCACTATCGCATTGCCCGCTAGTGGAGAATTTTGGTTGGGTAGTTTGGACGAAATACGAATATGGAATGCTGCTCGAACGCAAACAGAAATTCGAGAGAATATGCACCTTACATTAAATGGAGGGGAAGCCAATTTGCTTACTTATTATCAATTTAATAATGACGATCCTGTTGGAACTGTAAATGGGGTGAAGGATGCTTTGGGGAGCAGCAACGGTCGTGCAATAAATATGACTCCTGCTGCTTACGTAGCTTCAGAGATTGCTGTAGCAGGTGGACTTGCACAAACGCTGACGATTCCTGCAACGGGACCATTTTTAGCGAATTATTCAAAAGTAGGCTTAAGTATTAACTTTGGTGCTACAGCAGCTAATGGTGATGTGGTTGTTACTCGCTTAGAAACAGAACAGCCTCATGGTGGATCTTCTATAACAGGACAGGTAGACAATGAATATTTTGTGGTTCGAAATTATGGGGGGAACACAACCTTTACAGTCCTAAATAGCTTATCGTTATTAGACATAGGTTATATTAGTCCTGCCGAGGCAGCACAACCAGAGAGTGCTTCACCTTTAAAATTGTATAAACGTCCCTCCAACGCTTATGGTGCAACTTGGGGAACGGCTCTTGCCAATGCTAATTCTGCCAATAGTGGTCATAATGGAACGCTTGTATTTGACAATTCTGCTGCTATTACAAGCTTTAGCCAACTTGTTTTTGTTAATTCAAATGTAGACTTGCCAGTTGAACTCATTCAATTTGAAGCAGAACGAAAAAATGCAGATGAAGTTATTTTGAATTGGAAAACAGCTTCCGAAACCAATAATCAAGGGTTTCAGGTTGAACGAATGTTAGCCCATGAAACTACTTTTAAAGAAATCGGTTGGGTAAATGGTCAAGGAAACTCTATTCAGACCAATTTCTATCAATTTTTAGATGAAAATAGTACGCTAGAAACCAGCTATTATCGACTCAAACAACTAGATTTTGATGGAACATTTAATTATTCTCAAATAAGAGCGGTTAATGGACAATCTAATGGGAAATACATCGATTGGAAACTATATCCTAATCCCGTAATCAATACGTTGAATGTATCCTTTAAGCAGTTGCCTCAACCAACCAACTCAATTGTTATACAGGTATTATCAACAGATGGGAAGTGTTTGTATCAAAGTCAAGAAGAAGTACAGTCCAATCAAACACTAAAGATTGATGCTGTCAAAAAATTACCTGCTGGAACTTATATGTTTTCAATAACGATGGGAGATGATGAATTGCTATTGCAAAAGTTTATTAAGCAATAGAGGATAGCACAACGTACCAATTTGTTCAATCATTATGCTTTGGATTGGACAAATTGGTACTTCCCATTTTAAATCAATTGATTCAAGGTATGAAACTCTAGTTTTCCTTTAGAGGTTAGATAGGGATATATATTTTGGAAAACAACCTTACTGTATTCTCTTACCAATTCTATGCTGAGTGCCTGTGTTACGATAATAGAAGAAAGCCAAAAATTACCTAAAATATTGGAGCGCAAGAGTAGGTTATTGTATTCTCCTTCAAATTCTTCTGAACGCATCAAACCTTCTTTTATCCATAGCTGGAACATGCCCTTAAATTGCTGCTCTCGCAACTGACTCAATTGTTGATAATGCTTATGTATCACTTCATTTTCTCGCATAATTTGTACAAAATCTAGCATAAAAAAACGATACGCATAAAATTGTTCCATCATTTCTTTTGATGTCAAAAAAGCAGTTTTTAGGCTTGGAGGAGCAGTTGCCATTTTTGCTACCACTTCATCCATTAGAGCCACCAATTGATAGTATAAAGCTTCTAAAATCGCTTCTCTTTTTTTAAAATGATAACAAAGGTTTCCTTGGCTGATTCCCATTTCTTTGGCAATTGATCTTAGAGTAACTTGAGACAAGCCCAATTCATTAAAAAGCCTTAAAGCAGTACTTAAGATGCGAGATTTGGTTTTTTTGCTAGGATTAACGGATGATTTCATAAATTATTTTTAGTAGACTTGACCTAATTGTTATTTTTTAGTATATTTGACCTAAAGTTAAAAAAATAATAGAATTATGATTGTATTTAGTGTACTGAACCTTATCATTTTTATGCTAATTGCATTACTTCATATTTATTGGGCATTGGGAGGCACTTGGGGAATTATGCAAGCGATTCCTCAACAAAACCCAGGAGAACCTGCTTTTAAGCCAGGTCCTATAGCAACTTTATTGGTAGCGATAGGTTTGCTAGGTTTTGCCTTTGTTCATGTCCTTGCCTTAGGAATAGGACCTTTGATCGCTCCAAAACTTGTAAAAATAGCATTGGCAATTATTGCAGGAATTTTCTTGTTGAGAGCGATAGGGGATTATAAATATGTTGGATTATTCAAAAAGGTAAAGACAGGTAGTTTTGCAAAGAACGACAGCAAATATTATACACCACTTTGTCTACTGATTGTTCTAAATGCACTCATAACCTATAGCATGGTTTGAACCGTTCATGTAGTTATTGTGAGCTAATCTTAGTTGGCAATGCTACTTAAAAAATATACTATGAAAGTAACAATCGTAGGTGCTGGGATTGGTGGTTTAACACTAGCAATTGCCTTGCAACAAAAAGGAATTGAGGTAGAAATTTTTGAGGCTACACCTCAGTTTAGAAAAGTAGGTGCTGGAATTGTATTGGCGATTAATGCCATGCAAATTTACCAACGTTTGGGCTTGGTTGATCCATTAAAAAAGGCAGGGAACTGTCTCAAAAGTATGGCAATCACCGATATGAATCTAAAGGAAATGGCTAGTAATAAATTGGAATATTTTGAAGAAAAATACCAATTGAGTAACGTTGCTATCCATCGTGCAGCACTGCATGAAGTTTTGTTGTCTGAATTGCCAAATACTCCTTTGTATTTGAATAAAAAATTAAAAAAA
Source organism: Aureispira anguillae (assembly GCF_026000115.1). GTDB lineage: Bacteria > Bacteroidota > Bacteroidia > Chitinophagales > Saprospiraceae > Aureispira > Aureispira anguillae. Next base: position 7,351,394 of record NZ_AP026867.1, read on the forward strand.
TTAGAACAGGTAGGAGAGAAGGTACAGTTAGAATTTGAAGATGGAACTCAACATGAAACGGATTGGGTGCTTGGTGCAGATGGTATTCATTCTAGTGTTCGACAAGCTATTTTCCCGACCTCAAAGGAACGATTTGCAAAGCAAATTTGCTGGCGAGGGGTTGTGGAGTTTGAACTGAAAAAAGAGGATCGGGCTAAATTGAGAGAGGCTTGGGGCTATGGAAAGCGATTTGGAATTGTCCCTATTGGCAATAATTTAGTCTATTGGTTTGCTTGTGTTAGTTATGAACAGCATCAAAAGGAATTAGAAGGGCTTGAATTGGCAACAATTTTTGGTGAATTTAACCCATTGGTGGCTCAAATTATTGCCGCAACGCCTTCAGAAACTATGATTAAAGCTGAGCTCAGCGATCTAGAGCAATTGGAGAAATGGCATAAAGGGCGTGTCTGCTTGGTTGGAGATGCAGCACATGCTACCACACCAAATATGGGGCAAGGAGCTAATCAAGCTATAGAAAGTGCTTGGGTACTGAGTGAGTGTCTGGCAAAAGAAAAGGAAAGAAGCAAGGCTTTTGAGCAATACCAAAAAATACGTCAAACGAAGGCCAATCAAATTATTAAAACAAGTTGGCAAATTGGAAAAGTTGCCCATATTTCCAATCCTTTTTTGGCTGGATTACGCAATACTTTTATGCGTCTTACACCAGCATTTTTGGGCGATTTGCAATTAAAAAAATTATTTAAATTAGATTATTAATTTATAATACTCCGCTGATTAGTTCCCTGTGGTCATGAGCGCTGCGCTTAGTTATTCCCTACGGTCATGAGATAGTTTTTTAGTTTTTTAGTTCGCTATGCTCATGAGACAGTTAACAAAAAACATAAAAAAGCAGTGCCTTCACTTTTACCTACGGTGCTACTGCGTGGTATAGCTTTGGCTATAAGCATGCCCAGTTCACTGCGTTCATGTATTAATCTGATAATCAGTCTTTTAATGCTTTAGTTGATGAAATCCTATTTTGCTGATTATCAGATTGATACGATTTTATAGCGGAGTAATGAATTTATACAACCCACTGTAATACTGTTTGGGGGTATTGCAGTGGGTTTCTTGAGTCAATCCGTTTTATCCCTAAATGGTAGATGTAATAGGGCGATTAATCTTTTGATCAGCCCATTGGATAAAGTCAAATAATTGGAGTGCTCCCATTTCAAAGGGATCTTCTTGCAGCAAAAGAAGTTTTTCTTTGAAGGCTTTAAAGATAGAACTAGCTTGCTGAGGGCTCGCTAAAGCGGCTAATTGACGTAGGGTTTTGAGCAAAGTTGCTTCTACTTTGTACAACCGTTGATTATAGGATAGGTATCGATAAGTAGATTCATTCGCATTGAGTAAATAATATTGATGATCTAATTCGTAATGGATAATTAATTTGATTAATCGTGCAGCAATCTTTAAATCAGGCATCAATTGTTTGGTACAGCGATTCTGAACCAATTCTAACCAGTCTAATGCTTGCTGATAGCGTTTTCGCCAGAAATAGCAACAAGCCAAGCCATAAGGGATGATAATTTTAAATTCATTACCAATCTTATTTTCCAAAATTTTGAATTGTTCTTCGATTAAAATTAACTCGCTAAGGTGTTGAGGGGCAGGTTTACTATAGGTAATATAGATTAGCATTGTTTGTGCCCAAGATTCAAATATTTGTATTTCTTCATGAATCGTTTTGCATTTAAAGGCTTTGAGTTTAGCAGCCGTATCTAGCATACTTTCCAAATCGTTGGTCAATCGTTGGTTGACTCCTAAATTATTTAAAATAGTAATATAGGTTAGGCTTCTTTGTTCTAAAAAGGCGGGGTTCTCCTCAAATAAGACGACCTGTTGTTGCAGAACTTCACGAGCTTTGTGAAAATTGCTTTTTTGGGTGTAATAATCAAGCAAACAGTGCAAATGCAGAAATTTTGCCTTGATACTCAGGGGGGGAGCAACTTGTTTTACTTCTTCAAGAAAATTTTCGGTGATTAAATCGGAATCTTCTGTTCTACTAGAGTATTGTTGCTTATTCCAAAAGGTGAATTTTGTTGCCAAATAGCGATAATGTCTGAGGTTTAACCATTGTTGGTTAATCCGTTGTTCTTCTTTGAAACCTTGGTTGAGGTATTGAGTAAGATCAGGGGACATTTGGATACGAAGAATTTCTTCCTCTAAATTTTTTAGCAACAATATGTATAGGAAAAATTCATGTTTTTGTGCTAATTTTTGTGCCTTATATAATGTTTTTAACGCTTGGGAAGATAGCGAGCGTTTATGCAATAATTGAATGGTCTCAATTTGTTGGTGCAGCTGAGCCTGAATGGATTTGTTTTGGTTGTATTCTAATAGGTTGCTAACGATTAAGTTGTATAGGTAGTGTTTGGAGATAGATAGCTGTTTGACGGTTAATTTTTGGGATTTGAATTTTTTGATTAAGCGGTTACTGTCGTAAACAACTTGTTTGTCAATGGCATCAAACAGCTTGAAATAAAAGTCGTCTTTTTCTCGTTGTTGTTTTCTAGCATATTTTTTAAAATAGGCCTTTTCTGTACGAGACATGCTGTGAATGAGCTGATGTACAATGTCTATATTCGTCATTTGGAAAGGGGGTAAAAATGTGATTAAATTATATTTGGGTTATAGATATAATGCGATTTGGGGAAATGGTTACATTATTTTTTTGAGGAATAAGGATGTTAAGAAAACTAAAAAGTTAAAAAATGTGTTGTAGATAAACTTGAAAGTAAGCTATTTTTGTTATCTTGTATTAGTTAAAATGATTGGTTGAGATACACCCAAATAACAATTCATCAATTAACAAAAATATCCCCTTTAAGAACAAATAAATATCAAACAGATAATAAAGATATATTTAAATTACTTTGTTATCAAAACAAAATAGATAACCATGTCAAGAATTCTTGATCCTAATTTTACAAAATATAAATTCAGAGATTTAAAGGTTTATTGTTCTACAGAGTGGTTAGCAGACAATAAAAAGAAGTATCGGCAAGTATTTGACCGATATGAGGCTACCTATATTTATGCGGAATTATCCTTTTATAATAAATTATTTGATGATGAGGACTGGAATGTTCAGATTAACATTAAGTGTTACTCCCTCAAAAAAGGGCGCAAAGAACTTTGTGATCTGAATTTTGACAGAAAAGTTAGCAAATACGATAATATCGTCTACATTCGAGAGGGGTGGGGCAATAAAAAGTTTGGCGCTTTTTGGAAGAAAGGTACGTATTATTGGGAAGCTTATGTAGATGGACAGAAAGTCGCAACTAAGTATTTTTATATAGAAGAAAGTACCGAAAAATACCCAGAACCTAATGCTTATGTCAATATTAAGTCGCTCAAATTATACGAGGGACCTTATGACGATGTTCCTAAGGAAGATCGTATTTATTACAAAGTCTTTTCAAAAGAGGAAACACGATATGTGTATACTGAAATTAGTCTCGAAAATCTTTTACCTAGTAAAAGCTGGTATTGCGAAATTTTTGTGAAATTTTATAATGGAAGCCGTCAGCTCAAAGGGCAGATGATGAAGCTCCACCATGTAGATAAGGACGATGAATCTATTGAGTTGAGTATGCATTGGGGATCCAACATCAAAGGTTCTTGGACGGAAGACAATTATACCGCAGAAATTGTATTTATGGATAAATTGTTGGCTGTTATTCCATTTGAGGTAGATACGGAGTTTGAGGAAGGAGTAGCAGGTGCTGTTTTGCCCAATCAATACCAACCCGTTGTTTTAAATGAAGAAGCCGTAGAAAATGCTAATTTTGAGGATGTAATGGCTAAGTTGGATGAATTAATCGGTCTACAAGACATCAAGAGACAGGTTAGAGATCATGCTAGTTATCTTCAGTTTCTGCAGTTGCGTAGAGAGAAAGGCTTTGAAGAAGAAGAAGAAATTAATATCCACTCTGTTTTTATTGGAAATCCAGGAACAGGTAAGACAACTGTGGCTCAAATGATGGGCAAATTATACAAAAGCATGGGCTTATTGTCTAAAGGACATGTACATGAAGTTGATCGAGTGGATTTGGTGGGGGAGTATATTGGACAAACCGCCCCTAAGGTCAAGGAGGCTATAGAAAAAGCTAGGGGGGGAGTATTGTTTATCGATGAAGCGTATTCTTTGGCTCGTTCTAATGATGACAGCAAGGATTTTGGTCGAGAGGTTATCGAAATTTTGGTAAAAGAAATGTCTAATGGAGAGGGAGATATGGCGGTGATTGTCGCTGGTTACCCAAAAGAAATGGAGCACTTCTTGACTTCTAACCCTGGGTTAAAGTCTCGATTTAAGCTTTATTTTACCTTTAGCGATTATTTACCACATGAACTATCTGCTATTTCTCAATATGCTTGTGTCAAGAAAAATGTTGTCTTAGAGAAACAAGCTAAAAAGATGATTGATGAAATCATTATCGAGGCGTATCGAAATAGAGATCGTGCTTTTGGCAATGCTCGTTTTGTTTACGATTTGATCGATCAGGCTAAAATTGCCTTGGGACTACGTATTATGGACGATAATGATCCTAAGCAATTTGGCAAAGAGGAATTGGAAACGGTTTTAGTGGACGATGTCCAAAAAATTGAAATTAAACGCCCTAAACGCTTGCCCAACCTTCCTATTGATGAGAAATTGCTAGAGATGGCAATGGATGAACTCAATCACATGATTGGCATCAGCAATATCAAAAAGGAAATTAACGAGATGGTAAGCTTGGTTCGTTTTTATCGTGAAAGCAGTAGAGATGTACTCAATAAATTTTACTTGCATACCGTATTTGTTGGAAACCCAGGAACAGGGAAAACAACTGTTGCTAGGATTTTAACCAAAATATACAAGGCACTTGGTGTTTTAGAACGTGGGCACATGGTTGAAACCGACCGTCAAGGCTTAGTAGCTGGTTATGTTGGTCAAACTGCAATCAAAACAGCAGAACGAATTGATGAGGCAATGGGGGGCGTTTTGTTTATTGATGAGGCTTATGCTTTGACGAGTACAGGCAGTGGTAGTTTAGCAGGTGGTTCTGATTTTGGAAACGAAGCGATTCAAACCATCTTGAAACGAATGGAAGATAGTCGAGGAGAATTCTTTGTTTTTGCAGCAGGGTATCCCGATAATATGGAGACGTTCTTGAAAGCAAATCCTGGACTTCGTTCTAGATTTGATAAGATTCTAAAGTTTGAGGATTATGAGAGTAGCTCATTGTATCAAATTGCCCTTCAAATGTTAGAAGAAGAGGGATTGGAGGTAAATGAAGATGCAAAGGAGCATTTGACCAAATACTTAGATTTCTTGTACGAATTTAGAGATAAATATTTTGGTAATGCAAGAACCGTTCGAAACATTATTAATGATATTGTTAAGAACCAAAGTTTGCGTTTGGCTTCTGTACCTAGCGAGGAGCGAAATCCTAACATAATTAATCTTATTACCTATGAAGATGTAGCAACGCTCAAATTAAGCCATGATGATGATATTTTTAATAAGAAGTCAATTGGTTTCCGCAAAAAATCAGGAGCAGGAGAATGATAAAATAGTTAAATACTGTTACAATATATTGTATAAGAGGATTGAAGCTCATCGCTTCAATCCTTTTTTATTGCTTTTTTTTGTATAAAAGATAAGGCTCCTTTAACTTTTAAAGAGGGATTATTTTTTATCTTCTAGCAGATGAAACTATTTATACGACTAATCCAATACTTAGATTTATGACAATAAAGGATTTGAAAGGTAAAGAGGCTTTGCTCGCTAGGGCATTTAATAGTGATGCGGTTATAATGGGAGCGGCTCTAGAGCTAATAGAGAAGGGAAAAATTGCCAAGCCTGAAAAACTATTTAAGGATAGTGCTTCCAAATTAGATGCTAAAGGCTATCAGGATTTTATGTATCTAAATATGGGGAAGAAACAATACTTCCTTTATGGAGGGGCTTTTCCTATTGGAATTGAATTGACCAATCAATTAAAAAAATTAGAGAAGGAATTGACCAAAGCTAAAGGGGGGAATGTAGAGTTGTTAGCGTCTCAGGTTTATTTTTTGCAAGAATTAGACAAATTGAGCAGAAAAATAAAAGGCTATGCTACAGGAGAAATTAAGCATTCTAGAACGGAAGGAGATACTTGTTTCATGGAGGTGAAAACAGGGGTGACGGTTTCGGGGCAAACCAAGAAGAACAGTTTGGCTAGTGACGTTAAAGAAATTGGCTATGAACTGGCGGCTAAAAATGGGCAAATTCTAGAATTTGAACCTGTTTTGGATGAAAATCAGGAAAGCGCAGCGGTAGAAACGGCTAGTACTGAGGTAGACGCTACTCCTTCGGCGCAAGATTTGGCGGCAAATTTTACAGCGCTTAGTGAAAAATTCAAAACAATACGAGCCAATGAGCATAATTCAATAGAGGTAAAGAAGTTGTACAAACACATTCTTAAATGGCAAAAATATTATGGCTTATTAAGCAATGACCATCAGCAGAGATTGGCACAGCATGCTGCAAAAATGGAGCAAATTTTAGAAGGAACTAAAAAAATAATCAAGGCAGATCAAATCTTGGAACGTGATGTAGACCAAATTGTAGAGATGCTTGATGAATATGGTGACAACCCTTCTGAACCTCTGCACGATGAAATTTTGAGATTAGTTAAAAATGTTGAAAAAATAGCAACCTCTTTGTCTTTTCATGCTATTCTAGAAAGTATTGCTGAATTGAGGGCAATAATGGCTTTCTCTTTTTCTTAATCCAAACTTAATACTACCCTATACGCATTGTTTTAACTAGAATTAAATAGATATAGTATATGCCTAACGAAAAATTAATAAGAGCGATAAATAAATTAAAGAAAAAAAGGGGAAGAATGCTTGTGTTTGAGCTGGGAAGCCAAGGAATTCAAGTGCCTGATGAAGTTAGCCCAGAACAGTTGGTGGCAGATATTTTAGCTAAATTAGATGGCAGAACTTCTGTTGATAATTGGGATGAATTCATGAGGACGCTATACGTCAACGAGGGAATTTCAGCGGAAGAAATGGAAGAGTTGGGCGAAACCTATACTCGTGTTATGAAGGAGTTTACAGCACTTCAGGAAAGTCCATTTGATGTTGCTTTGGTAGAAAAGCTTGAATTAAGAATGAGAGAATGGTTGACCGCCATTGAGCAGTTGGAGAATAGGGAGCAAAGAAGATTTTTTGAAGCTAAATATGCATTGGTGGAGGAAGGTCTGAGATTAACCATTCCTGGAATGGTCGATCAGGCTAGAGCTTTTTGTGAGGTTTTAGCACAAGATGATATGGATTTGGCTACCATTTCAGCAGATGAATTATTGGCTGGTCTTAAAGTGCATTATCGAGGCGCAGAAGATGCTCAAAAAGAGGTTTATTTAGACCGATTAAAACAGGAACTAAGCGAGGTCGATTCTTTTAGTGAAGCTGCTTTCTTTTTATTTGGAGCCGACGAAGAAGGAGTTGCACATATTGATGTTTTCTTGAGAACAAAGAAAATTGTCAAAAAATATCCTTCGGATACCATTGGAACCTATTATAGAGGGGACAGCCGCATGCCCAAACAGATTACAAATGGTCAAGGATTTACGGCTAGAACTATAATGACTACTGAAGAGGCTAGAGCCGAAGTTCAACGTTGGTTTGGAGAAGGGCTTGGTCCTGTTGCCTATCATGAAGATTGGATTAGAAACAAGGCTGGTAGCAACAAGATTGCCACTGGCAATGATATTGGCTGTATGGGCTATGGTTGTGTAGGTATTGGAGGTGCCAACCAAAATGTTTATCAAATTGTTGTGCCTGGAGGCTTGCAAGAAGTGGCAATAACGGAGGATGTTATTGGAGTGCCTCCTCATGCGAACCAAAAACCTAAACTATTGCTGGATACAGGTTCTTTGGCAACGGCAAACGTAATTGCGGTAGTAGGCTCTTTGGCTGCTGAAACTACCTTTTTTACCAGTATACCTAGCGATTGGATTGAAATTATCTACGAACATACTGGTGATGACGAAGTGAAAGGAGGTGGAAGAGGCTGGACTTGATCCTAATGCTTCTAAGGAATAATATAAAAAGAGCCTGCCTTGATCAACCAAGCAGGCTTTTTGTTTTTTAACAAGCCAAATAACAATAGATATAGACCAAATACTCAATCAAAGACTTTATCTGTTGGAAAATAGCAAGATATAAAGTATTTTAGAAGGGATTAACTATAAACATTATTCTGCTAGAAAATCGGATCAATCTGATAATTAGCAAAATAAATTTTTACTAATAAAAGTGTTAAGGGGTTGATTAGTAGGTTGATGTGAGGCGCTTTTTTATGTTTTTGTTGAAAAACTAAAAAACTATCCCATGACCGTAGGGAACAACTAAGCGCAGCGCTCATGACCGCAGGGAATAATGAGTGAAGCGATCATAAGCAAAGCGCACTAAAAAACTATCTCATGACCACAGGGAACTAATCAGCGGAGTATTACTATAAATAGACTAGATCATTTTTTCCTAAATATACCAATGAAATAAAACACAATAATTATGAGGCACTACTGTACAATTCTAAGCTTGTTATTACTACTGGGGATAACCGCTTGTCAACCCAAGGAAAATACCCCTACAGAGGGCAATGGTATTACTTCTTTTAATGAGCCCAATGCTCAATATAAGTTTTATGTAAGTGCTTACACCTCAGGGATGATCTCTGCTACTTCTGCTATTCGAGTCCGCTTTGCCAATGATATTGTCTCTGCTCAAAAGATAGGCAGTGCGGTTTCGGATGATTTATTAAGTTTTGAACCTGCTATTAAAGGATCTGCGATATGGGAGGATCGCCAAACGGTGCTTTTTACTCCCGAAGAGTGGCTGCCTGCGGGGCAATATTATAGTGCGAAAGCTAATTTAACAAAAGTGTATCCCGATATTAGTCGAGAATTGGCAACCTTAGATTTTGATTTTAAAATTATACAACAAGGTTATGAGGTGGATATACGAGGTTTGAGAGAACAGAGTTTGACGGACTTATCTAAAATGCGTTTGTTGGGAACGGTTCGTACTTATGATGCTGCAATTCCAAGCCAAGTAGAACAGATGCTCAATATTAAACAATCTGATAATTCAACAGGAACATTTACAGTAAGTTGGGAGCATTCTGGCAATAATAAAACGCATAATTTTATTATAGAAGGCGTTAAGAGTTTTGAGGAGGGGAGTGAACTACAATTGAGCTGGAATGGAGAATCAATAGGGGTTAAGGAGCAAGTGGTGGAAAATAAAATAGAGGTTCCTTCTACAGAGTTTGAAATTATTAGTGCCAAAGTGATTCAAGAAAAAAACGATAAAGAGCCCTATGTTTTAGTGCTTTTTTCATTGCCTTTGCAACAGACGCAAAATTTAGATGGTCTAATAAGTATTGATAATTATAGAAATCGAGATTATAATGGCAGGAGCAATTTTAGGCAGGTTATTGATGGAAATGAATTGCGGGTTTATCCACTCAATCATATAGAGGGGGATCGAACATTACGAGTATCAGCAGGGATTCGAAGTATTAACCAAACAGCTATTCCTAAAATATCAGAATGGCCCATTTCTTTTAATCGCATAAAACCTGCCGTTCGATTGGTAGGAAATGGAGTGATTATTCCAAAAACTAAGGGCTTATATTTTCCTTTTGAAGCCACAAAACTGCGAGCCATCCAAGTGGAAATTTTCAAAATATACGAAGACAATGTCTTGCAGTTTTTACAGTCAGGAGAATTGGATTATACCTACTCTATGCGTCATGTGGGGCGTGTAATTGCTCAAAAAAGATTAGCCTTAGAACAACTAAATCCTGAATCGAATCAAAAAGGCTGGGTTAGATATGGAATTAATTTGGATGATATTGTAAAAGAGGAGGAAGGGGCTATTTATCAAGTGCGTATAGGATTTTCTAAAAAAGATGCTATTTGGGATTGTTCAGATGCGCAAGAAACGGAAATGATAGCAGTAGACAACGAACCTGAGCGAAATGAAGAAGGGGAAATTGTGAGTATTCGTACTCTTGCAGATCGAAATTATTCGTATTACAATTATGAAAAACGAAAAGATCCTTGTTATGACCAATATTACACTTCTAGCCGTATTGTTGCCCGTAATGTTTTGGGGTCTAACTTGGGAATCTTGGCGAAACGAGGAAAGGATAAAGAGCTATTTGTGGCGGTAACAGATCTAAAGACGACGGAACCTGTGCGTTCTGCAACGGTAGAAGTTTATGATAAAGTGCTACAGCGTATGGCCAAAGTATCCACGGATGAAGATGGTATTATTCGAACTAAAACGGAGTATCGCCCTGCTTATGTAGTGGTTAGTAATCAAAATCAAAAAGGCTATTTGCGCTTGCAAGATGCAGAGTCCTTATCGTTGTCAAAATTTGAAACGTCAGGCACCAATGATTATAAGGGATTAAAAGGGCAAATTTATGGTGAACGAGGGGTCTGGCGTCCTGGGGATTCTTTGTTTTTAACGTTTGTTTTGGAGGACAAACGAAAGGAGTTTCCTGCAGCGCATCCCATAACCTTTGAACTGTATGATACTAGAGGTAATTTGCACCAAAAGTATACGACCAACAAAAATGTTTATGGCATGTATGACTTTAGAACCAAAACTTCTAGTGATGCTGGAACAGGATATTGGTCGGCAAAAGTTCATGTAGGAGGAACTACTTTTTATAAAGGAATTCGAATCGAAACAGTTAAGCCTAATCGTCTAAAAATTGATTTTAACTTGGGCAAGGATAAATTATTGGCTTCAGATTCAGAGCTGGCTGGAGATTTGTCGGTCAAGTGGTTGCATGGGGCGCCTGCTTCTAATTTACAAACCCAGATTGATGTTAAGTTGTCTCCTGTTACAACTCGTTTTGAAGCTTATGAAGGGTATCAGTTTGATGATCCCGCAAGAGCTTCTTATTATGATTTGCCCATGACAATCTTTGCTTCCAATGTCGATGAAAATGGAAAGGCGAAAGTTCGTGGAAAGCTAGAGTTGGCAAAAGAACCTTCTGGCTTTATGCGGGCAGGTTTTACCATTCGAGCCTATGAAAAAGGAGGAGATGCCAGTAGTGATAATTTTAGCATCCCTTATTCCCCTTATGCTTCTTATGTGGGCATAAAGTCCCCCAAAGGTAAGTATGATAAAAGCTTAGATTTAAATATTGATAATGACATTGCAGTGGTTGTCGTTGATGAAAATGGACAACCCTTAAAGAATAAAACGGTCTCGATAGGGGTTTATAAAGTGAAATGGAATTGGTGGTGGGATCGAAATAATGAAATAAGTAACTTTAATACGTCTAAGCATTTGGGGGCATTAAAGACAGCAACAGTGACAACAAATGCTAAAGGGGAGGCCATTTGGAAATTTGCCCCCAAAGAATGGGGACGTTATATGATTCGGGTTGCAGATCAAGGCTCAGGGCATTGTAGTGGCATTATTTTTCACGCAGGCTCTCCTTGGGATGATGAAAACTTTAACGATAAACAAGGGGCGACTATGCTGGCTTTCTCTGCGGATAAGGAATCGTATGAGGTGGGAGAAGAAGTCGTTTTAGAAGTTCCAGCAGGTGCAGCAGGGCGTGCTTTGTTGACCTTGGAGAATGGCTTTAGTGTTGTGGATCATCAATGGGTCACTATCAAGAATGAAAATGGGGTTCAAAAAATAAAATTTACCACTAAGAAAGGGATGGCGCCTACTATTTATGCACATGTAACCCTATTGCAGCCACACGAACAAGTCGAAAATGATTTGCCCATTCGCTCCTATGGTGTTTTGCCAATCAAAGTTATTGATCCTAAGACTAAGTTAATGCCAATTCTAGATATGGCGGACGTATTGGAGCCCAATTCTAAGGTTCGCATCAAAGTTTCAGAAGAAAATAAACAGGCTATGACTTATACCATAGCCATGGTGGATGAGGGGCTCTTAGATTTGACTCGTTTTAAAACGCCAGATTTATGGGAACATTTTTATCAAAAAGAAGCGTTGGGCGTGAAAACCTGGGATATGTACAATTATGTTCTAGGAGCTTATGAGCTCAACCAATTGTTGGCAATTGGTGGTGGGGCAGATGTTGATGAAGATAGCAAAAAGGCAAATCGATTTAAACCTGTTGTTCGTTTCATAGGACCTTTTCATCTCAAAAAGGGACAAACGGTAGAACATACCTTGGATATGCCGAATTATGTGGGGTCTGTTCGAACCATGATTGTTGCTGCTGAGGCAGGGGCTTATGGCAAAAATGAAAAAACAACACCTGTGCGAAAGCCTTTGATGGTTTTGGGAACCTTGCCTCGTGTGCTTAGTCCTACAGAGCAAGTCAAATTACCAGTTACTGTTTTTGCAATGGAAGAACAGATTAAGGAAGTAGAGGTAACGATAGAAACCAATGATTTGTTCAAGATTCAAGGAGCTAAAAAGAAACGGATTCAATTTGATCGAATCGGCGATGCTATTGTTAATTTTGATTTATTAGTTGCCGATAAATTAGGCATAGCTAAGGTAAACATTAAGGTGAAAAGCGGAGGCGAAGAGGCGACTTATGCGGTTGAATTGGACGTTAGAAATCCTAATCCGTATACCAACAAAGTACATCAACTGGTCTTGGATGGTGGCAAGCAGTGGGATTTGGACATTGAACCCATTGGTATGGAAGGAACGAACAAAGCGCAGTTGGAAATCTCAACCCTACCGCCTATTGATTTAGCCAAACGTTTGGATTACCTGATTCGTTATCCTTATGGTTGTATTGAACAAACAACTTCTTCTGTTTTTCCTCAATTGTATGTTGCCAATTTGATGAATTTGGAGCCTTTTATGGAAAAAGAAATCGAAGAAAATATACGAGCAGCAATCAAACGATTGCAGGATTTTCAAACGGGTTTAGGGGGCTTTGCTTATTGGCAAGGAGGAACCGATAATAATGATTGGGGAACCAATTATGCAGGGCATTTTTTATTGGAAGCTAAGACCAAGGGGTATGCTGTTCCTAAACGCTTGTTGGACAATTGGAAACGTTATCAAAAGACGTTGGCAAAGAATTGGCAACCTCGTGTCATTAATCCCAATAGTCCTAATGTTTATAATAATCGATATGCTTATCAGCAGGAAGCTTTGATGCAAGCTTATCGTCTGTATACTTTGGCATTGGCGAATAGTCCAGATTTGGGATCGATGAACAAAATGCGCAATGCTAAAAACGTTCCTGCAAAAGCAAAATGGCGTTTGGCAGCGACTTATGCTTTGTTGGGAAAACGTGAAGTAGCCAAACAATTGGTTCAAGGCTTGCCTACTAAAGTGGCTGCTTATAGAGAGTTGAGCTATACCTATGGTTCTAGTTTGAGAGATGAAGCAATGATTCTAGAAACGTTAACCCTCTTAAAAAATCGTACTGCTGGTGCAAATGTATTGTTGCAGATGTCTAAAGAGCTTAGTTCTCCCAAATGGTTGGCTACTCAAACGGTTGCTTATTCGCTTATGGCAATTGCAAAATTTGCAGGAGGCGAAAAGTTAGCCAAGGAGATTCCTTTTGCTTATCAAATTGGTGGGAAAGGAAAAAAAGAGGCTGTCATCAAAAAAGCTCCGATTGTTCAATACTCAATTGATGTCGATGCCGCTGACCAACGCAAAATTATGGTTAAAAATAAAGCAAAAACGCCTTTGTTTGCAAGCGTAATTATGACAGGACAACCGCCATTAAATGATACCAAAGCAGATGCTTCTAATATCGAGCTAAAAGTAACTTACAAAACAATGAATGGGGAGGAAATTGATCCTATTAATCTGGCACAAGGAACCAATTTTGTTGCGTATGTTGATATAACTCATAAGGGAATCAATGGGAATTACGATGAAATGGCCTTGCATCAAGTTTTTCCCGCAGGATGGGAAATCATCAATACTCGTATGAATGAAGCCTATGATAATTCAGGTAGTTCTAGAATGGATTATCAAAATGTACTAGACGATAGAGTTTATACTTATTTTGACTTGCCAATGGGTAAAACTTACCATTATAAATTTTACTTAAATGCGGCTTATCAAGGTAGGTTCTATATGCCCAATGTTTCTTGTTCGGCGATGTATGACAATAGTATTTATGCAAATACCGCTGGCAAGTGGGTGACTGTTACAGCCCCTAAAACGACTTTGTAAGCACTTGTTAAATAAAAAATGCCAAGATAAATTGTTGAAAATGAAAAACCATATTCCATTTTTAGCAATTTATCTTGGCACATAAAAATAAGAGTAATAGGGTAGAGGCTTACAAAATACTAGGATTAGCTAAGTAAATTGCACCATATTTTGATTCTTTAACAGTTGCTTTAATTGTTACTTCGCTATCTTTGGCTGCTCCTTTGGCTGTGGCTTCTTGATCTGCTGGAAAAACAGCAATTACTTTAGGTTGTTTCATGCCGCTCAAAACTTCATCACCTAAGTTAAGGTAAATATCTCCAGACGCTGTATTACTCGTACCCCAGCTAATTGCTTTGATGGTAACTTCTTTGCCTTCCCAATCTAAATATTGATCGTCTAAATCACTACAATTTAAGCTTTTTACTTCGGGTTCTTGTGTTGCTGATTCTGAACTATCTCCACAAGAGAATAATGCGAAAAACAAAAGGGTACTTAATAAGATGGTCAACGATTTCATAAAAAATGTTTTATTGTATTGGTTGTTAAAATAATTGATACTTGTTTGGGGCTTGCAAATTTGCTTTCTATTGCACAAATTTAGTGGGTCTTATAGATATAAAAGGAGGGAATGTATAGGTGTTGATAAATAATGAATAACTGTTGTTGCTTTATGAATAGCTGTTTGTACACCATAAAAATAGATCATCCTGAAAGCTACAGGATGACCTATTTAGGTTAAAAGGGGCTTAATTACTTATTTGTTTTTACAATTTGATGGTAAGAACGTTGTTGTTCCTGTTCCAATATAAGTACATATACACCTGCTTCTAAGTGTTGAATATCAATAGATGTATTGTTTTGTTGAGTTGTTGTAGAAAAAACGATTCTACCTAGATGATCGACTAAGTAAAGTTTACTAAAAGAACTTTGTGTGCTTTCTAAGTGTAGCATTCCTGTAGTGGGATTGGGATAAATACGAACATTTTCTTGTGCTAAAACAGGGGAAACATTAAGAGATGTGAAGCTAAAGCAAGCAGATGTAAAATTACAGATACCATTGCTTATTTGTACAGCATAGGAACCATTTGCAGTAGGCACAAAACTTTGCCCTGTCGCCCCAGAGATAGGAGCATTCCCATTTCCACAATCGACCCATTGGTAGCTTACTCCTGTTGCATTTGCAAGGAGAGTTATGCCTGATCTAATTACTGTTGTGTCAATTGTTTGAATAGAAAGATTTAGGGTGACAACAGAATCGCAGCCCATAGCATTGGTCAGGGTATGTGTAGCCGAATTATTGCTAGTGGTATAGGTATTACCATCGATCCAAGTAAAAGAATCACAAGCGGTGTGTATGTCGATACTGTTAGAACTATGGTTAATAGAAAGATTTAAGGTGATAACAGAATCACAACCCGTGGCATTGGTCAGGGTGTGTGTAGCCGAATTGTTGCTAGTGGTATAAGTATTACCATCGATCCAAGTAAAAGAATCACAAGCAGTGTGTATGTCGATACTGTTAGAACTGTGATTAATAGAAAGGTTTAAGGTGATAACAGAATCACAGCCCATAGCATTGGTCAGGGTGTGTGTAGCCGAATTATTGCTAGTGATATAGGTATTACCATCGATCCAAGTAAAAGAATCACAAGCAGTGTGCGTGTCGATACTGTTAGAACTGTGATTAATAGAAAGATTTAAAGTGATAACAGAATCGCAGCCCATAGCATTGGTCAGGGTATGTGTAGCCGAATTATTGCTAGTGGTATAGGTATTACCATCGATCCAAGTAAAAGAATCACAAGCAGTGTGCGAATCAATACTATTAGAACTGTGATTAATAGAAAGGTTTAAGGTGATAACAGAATCACAACCCATGGCATTGGTCAGGGTGTGTGTAGCCGAATTATTGCTAGTGGTATAGGTATTACCATCGATCCAAGTAAAAGAATCACAAGCAGTGTGCGAATCAATACTATTAGAACTGTGATTAATAGAAAGATTTAAAGTGATAACAGAATCGCAGCCCATGGCATTGGTCAGCGTATGTGTAGCTGAATTATTGCTAGTGGTATAGGTATTACCATCGATCCAAGTAAAAGAATCACAAGCAGTGTGCGAATCAATACTATTAGAACTGTGATTAATAGAAAGGTTTAAGGTGATAACAGAATCACAACCCATGGCATTGGTCAGGGTGTGTGTAGCCGAATTATTGCTAGTGGTATAGGTATTACCATCGATCCAAGTAAAAGAATCACAAGCAGTGTGCGAATCAATACTATTAGAACTGTGATTAATAGAAAGATTTAAAGTGATAACAGAATCGCAGCCCATGGCATTGGTCAGCGTATGTGTAGCTGAATTATTGCTAGTGGTATAGGTATTACCATCGATCCAAGTAAAAGAATCACAAGCAGTGTGTGTATCAATACTATTAGAACTGTGATTAATAGAAAGATTTAAAGTGATAACAGAATCGCAGCCCATGGCATTGGTTAGGGTATGTGTAGCCGAATTGTTGCTAGTGGTATAGGTATTGCCATCGATCCAAGTAAAAGAATCACAAGCGGTATGTGTATCAATACTATTAGAACTGTGATTAATAGAAAGGTTTAAAGTGATAACAGAATCGCAGCCCATAGCATTGGTCAGGGTATGTGTAGCCGAATTGTTGCTAGTGGTATAAGTATTACCATCGATCCAAGTAAAAGAATCACAAGCCACTATAGAATCTACGCCTGTATTAGCATTGGCAACACATACTTTATATTCTGCTGCACCAATATCTCTTCTGCCACCTTCTATAGGACCATTTTGAGCATCAGAAAGATCAAAAGAACTTCCTGCGTTAATGGCCACACTACCAATACCTGGCATTATGGTCAACATATTGCCTCCATTGTTTTGCAAGGGACCCAAATTTAGAGCAGCGGGAGTAATGCCCAATTGATTAGCATTAACCCCTGAAAGCGTGCTTACACTAAATAAGTTATTAGAAGAATAAAAATTATAAGGCCCCCAAACATTGTAATATTTTCTACACAATACATCATCTGTATTATTAAATGCGACAATACTACTAGAGACACGCAATTTATAATTATAAGAACTACTACTACCTCCAGAGCCCAAATAAGTTTGATAATAAATTCCTCCACCAGAATGAGTTGTTGTATTGTAGGTGATTGTAGAGGTATAGACATTGGCATGTGTTCTTGGCGCATAAAGACCATCTTTTACATAAATACCACCACCATTACCTGCATTATTATAGGCTATGGTAGAGGTTCGAACCGTTAAGGTTGTATTTCCTCTATGATTTCTGAGTCCAATAGCACCGCCTGATCCTGCTGAATTGTAAATAAACGTACAGTAACTAATATCAATGGTATATTGGTTGTTGTTATAACCACTAAGACCAATTGCACCACCAGCAGCACTAGAACTTGTGACTGTATTATTAGAAAAGGTACTGTTTAATACTTCCAAATGTAAGTCATGAGTACCACTAACGCCTGAGCTAAATAAATCAATCGCACCACCATCACCCTGAGAAGTATTGTTTTTAAATATAGCATGGTTAATGGTCAGTTTTTTTGCTTTCCAGTAGTAGATTGCGCCACCAGAAAATTGGGTGTTGCCATTAATAAGGCAAATACTATCCATAAAAACACCATGATAGTTCGTGGTGCAGTTGATGCGAAAAATTCGGTTGGAGTTTTGACCACTGATAAAGACCGTGTCACTTTGATTATAAAGTCCTATAAGAATAATGGGCTTGTTTATTTCAATTTCTGAGTTTAGAGTAACAGTAGCATTACCATTGTTTAAGAGAGAAGGGCTAAATCGTATTGTATCAGCATATACAGCACTAGAAATAGCAGCTCTCAATGAGCCCGTACCACTGTCATTCGTATTCGTGACAACTCGTGTAATCGCTAATGTATGGTTGGTATAGAATAGACAACTTAACAGAAATAAAAATAGGGGAATGATTTGCGTTTTTTTGTAAAGCATTTTATTGGTGTTAATAAGAAAATAATTATTGATTGAATACCCAAAATTAGGTGGTTTTATCTTCTCTTGCTTTACGGATGTATAACTGCTAATAATAAATGAATAGGTGTTTTATAATAGAGGACAAATGAAGATTTACTTGGTGTATATGGGTAAGCTCAAAAAAAAAAAGACCTATACTAAATGCATAAGTCTTCAAGAATCAAGAAGTGGATAAATGGTCTATCCTATATTTTTCAAGAATTGAATGATTTGATCTTTGCGACGGGTAGAAACAGGGATTTTATGGTCATTGATACTAATTAATGCATTTCTATCACTTTTGTCATAACGGACAATATGATTTAGATTAACTAAATAAGAATGATGTGGGCGGATGAAGTTTTTGGAGGGAAGTAGCGCTTCGTATTCCCTTAGGTTTTTTGAAACAATAATCTCCTGCCCATTAACAAAATAGAACGTGGTATAATTTCGATCTGCCTGACAATAAATAATATCCTCTATTTTTACAATATGGATGCTATCCGCTGTTTTGAGTGTTATTTTTTGGATAGATTTATTGGGCAATTCCATATTTTGAATAAAAAAGTTAAGTCTTTCTTTTATATGTTCTTGCGAAATTTTTTTTTGAGCTTTTTCTACAGCTAAAATAAACTCATCAGGATCAATTGGTTTTAAGATATAATCAATAGCTGATACTTTTAGCGCTTTAAGCACATATTCATCATAAGCGGTAATAAAGATTACATTCAAATTTGTGTTGTCTACAGCTTTGAGTATATCAAATCCATTCCCATCGCCCAATTGAATGTCTAAAAAGATAAGATCGGGTTGATACTGCTGAATGGCAGTAATTCCGTCTTGGACATTGTCAATTTCTGCAATCACATTGATTTCGGGAGTGTATAACTTTATAATTTGGCAGATGGTTTCTCTAGCTCTGCTTTCGTCGTCAATTACTAGTGCTCTCATAAGTTAAATGTACTTCAGAGGGATGGAAAAGGTAACCAATGTCCCTGAAGAAAGTGGTTTAATGTTAAAGTATATATTTTGGGGTCTTTTTTTATTTAAGAAACTCAAACGTTCTTCTGTAATAACTGTAGCCAAAGAAGTATGGGAAGCGGCATCTTTAGGCGTAGTTTTACTTTTTTCTATGCCTATTCCATTGTCCATTACTTCTATTTTTAGTAAGTCATCCTCTATTTTGAAAACAACCTCTAGTTTTCCTTTATAATCAATGGATTTTAGGCCATGTTCCAATGCGTTTTCTATAAAAGGTTGTGTTAGCATGGGAGGAATCAAAATCGAGTAGGTGTCAGAATCTAAATCGATAATAATGTCATATTCAAACTTACCATCAAACCGTAGCAATTGCAGTTTTAAATAGTTCTCTAACCATTGAATTTCTTTTTCTAAAGTAATGTATTCGCTTCTCGAATTTTCGAGAATAGCACGAACCAATCTAGCAAAAGAAGATAAATACCTTCCAGCCTCTTTGACATCACTTTTATACATAAAGCTTTGAATGGCAATTAAGGCATTAAAAATAAAGTGCGGGCTCATTTGATTCCTTAACAGTTGATGCTTGAGTTGAGTTGTTTGTTGTAAGGATTGAGCTTTGTTGGCTCGCAAAAAGAAATACGAAGCAAGGAGAACCAATATAAGGACAAGAGTAAAAGCATAAATAAGTAGCCTGTTTCGTTTATTTTTTAGCCGTTCAATGTCCCTTTCTTGAACCAATACAATATTGGCTTGTTCTTTTTTGTTGGTCTCATATTTTATTTCTAACTCTTTGAGTTGCTTCTGTTTGGTTTCATTGAGTACAGAATCCTTAATGGTGGCAAACTGTTTTTCGTAGCGAAAAGCAGTTTTATAGGAGCCTAAGGCAGCATAAGATTCTGCTAAGCCATAGAGCGCATCTTTTTGATAACTTTTGACGTCTGCTTTGCGGGCTGCATCTAATGCTTTTTGATAATATTCTATACTTTTCTCATAATCTTTGCTGTTCAAATAGATAGAAGCCAAACTATTCTGAAGAATGATTCTTCGAGTTTCGAAATTGATATACTGCTCCAACTCCAATGCTTTTTGGATATACTCTAGGGCTAAGGCAGGTTGGTTGTTTTTTTTATAAAATAGACCTAACCCCTCATAGATAAAAGCAATTCCCTCTTTGTTTTCTATTTTTTGGTAATATTTAAGGGATTCATTATAATGCCAAATGGTAGAATCTGCTTGTTTTAATTGGGCAAAACTCTTGGCAAGATTTAGATAGCTCTGAGCAAGGGCATATTGGTTTTGTGTTATAATATAAGGCGAAACTGTTTTGGGATCATCTTTTATTGCCCTTTTTATAGCCTCTTCAATGTTGGTTTGGATGGATAACGCTTTTTTTCCATTAACAAGGGCTACCTCAAAATCCTTTTGTACAAAATTGATGCTGATTAGCCCCGTTAAATTGTGGGCAACTCCATCTTGGTTACCCAGCTTTTCATTGATTGCCATACTCTTTTGGATGTAGCTGAGGGCCTTCTTAAACTCATCCCTTTCGGCATAAATAGCACCAATATTCCCATAGATCATTGCTAGCCCCTTTTGATAGTCTATTTTTTTATATAAACTAATTGCTGTGTCTAAGTGGTTGATGGCTTGGTTTTTATGTCTTGTTCGGGCAAACAAGCCTCCCAAAGTATTGTAAACATGCCCTCGTTTTTCTATTTCCTCTTTAGGCACAAAAGCAAGGCTTCTTTGAGCATAGCTGATTGCTTTGTCAAGATCTATCCGACCATAAATAACGGCCAGTTTATTTAGCACTTCAGCTTTTTTGATAGGCAGGGTGATTGTATCTAGCGTAGCCACCAAACTATCTAAGTAAGCTTGGGATTGACCTTTGGCAACCGATGAACTCAAAAGTATTATGCTATAGAGTATAATATATTTGAAAACTTTCATTGAGTATAGGAATATATTAGGTTTTAAGAAACGCCTAATATACAACTAAACTTTTAAAATGCTCCAAATTCGTTTTTTTTGGTAAAATTTCTTTTCCTTTACTGAGTGATTAACTTATCCATTAGCTCTTCGTATAAATGGTTGAGTTTGTCTAACTTGTAGAATAGGTGGTCGCTATGCTCTAATACAAATACAATGGTTTCTGCTGGACTTTCTTTAGAGCTATCTACAATTGTCGTCCATTCTTTTTGACTATGATGCAAGGTTTGACTAATATGAGGTGTGTTGATAGAGGAGGAGTTTAGTAAGTCATAATTTTTTTGATAATTGTTGATACAATTATTGAGGCGTTCTTGCGACAA
Organism: Aureispira anguillae; assembly: GCF_026000115.1. Lineage (GTDB taxonomy): Bacteria > Bacteroidota > Bacteroidia > Chitinophagales > Saprospiraceae > Aureispira > Aureispira anguillae. The sequence goes on from NZ_AP026867.1 coordinate 7,372,948, forward strand.
ATGAGAATCTTTTCCTAAGGTATTCATAATAATATAAACAGCAACTCTCTGAGAATAGGTGCGTTGTAAACCGATTCTATAAACTTGTTGTGCAATGTTATTTTTGTCGTCTACCTCTTTTCCATTTTTTTCATAAAAGGATTGGTATTTGGGAATGGTTTGAGCATAGTTTTCAATGGCCTGAGCCACACGGTCGCAAGAAGCCATGATCACATGGCTTTGTTCTAATAGTTTTCCTGCTTTTATATCACTCATATCTTGCCAATCTAAGGCAAGTTTTCTGTAGTTTTTCCACATAAGATTAACTACTTGGATCGCTTCTTTTATTTCATCGGTTTGAGCGGAGCGTTGCATAGAATTAATTTGCTCCTCAAAAAGATCAATACTCGCAATAAGTTCTCTTTTATATTTAGATATGGAATACTTATAAGTGATTGCGATATAAGACTTAGCAATGCGTTGCGTAAGCATATTCTGGTAAGAAATCACATTGAGCGACTTGCCAATGGATAGTTTTTTGCCAAGGTCTTGATATAATAAGGATACCTGATCTGCTTTTTGAGTTAATTCATCAGAAAGTAACAACATACTATTGATATAAGCAGGATCTTCGTTAAAAAATTGAATATAATTCTCTAGCCCCAACCAATATTTTTGAATTTCTTTGATTTCTAGCTGTATCGCAGATGAATTAATTTCAGCACTAGCCAATTTTTCGACAAGAGCACTATATAGTTTAGAGGTGTTCTGTAGTTTTTTTATTGAGTTTTCTTTTGCAATATCTTGTTTGGCCGCTAAATAGAATAACATAATCCGCTGAGTCAACATGCGTTGAGTTCCTGTTTCTTTGATGAGTCGGACAACATCTATTAAGTGACTATTTCTGTATAATTCTCCTAATTGTTGAGCGTACTCTTCATAACTAGCGACTAAATGCTTGGATGCATGTAGTATATTATCACATTGTGCGAGTAGTTTTTCAGCTCCTTTTTTGGTAATAGACCAATTGGCTATCTTTTGATAGTCTGTCCATAATTCTTGAACATTCTTTATAGCCTGTTTTATTTTATCGGTTGGGGTATAAAATTTTAATTCATCCAATTGTTTTTGAAAGGTTTCAATTGCTTGGTCACGCTCTTGGTAGAATTTAGGTTCATAGAGATTATTGTTTAGTGCCAAGTACACCTTTGCAATACGTTGAGTTAAGGTTTGTTGCCGCATTGCCTTATTGAGTGCTTCTCGTATGGTCAAATTGCTGCTACTTTGGTGAGATTGATTTAGGGATGGAGTTGCAGTAGTGCTGTAAATAACTCCTAACGTTAGGACAAATCCAGTAAATATTGAATGGAACATATTATTACTTTTTACAAAAATAAAATAGACTATTATCAAAATTAAGTAGTAGTACAATTATGGTATTGGGGGAGTACTTTACTAAAATTCAAAAAATAATAAATTAGGATTTATTAGTAGGTAATAATGTGTTAGGGGGTATTGTGCTTATAAAATAGGAATGCTTAAAAGATTTGGGGAGTTCTGGAATCTAGTTTAACGAACGAGATTATAAAATTTATGTTTTTAGGAAGTTCGAAACTAAAATTATAAAGTGATTTCCTTTTGATAATCAGATCTTTGTTTTTGGGAGGGATGGTTGTTTTGATTATAAGAGAAATACACTTGTTAAACGACTAAATGTAAAAAAAGTTACTATATCTTACATAAAGATAAAAAAAATACAGAAGAAGCCTGATGTTTTTTGCAATTTATAATAATAAAATATTTATTATAGACTAAAGGGTATATATTGGGTTGTTTATTAGGGATTTGTTGGAAGTTTAGATTTTTCGATCGAATATATCTTTTAGCGCTGAATCCAAATCAGGAAATAGGAACGAATAATTGAGCTCTTGTAAGGCTTGGGGAATAACAGGAGTATTATTAAGGACAATGGCAGACATTTCTCCCATAAGCAGTTGGGCTACTAAACGAGGAATTGGAAGGATCAATGTTTTTTGCTTATAAACTTGGGCAATGGCATGAGCAATGGTTTTATTGGTGGCGGGAAAAGGGCTTGTACCATTGTAAGTTCCAGACATATTTTTGTCCTCTAGAGCTTTTATAAAAATTTGGCAAATATCATCCAAATGTATCCATGAATAGTATTGTTGCCCATTCCCAAAATAAGTACCCAAGCGAAATGGGTAAGATTTATTTAATTGTTGAAGTGCGCCACCTTGGGTAGATAACACAATACCTACTCGAATGATAGGGGTTCGGATGCCTAGTTGGCGGATTGGAGCGATAGACGATTCCCATTTCTGACAAACTTCACTCATAAAATCATTGCCCTGAGGGGAATTTTCGCTCAATGGTATTGTTGTACTTGAGTTCCCATAATAACCTATGGCAGAACAACCAACAACAACAGCAGGTTTGTTTTTTATTTTTTGTAAACTATCAACGAGTAGTTGAGAAGACTGGATTCTACTCTCTAAGATTATTTTTTTCTGTTTGCTGGTCCAACGAGCAGCTGCGATATTAGCTCCTGCCAAATGAATAAGCCCATAGATGTCATCAAAAGCTCTTAGATCAATCGTTTGAGTGAGGGGATTCCATTGATAAGCTGGATAGTCCGCACCTAAATTTTCAGATCGGCTGAGATGACGGATTTTATACCCTTTTTGCTCCAATAAAAAACTAATACGTTTTCCTAATAAGCCCGTTCCACCTGTAATAAGTACTGTTTTCATGATATTTATACAAAAAAGATATGACTCAAAAAAAGGTTAATATTCAACATTTTATTTGATGATTTTGAAGAATAATTAATTATATTTGCTTCAATTGTTAAATAATACTATTAAAATTGGAGTTCTTTAACTTGATATATATGTTTTTATCAAACATGTGTATAGGGTTGGTTATGAATTAATTATATGTGTAACCGACTTGTTGGCTAAATGTGTATTGTTCAATACCTAAATTTTTAGATGTTTTAAAATGAAAATTGTAGAAACATTTAAAACGCAAAAGCCTATTATGAGCTTTAAGACTTAAAACAATCTCCATTCATTCAAATAAAAGAATTAATTTTATGAAAATCTTCAAACCCTTTAAAAAGATAGGATTTGCGGTTAGTTTATTATCTGTAATAGTTGCTTGTGAGACCGCCTCAACTGATACAGAGCAAGTAGATGGCGTCAAAGATGAAACTAAAGTAGGGAGTGCTGAATTAACCATTCATGAAATAGGTGATCCAGATGGTATGAATCCATTAACATCTAGTGCCGCTAATTCTCTATATATTCAAAACAACATTTATTGTAAATTGTTGGTGTATAATCAAGGAACATTAAAACTTAGTCCACAATTGGCGGTAAGTCGTCCTGAAATTCAGGCATTAGAAGATGGTGATTACGCTGGAGGAATGTCTTTGGTGTACGAAATTCATCCAGATGCCACCTGGGACAATGGAACTCCCGTTACAGCAGAAGATTATGTGTTTACCATCAAAACAATCAAGAACCCTAAAGTTAATAGTGCACAAATTCGACCTTACTTTGAATTTATCGACCACATAGAAATCGATCCTAATAACAATAAAAAGTTTACGATATATTCTAAAGAGCGTTATTTTAGAGCAGAGGAGTCGTCAGGGCAAGAACCCTTTGTATTGCCCGAATATCATTATGATCCAGAAGGTTTGATGAGTACTTATACAGTAAAACAACTGGGCGACCCAACTCAAATGGATGCTTTGATGAAAGATCCTAATATTGTTCGTTTTGCAGAATCTTTTAACGAACCTAAATACAATAGAGAACCTGGGCAAATTGAAGGTTGTGGTCCTTATGAATTTGTAGAATGGACTACGGGGCAGCGAGTTGTATTGGAGCGTAAAAAAGAATGGTGGGGAGATAAAGTAACAGGAAATAAAATGTTAGAAGCTTTCCCTCCAAAAATTATTTATAAGACAATTCCTGATCTTACGGCTGCTGTAACAAATGCAAAAGATGGACAATTGGATATTATTAGAAGCATTCAACCTACTAAATTTATTGATCTAAAAGAAGACCCTAAGTTTAATAGTAGCTTTGATTTGAGTACGCCCGATCAATTTGCTTATCATTATATTGGCTTTAATATGAAGCGTCCTCAATTTAGAGATAAAAAAGTGCGTCGAGCAATCGCTCATCTAATCAACAGAGATGAAATGATTGAATCTATTTTTGAAGGAATGGCGATCAAGACGAATGGTCCAATCAATCCTAAAAAGCCTTATTATAATAAGGACATGGATGAAATTGTTTATGATATTGAAAAAGCGAAAAGCTTATTGGCTGAGGCAGGCTGGAAAGATCAAGATGGGGATAATATTTTGGATAAAATGATTGATGGAAAAAAGGAAAGCCTGTCAATAGAATATAAATACAACCAAGGAAATACAGTGCGTAAAAATATTGGTCAGCTATTGATGGATGAAGCGTCAAGAGTTGGAATAGAAGTACGGTTAACTCCTGTAGATTTTCCTACCTTGTTGGATGATGCTGACAAGCGCAATTTTGATATGGTGGCTTTGGCTTGGGTTAAAACACCAGGATTGGACGATTTAAAACAAGTTTGGCATACGGATGCAGATAAAGAGGGAGGTGCCAATAGAGTGGGATTTGGTACGCCTGAATCGGATAAAATTATTGATGAAATTCGTGTAACCCTAGATCCAGAGGTGCGCAAAGAATTATACATTAAAGTGCAAGAAATTATTTATGAAGAACAACCTTATGTATTCTTATTTGTGCCTTCAGAATTGCTTGCTATTCATAATCGTTTTGATGGAACAGAGACTTCGCCAATGAGACCTGGTTACCGTGATGCTTCTTTTAAATTGAGAAATAATTAAAGACCCATCTTTCATAAAAAGCGCTTTGCTGTAAAAAATAGCAAAGCGCTTTTTTATTAATTAGAATGTATAATACCTGCGTTGCTTTGTGCCTCCCAAAAGAAATTCTTATTGTTGAGTTTTAGATTACCTTGATTTAGTGTTTTGGAATCTTTGATGTTGGCGCTTAACCAACAAACGGTTTTGCCATCAAAACCTGACAAATAAATCTTACTGCCTTGAACAGTACCTTCTAAAACCATCGTTTGATTTTTGTGGTTTAGTTTAAGAGTAGCGGTTGCATAGTTGTCTTTAGTTGTGATTCGTAAAATCCCTTCAAGTGTAGAATCTTGTGCAACGGTTGCTATTAATTTCCAGTCGCCAGTTAGGTTGGCGGTTGGCGTTTTTCTAACATCAGGAAAACGTTGCAAAATACCATATACTCCAGCGAATATAATAGGGTATTCTTTACCAGATTGATCGTACAAAAAACCATCCATTTGATCGATTTGGTGAATGATTTTAAGTTGGGTGTTCGCAGAATTAAAATCAGCAAATAAGGTATCTCCAAGGATAGTTACTTGATCTGCTTTAAGTTCTTGTTGGGCGGTCTTGAAAATCAACTCTACAGGCTGGTCAATGTTGTTAGAATTGCGTATCTCATACATGATGGGAACAACTTGATCTTCTAATTTGAAGACTCCTCTCCATGTTCCTGGTGCAACTTCTCGAATGGCTTGTCCTGTCTGTAAATCCCAACAGCTGGTTAGGACGGTAATCGTTAATGTTAATAATAATAAGATACGCATAGTGATAAGTTATAAATGTAAAATGCTAAATAAATACAAGAAAAATATCATTCTTTGACAAGTTTGTTGGTTTATAAGTCGTAGCACATCAATAACAAACAAACTTATGACTTAAAATTTATTGCTAAAAGAATAACTCTCGGAAAGTCATGTTTTATGATTTATCAAAGATTCAGAATTATTTGAGCACAATTAATTGTTTTTTGATGGGGTAAAGATAGGCTAATTTCAGTGATTTTAATATAGGCAATTTGGATAAATTACTCGTCGTGCTCGTGTGGTCAGTTAACGATATTGCTATTAGGTGGTGATCCTTTTTGATGCATTTCAATACATGGATAAATAATATAAAATATCTTATTGAGCATTATTGTATTAGTATGGTCTAAATGTGAATATTTTCTTTTTTAGAAAAAGAGATGTGTTTGAGAATTAAAAGTTCATTAAGATGTTTTTTTAGCGCTTTGAATACCATAAAGACTTGTTTGTGTTTAAAAAGTAGTCTATTTTTGAAGATAGTACTGTTGATTAGATTTTGTATCTTTTTAACGACTATTGTGATAACTACAACTATAAATCTTGATACTTACCCAATTTACTTATGAGGATAACGACCAATTTAATTTTTCTATTTTGTTTATTATTACAAAAATTCTGTAGTGCCCAACAAGATGTTCATCAAGCAGTCATTTGGCGAGGTTTTGAACATAGTTGGACGTATAATCATAGAATTAATCGTTTGGGGAACTATATTGAATTAAATGATAATAAAATTGAATCCTGCCATGCTAGTGCTTCGGGGTTAGGGGCGGACAGTACCTTTTACAGTTCGCATTATACATTTATCAAGAGCCCTACAACTGGTTTTTATGGAGGAGAGGTTGCGATTAAACTTTATGGAAAAGAAAAACAATTACTGACCAAACGAATAGAAGTAGCTGTGCCTGCTCCCGAAGGAATGAAAAACAAAGAGCAGTACATTACGATGCTTAACGGCTTTGATTTAATGGCTGTTGAGCGGGCAGACAAAATACAACTCCTGCGTATTACAGTAGAAGATGCGGAATATGCCCCTGCTATAAATGAAATTCGATTTTATCTCAAAGTTGCTTTAGTGGTCAACTGCCAATCGCTTGAGTGTTCTAGATTTAATCAAAAAACAACCTATAACCTGAAAGTACATTATTTGATTGCAGCAGGAGATAGAAGCCAACTAAATGCTACTCCTAAGACGCTAACCAAAGATTACCCTTGGGGGCGAAAAGATGAATTTCACCATACGGCAGAAAAATATTATATGCTGGGGCGAAAAGGACAGGACTATCAAACGGCTGCTTTAGGGATCAAATCGATGGCGCTGACCTTAAATGCAGCACATTGGACCGTAGAGTACCATAATAATGTTACGCCTCTCATTTATAACAAAGAAACTGCTCGATTAGATTTTTCGTTGGATTTATTTTTTAAAGAATGGCAACAGGGAATGAAAACACAATCGGCAAGACCTGGGTTATCTAAATTCTCTAGCAAAAAAAAGGGATGGTGTGTCTTGGATACGGGGATCGTTCTCCTCGAATTTAAAGATGCCAAAATACTTCATCAAAAGCATAAAGGAGCTTTGTATTGGGAGGGCTTAAATGCAACTTCATCCAATCCCAAAGCAGAATCTAGAGTTACGTTAAAATTTCCAGATTTTTAGTGAACTTATTTGGCTATAATTATGTAAACTAATTGTATTTTTGTATATTAGGTAGAACTCTCTACTTTTAGAGATATTCCCCAAATGTATAATTGATAGAATCAATACTTTGTTGATTTTTTAATAGGGTATTAAAAGAATCATTACTCCGTTAAAAAATCGTACTATATTGATTATCGGCATTATGTGTCTTGTGATTTTAAGTGGCAAAAAGTTGATAATCAATATGGTGCAAGATGTTTTTTTATGTTTTTTGCTAAAAAACTAAAAAACTATCTCATGACCGTAGGGAATAATCAACGGAGTATTAAAAGAATAAAACAACTAATTTAATTTAAGCACCACCAAAGTAAACTGAAGAATTATGTTGGAGAATACACTAACCATGTCTTGGCAAGACAAAGAAGAAGAAATCGCCCTCCAAGAATTAATTGGTAATCATGCTAAAATTATTGTTTATAATGACGACCATAATACTTTTGATTGGGTAATTGAATCCTTTGTAGAAGTTTGCCGTCATAATGCTGCACAAGCAGAACAATTGAGTTACTTGATTCATTTTAAAGGCAAAGCGACTGTAAAAACGGGTTCTAAAAAAGAACTGAAACCTATCAAAGATGCTTTAGTTGATCGGGGACTCTCAGCAGTGATTGAAGCGTAGAACGAGCACGGATTACAAAAAAGAAGGAGGATGTCTTAAGGCATCCTCCTTCTTTTTTGTGTAAGGATAAAAAATCTTGTCGTATTAAATCTGTTGTTCCAATGGTTAATAATTTTGTACCGTTTAAGGAGTGAATGATACCGTATAATAAGAGAAGTATTGATGAGCTTGATCCAGCAAAAAGGTTGATGTATCTTTGTCGTACAAAAAAGCCGATAAGAAATACCGATTTTAGGTATTAATTAAGTGATTACTTTTTCTTATTAGTGGCAATTAAATATAAAAACGGACTTGCGCTTTATAGGTATTTAACATATTTTTGTAGCAACCCATTTAAAAAACAATCTATATTCCTTTTTATATATTGAGAATAAACACTAAACCTTAAAATAGAACAACCACACCACCAAAATCCTTCTTCAAGGAATATACCCACCACGAATTTAAGACTAGATAGTAGATGATATTGCACCTAAAGGAGCAAATATTTTTGTAATAAAATAGGTTGAAAATATAAATATAAAATTTTTAACAAAGCAGGGAACTAAATATAATTAGAAGCAGTTATAACCTGAACTATCGGAACATACACTGATCTTTTTGAGAAAACAACCCATTGTACGATTGGCAACTTAGAAATCCATGTTTCCCATCTTCCGTTTTTTTCCTCTACAAAGATTGATGTACAGTTGTGTACCATCAAATGATAAAAACTATGACCAACTCAATTAATGGGGCAAAGACCCTTTTAATAAAGTCACCGCTAAAAAATGCCTTATTCGACATGCGAAAGAGCGTATTGATTTTGTTTTCCATTCTTATGGCAAGTAGTTCTTATGGACAACTGGTTAGTATTAGTACCGTTGATACCGATTGTGGTGCTAGTACAGGAAGTATTAGCTTAACTCCCACCCAAACAGGGACTTATTCTTATTTGTGGGAAACAGGAGCGAGTTCTTCTTCCATTAGTAATTTGGGAATGGGGACGTATCGTTGTACAGTTACGAAAGATGTAGTGGTAGAGGTGATAGAGGTTTCTATTTATAGACCTTGGGATTTAGAGCGATTTGAGCCCAATGACAATACCTTGTCGATTGTAGGGAATAGTGTCACGGTAAATCCGAGTTTAGGATACACAGGGCTAGCCGATCAGCGGACGCATTGTTATGATAAAACCCCAATAGACATCGCAACTCAAACAGGAAGTGTCTTTGCCAAGTTTGGAAAGTCCCATCCTAATTTCCCTGAACAGATATCCAATCCAGATCCAGCAGCTCCTCCTAAGTTTTACTTGGAGTTGTTTGAAACCAAGAATTTATCAAATCCGATAAGAATACCGTTATGGGTACATGATGCGAATCTAAAAGTAGTAACAGGAGGATTTATACCCGAAAAAATCTATGGACAAAGGGGATTGCGAAAAATAGCAGGAGGAGATTACACTGGGCATGACTATACGGATGGAGATGAGTTTGAAATTCGCTTTTTAGGGAATCATCAAATTGAAGTTTACTTAGAAGAAAATTTGATTTATTCAGCAACTTTGGAGCAACGCTCAACCAATGAATATGTAGCAGCAGTAGGGTTTAAAGATATGGCACATTTAGATCGACGAATAGCCTATGGTTTAAGGTCGTCTTTTTGTGCAACGATGCCTGTTATTAAAACTGTTATGACAAACAATAATAAGTATGGAGCGACGAGTAGTATTGAATTGATGCCTGTAGATTTGGCTTATGTAAACAATGTTTATAGCTACCAGTGGTCAACAGGAGCAACCGATCAAATAATCACAAATTTACAAAAAGGAACTTACACGGTAACGATGACCAATGCTACAGGAGGGACGAAGGTAGCGAGCTATGAAATCTATGATAAATTGGCTTTGGAAAAGGCAGATCCCACGGCTTCTATTTTAAAGATCGTAGACAATAGTGTGACCTGTGATCCAGCCTTGCCCATGCAGTCCATCTCTGATTATCGTACCCATGCTTATGATCCGACCATTCCAATTGATGTGGTACAAGGAGGAGGAAGTGTAAAATTTAGAGTAGGAGCAGAACATCCCAACTTTCCAAATCAACACAGCAATACAGCAGATGCCAATGCTGTATTTGGAATTCGATTGCAAGCAGCGACTAGCCCTTTACCAGTGCCTACTTTTTTCTTGGATTATCCTTTTCAACTCATGTTTCATTTAGATGGTAGAGCGTCACTGTCCGATCGAGCTTTTTCGTGGGCAGGAGCAGGTTATGATTTTATTCCAGAGGTCTATTATCCCAAAGGAGGTTACGAGGTAGAACTGCGTTTTACAGGGAATAAAGTAGTTGAGGTTTATATGGGCGATCAGTTGGTGGCGACCAAAACGTTGACAGAAGCCATCGATAAATATTATCTGATGGTGGGTTTTAGTGACGCAGCAGACCGCCAACGTCGAATTGTTTATGATGTGAGAACTACTTTTAAGAGTACTGTTCCTGTTAGTTATGCAGAACTAATCCTAGGAGGAAACACAGGCTATTTCCAATTAACAGATGATTATTTAAGGTTTCGATTGAAGCAAGAATACGGCGTTGAGACAGGAGGAGAAACAATTGCTTATAAAATATACCCTTGGAATCGACAAAATCCAATCAGTTCTAGCTTTGTGCTTAATCATGGGTATAATAATTTGGACCTAGATGTATCTGGCTTAGCAGCAGACTCTTATTACACACTAGAGTTTAAGGCAAATAAAAAGGAGACCTATATCTTAAAATTTAAAACTAAATCATAAGCGCATTCAATTTCAATGAAAAAAATAGTACCATTTATATTACTATTGGGGCTTTGTGCCTTAATCAGTGGTGCAGTCTATAACAGCATCCCTAAAACTGCTTTTGTCGATAATCAACAACTATTTGATGCTTTTCAAGGAAGGAAGGAATTAGAGACCCGCTTAGAACAAGAATCGAATGGCAAGCAAGCAAAAATTGATTCCTTAGGGCTCCAAATTCAAGCGATGCAACAACTTGCTCAAACGGACGAAGGGGCAAAACAAAGACTACAAATATTGTTGCAGCAGTATCAGCAAATGAATCAGGAGCATCAAGGTTTTTACCAATACAAAAGCCAAGAATATACCGAGGCAATTTGGAAACAAATTTCTCAATACACTAGAGAGTATGGAGCAGAAAAAGGCTATGACTATGTTTTTGGCGTAGCAGGGAGTGGATCGTTGATGTATGGAAAAGCACATTATGATATAACAGAAGATGTTATCAAATATATCAATTCAAAATATGCAGGCAATTAACTATATAATTTTGATTATAACCATAGGGCTCTTGTCTAGCTGTGGAAATGAAACGCTCATTCCATCAGATTATGTTGCTTGGGTCAATAATCCAGAAAATGGTTTGCTGAGGAAAAAGACCATCCACCCTTTAGAGGTGGAATTGTTGTACAAACCGATTGCTTATGTAATCGCCAATGAAATGCGAACCAATGATATAGCAGAAGCAGATTATAAACAACGAGAAAAAGAATTAGCAGGAATGCAATATTATACCTTGAAGTTAAGTACTGCTGGCGGTAAAGATATTACGACTTACCAAGTCAATGATAATGCCCAACAACAGGAGCGTTTGTCTTACTTATCTTTTGCCATGCAAAAAGATATAAAACTGATAGAGGGAACCGATACATTGCCTTGTAAACTATATCATTTTGAGCGTTCTTATGATCTTGCGGCTCATAGAACTTTTGTTCTAGGTTTTGAACAAAAGGAAGCAACAAAAACAGCCAACAAAACCCTAGTATTGGATCTTCCATATTTCCAAACAGGACCAATAAAACTAAACTATAAAACATCAGCTTTGGAAGCGATTCCAAACCTAAAACTGTAAGCACAAAATTATGAGTCAATTCACAAACTCCAATCGAAAAATTATGCAGCGAGTAGCTTGGTTTTTTATTGTTCTGATGGTTAATCAAATTGCCTTTCCAGCGGCAGCCTTGGCGTTAACCTCAGGACCTTCTCAACCTGAAGTGCAAAGCTTTCAGCCCGTAGGAACGACAGAAATGGTGAACTTGTTTTCAGGAGATTTTAACTACAACATTCCTTTGTTTGAAGTACCAGGACCAGATGGGGGCTATCCTGTCAATTTGTTTTATAATTCGGTGACGGATGCCAATACAGAGGCTTCTTGGACAGGCTTAGGATGGAACATCAATGTAGGTTCTTTGTCTAGAAGCATGCGTGGTTTGCCCGATGATTTTAATGGTGAAATCGTGACTAGAAAACTAGATATGTTAAAGAATGAAACGATTGTTGCGGGAAGTAGGTTGGGCGTTGAAATTGGTGGTTATGATGGAGCAACAGATATTCTTAAGCATGTTGGTTTATCTCTATCGTTGAATACGAATTATACCTATAATAGTTATAGAGGGGCTGGATTTTCTATAGATCCAACTATTGGTCTAAAAGGATCTTTTGGTAATGAAGGTAGTGGAATCTATAAACCTAAATTAAGTTTAGGATTGAACTTATCTAGTACCTCAATGGCTAGTTTAAATACTAGTTTTTCAATGACTAAGGAAACAGATGCGGTATCAAGTAATTTTAACTTTGGATTGAGTTTTAATGGTAGAGAAGGTTTATCCAGTATGTCTTTGGGGTACTCATTGTCTAGTAATGAAAAAGAGGAAGGGGTCGTAGGATCAAAACAAGAAGGAAAAACAGGTTATAACCCAGCAGGAGGAGGCGTAAGTGCCAGTTACTCTTTTGCTAGAACAGCGTATACCCCAGAGGTAAAGATTCCTTGGACAGGGTGGAATTTGTCAGGAAGTTTTAGTTTTGCACCAGGAGCAGCGGTGGTTTATGCTACTTTTGGTTTTAATGGTTCTTATTCGGTACAACATGTAAAGGATGCAGGAATTCCACAGCCTAGTAAAGCATTTGGATACAATTACCTGCAAAATGCTTTGGATGATAACCGAAGTTTAATGGATTTTAATCGAGAAAAGGATGGAGCTGTCCATCGACACAACCGTTTTCTGGCTACTCCAAGTTTGTCTTATGATATTTATAATGTAGTGGGACAAGGGATCGGAGGAATGTATCGGGCACATCGTTCGGATTATGGTTTTGTATACGATCCTGAGTTATTTGCTCGTACCGCAGGTGGATCCATAGGAGGACAAGTAGGACCTCATTTAAAAGTAGGAATAGATGGTAGTTTTAATTATTCTGAACAGTCGAATTATAGATGGCCAAAGTACAATGGTTATTTTGGCAATAAGAACGAAAAATATGGCTTCAAAACCGCTGAAAGTGGGGCTGATTTTGAAAATGTCTATTATAAAACGGCTGGCGAAATGGCAGCAGAGCCATTGGATGCCTATGACTATATGGGCGGAGATAAACCACTGCGCTTAAAAAAGAATGCGGATTATCAATACGATGGTACTGATGGAGGTATTTTAGAAGGTCCAAAGGTAGATGAATCGAATGGGACGCTTACCGCAGATTATGAACCTATCATTAAGTTCAATGCAGGAGAAAGCAAAAGAAAGGATAGGAGACCAAGAAACATGGCGATACAGAACATTTCTAACAATGATTTATTAGATGGGAATAATAATGTAGTCTTGCCAGAGTATGACATTCAATATTATGATGCAACAACGGCTTCTAATACTGCCCTTACTCAAGCAGAATATCAAAACCTAGGCAAATCAGATCTTAGTCGTACACCAAACGAACAAAATGCAGGTTTTACGGCATTGGGACTAGATGGCGTGCGTTGGGTCTATGGTTTGCCATTACAAAATACAGAACAAAAAGAAGCTATTTTTAGTGTTGATCCTGTTAACAATTGCTCCAAGCGAGTGTTTGCCCATGCTGATATAGATGGAGAGATTGATTATAAAAGAGATGGTACTCATAAATATATAGATGAAAAGACGCTACCACAGTATGCACATTCTTATATGTTAACCTCTGTTTTGGGGAGCGATTATGTTGATATAGATAATATCCCTGGTCCTTCTGATGGTGACGTTGGGTATTGGATGAAAACAAATTATGTTAAATTGTCAAATGGGTACCAATGGAGAGCGCCTTTTTTTGGGGTCAATTTAATACAAGGTTTTGAAAATAAAAGGGTGGACGATATGGGCTCTTTTATGTGGGGGAAAAGAGAGGTATATCTTCCTGCAACCATTGAAACTAAAACACATATTGCTTATTTTGAAGTCTCTCAACGAAAGGATGCTAGGGGAGCAGGTGCTTATGTTCAAAATACTGGAGATGGTTTAGGGGATTATTCTTATAAGTTAGATAAAATTAAGTTATACACTAAAAAGGAAATATCGTCTAAGGGATTATCTAGTGCAGTACCTTTAAAAATTGTGCATTTTAGTTACGATTATAGCTTATGCCCTGATGTCGAAAACAACGCAGATGCTACAGATAATGGTAAATTAACCCTGAAAAAAGTTTGGTTTACTTACGAAAACAATACAAGAGGGGCTTTATCTCCTTATGTATTTAAGTATGAAAATTCGAATCGAGCTTACAATGAAAATGCCCTAGATCGCTGGGGTGCTTATAAAGCATTGCCTGCTAATAATGAATGTGCGAATCTGCACAATCCATATACGACGCAATTTGATCTTAATGATCCGAATTTTAAGGATCAATTGGATAGCGATATTGCATCTTGGCATTTGTCAAAAATTATTATGCCATCTGGTGCAGCCATGAATATAGAATTGGAGCGAGATGACTATGCTTATGTACAAGATGATGTAGCCACACAAATGCAACCCATTTTTGCCTTAGGAATAACAAATGATGCAAATGAAAATCCCGATCAAGGAGGCTTTCTTTCTAATGATGCTAATCTAGGACAAGATGAAAGACGGGTCTACTTTAAGTTAGAGCATCCTCTTTTACCTACGGAAAAGGAGGAGCTGAAAAAATACATTGAGGATTTGCCCTTAGTGAAAAGAAAGGATGGGGAAGGGGCTTCTTTTAGGCAGGTTTATTTCAAAATACGATCGAACCTTAAGACAGCAACAGATGTAACCAACGAATATGTAACAGGTTATGCTGAAATAGAAAACGATGGTAATGGAAATCCTATTATAGACTTTGATACCAACAAAAGCCCTACGGATGCGAATGGTGCTTATACGGAGGCATATATTACCTTAAGGACGGCTAGAAAACAGGTAAAGGGAGATCATTATCATCCTATGTTGATGGCAAATTGGGATTTCTTAAAAGATAATCTACCAGATAGAATGTTTCAGATTAACCAAATTCCTGATCCTGAAAATGCAGTACCTCAAATGGCTGGATTTGGAGCAGGTTTGGGGGCTATTTTTAGTGGTTATTATGGTTTTGTAAAAGATAGAGGTTTTGGGCAGTCGGTTGATGTTTCTCAGTCTTTTATCAAATTAAATACTCCTGATAAAATTAAATATGGTGGAGGAGCGAGAGTAAAGCAAATCACCATGGAAGATAATTGGGCACCAGAAGCCAATTTAACCAATACCTTGGGAGTTGTATATGACTATACCAAAACGGATGCGGATGGCACGGTTTACAGTAGCGGTGTCATGGAAAATGAAACGACTATCGGTTATGATGCCTGTGCATTAAAATATGCGGATATTCATGAAGAAATTCAAAGCGGTATGGTCAAGGATGTGCATATTTATGAATATCCATTGAATGAAGGCTTGTACCCAGGAAGCGGTGTTGGCTATAGCCAGGTAACGGTAAGAAGTCTTGCTTCTGATTATGCTTTACGGGCATCCAAATCAACAGATAGGGCTACTTTTTTAGCAAATAATAATTTGCCCGATGGTTTTGGAACAACAGGACAAACGGTACATGAATTTTATACGGCTAAAGATTTTCCTGTGGTTACTGACAAAACAGATTTGGAGGATACAGAAACAGACCCTTGGTTGTCTATGATGATGAGCTTCTTGGTCTTGACACGTCGTGATGAGTATACGGGAACACAAGGGTATAGCATAGAGCTAAACAACATGCATGGTCAAATGAAAGGTCAAAAGACTTATGCACAAGATAACACAGGAAAGGTCTTGGATAAGCCGTTAACAGAGGTGTCTTATGAGTATAAATCAAAGACCAAATACATCAAGGATCGAGGGGCGTTTAAAACGGTTAGGGTCTTGGATAATGAAGTGGATGTTTTGATTGCGGATGATCCCAATGATACGAGTCCAGGAAATTTAGATGCTAAAGTTGAACCTCGTTTGGTTGGGGTGGATTATGATTTTGTAATGGATGGGCGAGAATCGACTTCTGTCTCTACTTCTGGAGGGGTGGCAGTGAATATTGATGTTACGCTTATTTATCCTGTTCCTTTTCCTTGGCCTCAATTTAATCTCAATGGAAATAGAACTCGTTTAGCCGTGACCAATAAGGTGATTAATAAGCGAGGAATTATGACCAAAATGCATGCTTATGATGGGCAGTCGCACATCACAACCTATAATGAAGTTTTTGATAAATATACTGGGCAGCCCATCTTAAAATATACCCACAATCAGATGGGGGGAGGTATCTACAACTATACTGCTCCTGCTTATTTGGCACACAGTACTTTGGGAATGGCTGCGGATAATGTTGGGATGAAATTTAACGGTACCTTGACAGCAACTGCTCATCCAAATGAATTTGTTTTTCAAGGGGTGTCACCTAGTAATGTTATTGATGAATTGATCCCTGGTGATGAGTATATTGTATATGATGAACTAAATAATCAAACGGCCAAAAGTAGGGCAGTCTATTTAGGAAATAACCTTTTCAGTTTAGAGAATGTGACAACATTTAATCCTCTAGGTGGAAATACGAGTAGTCTACTTAGCTTTAATACGGTTCGTTCGGGCAATAAAAATATGTTGTCTGCTTCGATTGCTCAGTATAGTACGGTCGATCATAGAGAGGATAATGTTAGCTCAAATCCAATGACAGGACGTAGAGAAAATACTTGTACTACTAAATTTATAGACTTTCAAGAGGTAAAAGATGGAGAATATTATGCTGATTTTGATGCTTATATGGATTTAGTTAGGTCTGGACTTACTGCTTATCAAGGACTAACAATAAATGATTATTTACCTTACCCTAATTATAAGTGTCCTAATTGTGCACCGTCAACAAGTTCTTTTGTATATAAAGATATACCATTGACAATGCAACAAATTCGTTGGGCAAAGGATGCTTTATTGTTGGATGGAACAGTTGATTTGAGTGCTAGACCAGCATTTCGAATTATAAAGGGAACCAATATTATCAGTATGTATGGAAATTCGAAGCCTACTACAAATATTGTATTAGTGTTTTATCAAGGGGGAATGGAGGAAATTATTCCATTTAATTGGTATATAAAACGGTATAATATGACTTCAGGTGTGCCTTATGATAATATAGAGGAGGGAGGTCTTAACATTTTTGTCAATAATAATTTCTTTCAAGATCATTTAGGTATTACGGGAGGTAACCCAACACCTGTGTTAGGGGTATCAGATCAGGCTACTTTATATGAAAATATGTATGACTTGGAAGCTTTATCCCATAAAGGTCCATGCATGGGAGGAGTGCACAATCGTCTCTTTTCTTTTAAGATTGATGGCAGTAAGGTTCCAACAGATTTTTATCAAAATTCTAACGACCCTACGTCTGAAATATTAACAGAAAAAAATAATGGAGCATATTATGAAGGAATTATTTATGTAGAATTAAAATGTGGAGATTATTATAAACCAAATCTAGTTGAGTCAGATCCTCAGACAATCCAGTACAAAGAAATAGATCAAGTTTTGTCTGCTTCAGCAAGTGCTTATTCAGACGAATGGAACGTAGAGGATTACGATCATTGTGCTGCTAAAAATCCTTGGCAAAATCCTTATACCAAAGGAGAAAAAGGAGTATGGAGAGCGAAGAGTACTTATGCGTACATTGATAATCGAGATTTTGTTACCTATCATCCAAATGCGAATACCAATTTGAATGATGTAGACATCAAAAAATCAGGAACAGTTGACCAAGTTCCTTTGTTTAATTGGACCGATCCATTTTTTGAATACTGTAACCATAATTGGGTTCGAACAGAAGATGTAACCAAATATAACTTAAATGGAGCAGCAGTAGAGGCACGAGATATCTTGGGCAATCATCAAGCAGAAGTCTATGGCTATAATAATAATATAGTGGTAGCAAAGGGAGTCAATACTCGATATTATGAAATGGGCTATGAAGGATTTGAAGAACCTGGAGTAACAGGAAGTATCCACAATTTGGCAGCGGCAGGACATTATAACAATGGAAATTTAGATTTTCTGCCTTTTACCAACTGTGCTACTTCAACGATTAAACGTCAGGAAAACTATCGTTTGTGTTACCCAACTAAGCTATCAGCGAGCGGAAATACAGCTTATATTCTACTTCATAAACCTTATGACCCATTGGGGAATCTAAATTTATCTGGAATTAGTTTGAGCTTGACAAATGGAACAAGCAAAATTAAAATTCCTACTACTACCGAAATTCGAGAACATGAAGTTGATTTAGGTGCAAGTGGTCCTTTTCAAATACCAGGTTTAGCACCTGTATTGGATGAAACTACCAAGGGGAAATTTACAGTTTATGGCGTAACTATTCCTAGTAGATTTAATTTAGGTGCTGGCTGGTGGGCTGGTGATGCTACCTTAATTTATGAGCAAGATTTAGCAGCAGTTAATACGGTATTACCGAGTAACTCCAAAGCACAGTTTTCTACAGAAAAAGCACATACTGGAAAGTATAGCTTGAAATTAGTGATGGGAGCCAATGATTTGTTGCAATTTCCTCAAAATACGCTGCATCTACAAACAGGAAAAGCCTATATGTTTAGTGCTTGGATTAATGTAGCGTCTACTTTTGGAGGGAATTCAACCGTAAAACACAGCTATGATGATGGGCAGTTGGAAATCCGAATGGGGGGGACGTTAATGAAGCCTAAAGGGGCAATCATAGAGGGCTGGCAGCGTGTAGAAGGCAAATTTACGTATACTGGTAATAACGATTTATCTATCTTAGATAATGCAGGGGCTAGAATGATGTACGTAGATGATGTACGGATATATCCTGCGGATGCCAATATGCAATCCTATGTTTATAATCCAGTAAATTATCGTCTAAAGGCGACTTTGGATAATAATAACTATGCTACTTTTTATGTATACGATGAAGATGGCAGCTTAATCTTAGTTAAACGAGAAACAGAGCGTGGTATAAAAACCATTCAAGAATCTAGAAGTTATGTAAAATCGCACAATCAATAGTCTTATGAATAAATTATTATCTACCATCTTATTCTTCGTTGTTTTCTCTGGATTGACAATTGCTCAATCTTTTGAAGAGGACATGGCAAAAATGGAAGCGGCTTATCAGGGCGTTGATGATTTGTATTTGGAAATGGAGAATAGTATTTGGCAAGATCAGAAAATGGAAAAGCAACAAAATACCATCATTCAGAAAAAAGGAGCCTTGTATCTTTATAAAATGGATGAGGCAATCATGTTGATTAATACCAAATATATTTTGATGATTGACGAGGTAAGTAAAACAATCATTTATGATAAATGGACGGCTGAAAAAGCAGAAAATTTAGCGAAACAACACATTCCTGCAACGGCGGATATATTAAAACGATACCCCTCCGTTGTGTATCAGGGAACTGCCAAGCAACATAAAAATTATGTTTTAGAAAATAAAAATATACAGATGAGCAAAGTCGAAATCTCATTTGAGATTTCGACAGGTTTCATGCGTTTGGTTCGATATTATTACAATCCAGAATTGGTCGATAAAGAAATTTATACAGAGTTGAAAATGAAAAAAATTGACACCAATCCTTCTTTTGCTGCCTCTAATTTTTCTGAAAAACGATTTATAACCCAAGTCGGCAACCAGTTTAAAGGAGTTGGGAAGTACAGCAATTATGCTGTTCGAAGTGCTAACTAATTAAGTTTGATCTCTAATAAATAATCCGTTTGTTGATAGTGTAAACCATGAGCTAAAGAACAAACGATCAATAAATATAACACAAGTATGAAAACCTTAATAGCTCCCATTCGATTTATCATTGTGCTGTTGATAATAGGTATAGGGCTACCAACCCATGCTAAAGATATTGTCTACACTGGAATGAAAAATAAGGTGGACTTGGCCGTCTCTAAAGTAATTCATGTGGTAGATCCCAGGTATGGAGATCCAGGAGAAGGAGTAGATTATGTACGAAGATATACGGCTGTGCCAGCATTGGTTTATAATAGAAACCAAAAAACAGATATTGCAGGCAATGTTTGGTCTTATGAAATAGAATATGATTTATTGTACAATGATCCTGTTTTGATGCAAGGCATTGTAAAACAAGGAACTTTGTTTATTGAACACAATAACACAGAGGGAATTTATGAAGCTATAGGAATCCATGAAAGCGTAGTGGGGGATGTACAGCTAAAAATTAGAACCATAACTCCTGTTGGTAATGTTCCAGATGATATTCATTTGGAATTAAGACTGAAGGTAGAACGGTATGATTATCTAGATGATGCAGATCCCATTACCAAAAACGAGATGAGTTTGGTTAGCTTTGCTAATAATCAGGCTGAAATATCTTGGCAGGTTGTGGATGGAGCAGAGTATTATGAGGTAGAGTGGGTGTATTGGGATGCGCAACACAATACCACGACTTCTAATTTAGCTTCAACAGATTTAGAAACTGTTTTTGAAAAGGCGGTTGGTATCGAAACGAAATCCAATTCGTATCAATTTGATTTGTTTTATCCTGAGGGATTGGTTTATGTTAGGGTTCGTCCTGTTGGGCGTTATATTCGTGGTGTTAATGGAGATTATAACCATTTAAAATATGGTCCGTGGGTGCAAGGGGTAGATCCTAATACCAATAGTTTTGTTATTCTCCTTTTTCATGGATTTGAATCCGATAGAATTTGGCAAGTACAGCGAAGTTTTGCAGAAGATGCTAAGAGCAAACAAGTGGTGCAATACTTTGATGAGGGAATGAGAGGGAGACAAACCTTAACGAATTTAAGTAGCGATGATTTGACGATTGTAGCAGAAAATATCTATGATGCTGAAGGGCGTCCTTCTTTATCTACGTTGCCTGTTCCCGTTAAAAGTTTAATTGGAAAAAATCCCCTGCAATTTGGTGCAGGAACGGATGACCCAACAAGAGCAGAAGGCGGACTGATTTCAACCGCAGCCATTGATTACACGTATAAGGATTTTGATAAAATAGATCATGCAGACGCATTATCTAAAGTAGATGCTCAGGGTAAAAAGCATGTCAGTGCTATTTATTATAGCGCAGAAAATCCCTTTAATAATCACATCCATAGAGATTATATTCCAGATGCAGAAGATTTTCCCATTACGCAGGTGAAATTTCTAAATGATGCAACAGGACGAGTTGCTAGACAGTCTGGCGTAGGTGCTTTTTATCAATTGGGTTCCAATCATGAAACAAAATATTATTATGCAAATCCTAATCATAGTGAATTAAGAAGGTTATTCGGAAAGAACGTGGGAGATGAAAAGCATTACCGCAAAAATTATGTGGTAGATGCGAATGGCCAAATTTCGGTTAGTTATATCGATCAAGCAGGGCAAACGATTGCAACGGCTTTGGCAGGAAAAAGTCCTGATAATGTTAACACATTAACAAGTGAGCAGGGGAATACCAATACGATTGCTTCTTCTATTATGGGAAAAAATGTAGTGGATAGAACGGCTAAGACTAGCGTATTGTCTCATGCTATTTTTTGCGATGAAGCACCTAGAACGGATAAATTCTCTTATACGCTAACAGGGGATGGGATCTATATGCCAGGAGCTACGACATCGATTTGTATTGGTTGTGAATACGAAGTAAATATTAGTTTAATTGACGAAGGTGGAAATGCAATTCCTCTAAGCTTGATTGCTCCAACGAATACTGGAGGAGGCAATACCTCTCCACTTTACAATGGAATTACAACGCAAGTCATTAATGGGGAAATTGTCGTGCATTATAATAGTTTGTATGACAATACCTGCGTGCCAATTCCTACGGTCGAAGTGGATTTTGAAGCAGTCTTACAAAATGTCGGGAGTTATCAGCTTAAAAAAATCGTAAAGGTGGTAGAGCCTGATCCCAATCAATTAATTACTCACCTAGAAAATAGTGGAGTGTTAGCCGATAAGCAAACGTTTATCGATCAATATGTTGTTGATAATTGGGATCCCAATGAATGTGAATATTGTAATGATGCAATTCGACTAAGGCTTTGTGAACAAATTGCTAGTGCCGAATATCCAGGTTATGCAGATGCAAAAATTACAGATCCTGAGTACCAAATCTACTTTGATCGAGTACAATATTATTTGTTGAATACAAGTACTTACCCTGATTGCGATGATTTGCGTAGGATAGAGAGCTTGGCTGCTTCTTTAAAAACAGAATGCCATGCTAAGTTGGAATTGATGAAACAGCAAATCGCTCCTGCAGGAGATCCTACAACAGGATCACAAGGTTGCTTATATACTGAATTGGGATTTTGGGAACATGTTTACGATAATAGCAACCAACTTTCGTTAGAACGTTATGATGCTAATGGTCATGTGGTTACTGAAACCTTTAGCAGCAGAAGTGACTTTACTACCTTTATTCAAGATCAAAATAATTGGCAAGATCATTTTGTAGATCATCCAGATATTATATCAAAACACCCCGAATACTGTGCGTACGAAGTTGCTTGTATCAGTGAGGTTGCCTTAAAAAGTCGTCGTTTTGATTTTGAACTAGCGAGCCAAAAAACTTGGGCAGATGCCGTTAGTTTTGGAGCTAATTTGCAGACTCCACAAACGGTAACTACAGAGCAGTTTGCCTCAATTATAGCCATGGATCCGTTTTTTGTAGCTTATCCCAATTACTCTACGGATATGTCTAGCCGTTTGTCCAATTATTGTACCGATAATTATACCAATAATCCTCCTCATCCTACAGGGGTAAACGGTTGTGGTAGTGGTTGTTCAGATGTGATTTGTTATATTAATAACATCTTGGGAGATCCTGCGCAATATGTCTCTACTAATCATAGTACGACCATTAATTCTCCTGATATAACTCCTTTGTCTGACGAAGATAAGTGGATGTTTTTTAGAGGTATTTATGCGGCTGAAAAAGCGAAATTGCAACAGCACCTTATTGACCATACTACGGGGTGTAATACTGGTTTCCCTTATACAGGAACAACAACCTGTGAGCCTATTATTAGTGCGGATGATACGCAGGATTTTATGGATGACAATGGAGGAGGTGATCCTTCTGATTTGACAGATGTACAAGCAGTAGGAGCTAATGTAAACCAAGATAATTGTACGGCTATTTGTGAAGGCAATGCTCGACGTTGGGTCAACCAATTGTGCCCAGATTTGGAGGAAACAAATTCGCTAAATTATATACACCTAGTGAAAGAGTTTACAGATTTTTGTAAAGGGCATTGTGGAGCAGATGGAGATAATCCAATGGGCTATCTTTTTGAAGAATATTTAGACTCTACTTCTTCTACTTATGCTTTAGATCCTAATTTACCTACTTTTAATCAGGATTTAGCCAATGCACAAAACCGCTTGGATTGGTTGATGAATCATGTGCCATCTTATTGCGGTAATGATCTAGTTAATAATCGTTTGCCTGCTGAGGTAGATGTTGTTTTTGCTCATAAGACAGATGTTTATGAGTGGAGTAGTGTTTATTCTTCTGGAGGAGAAGAACTAGAACCTATGTGTAAAGACGATATTATATGTGCTTTTGATTTACTAAGACAAAGTAGTATTTTTCCAACTAAATATACAGATATTAATGCTAGTTGCCCTAGTTCTAATAACTTTTATATGCCATCACCCAATATATTAAGTTACTATTTTAGATATGTATTGCCAACACAATCTGCTCCTAATTGCAATGATTATACTAATGTTGATTTAGGCTATTTTGAGAGCTCTAGTTTTGTTCTTCAATATCTTTGTGAAGAGATAAAACAGCATAATTATTATATAAAATTCAAGACTGCTACTCCTTCCTCATTCTCTACGATGACTTTTTCATTGAAGGATATTCAAACAGGGGCAGCAATAGATCCATTAACAATACAAAGTATAGGAAATTATAATAGTACAACTAATACAATAAATCTTACAGTTAAAGAAAATTGCACATGGAATCCTCCTTTATATCTAGTTTCTAGTGCTGTAAATCAAACGATTAGTTGTTCTGATATGGTAGCGAGTTCTATCGGGGGAACACAGCAGATTGATGCAGAAGTTAAAATCATAACTAGTTTCGGTGAATTAGGAAATGTGTCTACTAATTGTACTAGTTGTAAAGGAGGATGGGGACTAAAAAAGAACCAATTAACCATCAACTTAGACACCGTCAGAATACAATGTGAAGAACAGCAACGAGCTGAATTAACCCGAAAGGCAGAAAGTGCCTATGATAAATATTTAGAAAAGAAATTAAAAATACTGACCAGTGGAGAATCCTGTATGGCATTCACAGAAAGCATGACCACAGAATATACCACAACAGAGCATCATTACACCTTGTATTATTACGATCAAGCAGGAAATTTGATTCAAACCATTCCACCTGCTGCCGTAGTTCCATTGCCAACCAATCACTTTGATGGGACAACAGCAGGTTCTACGAGAGGGACTTGGGACGGAACAGATCCTAGTCATGATTATGAAATGACAACAACCTATGCCTATAATACGTTAGGGCAAGTGGTCAAGCAGACCTCTCCAGATGGCGGAATGACGGAGTTTTGGTACGATTATGCGCAACGTTTGCGCTTCTCTCAAAATGCTAGACAACTAGCAGCAGGAGGGCAATATGCTTATACTAAATTTGATGCGCAAGGAAGAACGGTTGAAGTTGGGCGTTTAGATGGTCATGGAGTGCTTAGTGCTTGGGATCTAAATAAATCGACCTTCCCTGAAGCAACCTTAGCAGGAGTACACGAACGGATCATTACAGAATACGAAGAAGCAAGCTTTAGCCCAATTAGTCAAGATAATTTAAGAGGGCGAGTCGCTAGAACCTATAACGATCATATTGCTACTTATTATGATTATGATGTACATGGGAATGTAAAACGATTACACCACCAAATTAGCGGTTTAGGAGCTTCAGAAATCGCCTACGATTATGATCTAATCACGGGGAATGTAAAAGAAGTTGCCTTTATGAAAGGGACAAAAGACCAATTCTTTCATCGATATACCTATGATGCCGACAATCGATTAACACATACCCAGACCAGTAAGAATGGCTATATCTGGGACTTAGATGCCAAATATTTTTATTATGCGCATGGTCCTTTAGCAAGGGTAGAGTTGGGGCAAGATAAGGTACAAGGATTAGACTATGTATATAACCTTCAAGGATGGATTAAGGGCGTTAACAATACAACGAGTGAAAGTGATATGGGGCTAGATGGTTTTGTGGCAACTGGCATTGCAACTGGGAATACCATTCCTTCAATTGCCAATAAATGGTTTGGGAAGGATGAAGCAGCTTATTCTTTAGGTTATCATAGGGCAGATTATCAACCTATTGGTACAGGAACTAATCTAGGCATATTCGATCATTCTAATACAGCGGCATTTAATAATGATATAAAAGGAACGAATGCAACTAAGGGGCTCTACAATGGAAATATTGCTTTTATGATTAGCCATATTCCACAACTAGCGCAAGCGAATCCTTTGACCCATGCAACACAGGCAATGGTTTATCAATATGATGCCTTGCATCGTATCACGAATTCAGAATCTTATGCTTATGTTAACGGCTGGAATAAAAATGGTTTGAGTAATGCCTATCGGACGGAGTATACTTATGATGGAAATGGTAATCTTCAAACCCTTGATCGTCATACGCTAGAGAATAGTACGAGTACTTCGAAACATATTGATGCTTTAACGTACCATTATGGTAGTGGAAATTTAAAAAATAGATTAGAATCTATTACAGATCCTTCTGCGGTTACTGCAGGAATCAATGATGTAGGAGCTGCCTCTTATACTTATGATGAAATTGGGAATTTAAAAACGGATGGAAATAATACCATTGAATGGAATTTACAAAATAAAGTTTCTTCTGTAGACAATGCCAATTACGATATTATCTATACCTATGATGTTGGCGGCAATCGTTTAGGTAAATCCGTTACTCCTAAGGGAGGAACTAGTCCAACTCAAACAACTTTTTATGTTAGAGATGCTAGTGGGAATATTATGGGAACGTATATCGTAGAAAATAATACTAAAAAATTAGAGGAAACGCCGATTTACGGCTCAAGTCGTTTGGGAATTCATCAATATGATGTATCTTTAATGCCATTCAATGTACCTAGTATTACAGCACCTGAATTGATGAATTCAACTTTAGGAACAATACTTGGAGTAGATCAGGCAGGAAATGCAACTCGTGGAAACAAGTTTTACGAAATTAGTAATCATTTAGGGAATGTATTAGTGACAGTGAGTGATCAAAAGCTAGGTGAGGTGACGACTATCGGTCAAACTACAGCGGAAGCTTATAAAGCACAAGTGCAATCGGCTCAGGACTATTATCCATTTGGCTGGGAAATGCCTGGTAGATCGTTCAACTCGCAAAACTATCGCTTTGGCTTTAATGGGAAAGAAAATGACCGCCATTGGGGAGACCAATTGATCCAAGACTATGGCTTCCGTCTTTATAATCCTGCTATTGGGAAGTTTTTGTCTGTTGATCCTTTGAGTCAAGCATACCCGTTTTATACTCCGTATCAATTTGCAGGGAATAAGCCTATTTGGGCTGTCGATCTTGATGGCTTAGAGCCTCAAATAAAAACAAAAATTTTTTATGATTATGCCCCTTTACCTAATAATACTGCTCCTAGAGATATTCATGATTTTGGGAATACGAGACATGATGTGTCTGGAAGGACTTTGAAACCTCATCCTAAATCAGGGGAGAAAAGATTTTTTTCAATAAATTATAATAAAAAAAAGAATAAATTTGATGTTAAAGTTTACATTGAAGTTAGAATAAATGCTGGGTTAAATCCATCATGTACAATGTGTGATTTGAATGGGAGTAATCCAGGGTTATCAGAAGAAGTCTTAGCACATGAAGAAGGGCATGTGGAGCAATGGAAACGGGCTTATAATTCTAAGATAACAATAGAGTATAATGGTAAAAAATATAGTGGATTTATAGATGAAGTTATTACCAATGCTGAAAACGATATAAAGGCAGGTCTTCCTCAAAAATTTAAATCAGAGGAAGATATGAAAAAAGCTCAGAATAAATATGAAATAGGTGTTGGGCAGGTAATAAATAAAGCTCTAAACGCTATATTTGAGAGAAGAGAAGAGTTAATGGCTAAAGATCAGACTGGAAAACCAGATGCAGAGATAGATGCAAATAATTATGCTGATAAAGAACTGAAAAATAGTAGGAATGGAAAAGGTCTAGAGTATGCAAATGGAAAAAAGAGAGCTACTTACAGGGGGAAATCTGTAGATTTAGGAGTTAAAAAATAAAATAAAATGGATAAAATAAGGATTGTATTTTTTTTTTTATTAGTTGTCTTCTCTTCATGCTTTACAAGAAATAATATATTATTTAATGAAGATAGTTTTAACGTTAATATAGAAGAAGAGTTTATATTTATTCGAGCAGATTCTATTAATAAGCTTCTTGAATTAAAAAAGAAACCAGCTTTTTTAATGAATCCTTATTTTGATTATGATTGTCATGGTTTATGGCCAAGTATGAGGCATCAAACTTCTTTTAGAGTTAAAATAATTAATGCTGTAACAAATAAAAAAGCACTTGAATATATTGTAAATTTGGAATCATTGGAGTTAGATATATTACCCCTTCCTGATACAACAGAAATAATATCTATCCATAGAGTTAGAATACCATTTTGCAATTTTAGTTATAGAACTTTGGCTAAGTATAGATTGGAAGAACTAAAAAATTTAACTAAAGAAGATCTTCTTCCTCAACAAGACTAAGGTATTCCACCGAGAGAGTAGCGATCTAGTATTGCGCCAGTAGCTGAGAAGCTACCATTGCGCTAGTCGCTGCGTTCTGTCATGATTCTAGGTTTTGCATGTTCGGTTACATAGCGGTTCTCGTCCTTATAGCCTCGCTACTCGCTACGTTATAAGCACTCCACCGCCCTAGTATGTGTACCTTTTAGGAGCTGTCAGGCAGCGTATTTTTTCTGTTTGAAATAAAAAGTTGTAGCAAAATACTTGCATAGAAAAAGCCTCTTGGAGATGATCCCAAGGGGCTTTTTTATGTAGCTACCTATCGCAGCTCTGCTGCTTTCCTAGCTAGCACCGTGCCACTCCATCACAAGTGTTCTCTACACCAAATAGCCACAGGCTGTTTGCCCTTGGCGGGTATGTTTTGTTCATACTTACGGTACATACAGCCTGTCAGGACTTACGTTCACGTTTTTTCTATGCTTTTGTGCTTGAATAGCACAAGCTCTCTCATGCTAGTAGCTACATAATTTAATAGGAGCACCATTATTTTTATTCCGTTTTGCTTCCCCTTATTGGTTTAATTTTTTAAAACATCTAATAATCCAGCAAAAATACGTTCTAGTAAGGTGTATTCTTTCGTTCTAACAGCAACAACAGCGCCCATTTTTTGCTGCTTTGGAATGGAAAACCCATAGTTCGTGGTCCAATTTTGTGGAAGTTTTAGAATGATTTCATATTTATCTTCTGTAGGAATTCGAGCAACTTTATAGACGACAGCATCTAGTGTTCCATATTCTGTAGAAGGATAATTATTGAAATAGACCATGGCTTTTTGACCAAGCGAAATCTTACCAATACCTCGAGCTTCCATGGTTGCTTTTAGAAATGATTCTTTTTCTTGTATTAATGGAATTATTGTTATAAAAGGTGTTGCATTGGTCACTTGACTCCCTTCTTGAACGGCATTATTCATAACAATTGTTCCCGTAGAAGGAGCATATATAATATATTTTTCTTTCCATTGTTCAACAGCGGTTCTTAACGCCTCCTTTTTTTGTGCAAATGTCTTTTTTAAAGAAAAGAAAAGGTCGTGACGTTGTTTTTTTGATTCAGGAATCTGGACTTCTAATTGCTGTGTTCTTATACGATTAGAAATAATAGCAGCCTCCATTCTGTGAAGTTCTCGTTCACCTTGCAAATAGTTGTTCTCTTTTTGTTCAAATTCAGACTGGCTGATGGAGCCATTAGCGACCAATGTTTTATAACGATCGAGATCTTTTTCAATATTTTTTAATTCTTTTTCAAACACTTCTTTTTGCTTTTTTAAAGAAGTATTAAGAATTTTATTTTGGCTAATTTCTTTGCGAATTGCGCTTATTTTTTCATCTGTAATATCACTCTTATTGGCATCTTTTATTTGTAAATCAAGGAGTGAAAGTTCATGGTAGAGTGTGTTTAATTCGCCCAATTCCTTAGACAACAGCTCTGTATTAACGATTGATTGATTGGTTTGTTGTAGTAGGGTATCCAATTGTAAAACAGCATTCCAATCCGCTGTCGATTCAAGGACAAGAAGTGGGATGTTATATTGAACCGTGTCATTCTCCTGAACTAACAATGCATGTACCGTTCCCCCTCTTTGTGTATATACATCAACAGGAGGGTGATCAATATAAGTAGTTGCCTCAGCATTTAAAACATCAGGATAATGGATGGTAGCAGTTATGCCTAAAACAACAATAAGAAAAACGGCAATTACTGTAATTCCCCAATAGGTTAACCAACCAGGGGGATTTCCCATGGCTTGTTCTACTAATACAAATTCTGATGATGATGTGTTCTCTGGCATATTTATCCTACATTTGCTCCAACTTGTTCAACATCAAGCTGATTCTGAACCAATCTATAATATTCTCCCTTTTTATTTAAAAGGGTTGAATGAGTTCCTTGTTCAACAATTTTTCCATTATCTAGCACTACAATTTGATCTGCATTTATAATCGTACTCAAACGATGGGCAACAACAACAACTGTTTTAGAGGTTAAAAAGTGATTTAAACTTTCTACAATTTTGCGCTCATTGGTAGCGTCTAACGCATTTGTTGCCTCATCCAAGAACAGCACATCAGGATTTTTGTACACAGCTCTAGCAATTAAAATACGTTGTTTTTGCCCTTGAGAAATACCATTTCCTTGTGCACCAATCACTGTATTATAACCTAAAGGAAGGGTCTCTATTAAATCTCCAATGTTAGCAACTTCAATCGCATGATGTAGTTTTTGATAATCAATAGAAGTATCACTCTCTGCTATATTATGTGCAATAGTGTCCGAAAAAATAAATCCATCTTGCATTACCGTGCCACATAAACTTCTCCAGTATCGTTTATCAATAGATGACAATGGATTTTTTCCAACTAATATTTTCCCTTTTAAGGGTTCGTAAAAACCAAGTAATAGTTTCAATAAAGTTGTTTTTCCACTTCCACTTGCTCCCACAATTGCGGTTGTTTTGCCTTTGGGAATGGTTAAGTTGATATTTTGTAATATGGGGTTTGAAATGGGGGTGTATCCAAAGGATAAATTCTCTAATTCTAGATTAATCTGATCAGGCAATTGCTTAATGAGCTTAATATTTGATGCATTTTCATCTTCTTGAGATGTGATTTCGCCCATTCTTTCCAAACTAATTTTAGCATCTTGTGCAGAGTATACAAAACCTATAAATTGTTGGAAGGGGGCATTCAATTGTCCTACAATATACTGGACAGCAACCATCATCCCCAAGGTCATTTCTCCGTTAATAACAGCACTAGCAGCAATAAACGAAATTAGAATATCCTTAAGTCTAGAAAACAACAATCCTCCAAACTCTTGATATTGGCGCAAGGCTAACGATTTGGTTTGAACACTAAATAGTTTAGCTTGGATTTCAACCCATTTCCAACGTCTTTTCCGCTCACTTCCTTGTAGTTTTATCTCTTGAACGCCATTGATAATTTCATACAAGGTTTGTTGATTTTCAGATGACTGTTGAAACGCCATATAGTCCAATTCCTTTCGCCATTTTAAAAATCCCCAAATCCACAATAAATAGAGGGTAGAGAATGCAAAAAAGACAACAAATATAAGCCTATTGTACATAAATAGAATGACAGAAAAAACCATAACGGTAACAATAGAGAACAGCATGTTTAAAATAGATCCTGTCAAAAAGGATTCTACTCGATGATTATCACTAATTCTCTGGTATAAATCACCTATATTTTTAGTGTCAAAAAAGCCCAAGGGCAATTGCATCATTTTTGCCAAAAAATCAGCAATAAGATTTACATTGACTCGTCGTCCGATATTAAGCGCAATCCAAGATTGAATAAACTGTACAAAAACTTGACTAACCGACAAGACCAATTGAGCAATCAAGATCAACCAAACAAAACCTATATTTTGATTATTTACCCCAACATCAATCAGCGATTGTGTCAGAAAGGGAAGCATCAACTGAAAAATTAAGCCAACCATCATTCCCAATACAAATTGAAAAATCAATTGCTTATACGGCTTAAGGTACCCCAAAAGATACCTCCACTTAGAACGGTCTTCTTGTAGCCCCTCTTCTTGATAAAAAGCAGGGGTTGCTTCTAAGCCAAGTGCAATCCCTTTTTGCCCGTTGTTAAGCCATCCTTTTTCAAAAAAAGAACGTTTTAATTTTATCTTCCCTTCTGCTGGGTCAGCTACCCAAACATGCGTCTTAGAGATTTTATAGACAACAACAAAATGTCGCTGCTCCCAATAGGCAATACAGGGCAATGGAAACTGCAACAGCCCAGGTATTTCGCCTTCTTGTTCATAAGTTATTTTGACAGCAATGGTACGATAACCAATGCTCTCAGCAGCTTCCGTAATTCCCAATAAAGAAACACCTTCTCTTGTAATATAACACTTCTCTCGTAAATATTGCAAGGGCAGTGATTTGCCGTCTGATTGAGCAATCATTTTAAGACAAGTTGGACCACAGTCCATTGTATCTAACTGTTTATAGAATGGGAATTTTACAGGCATATTTATACGATAAAGATAATTCTAATGTTGAAACTAATAGTCTACTTCACGCTGACAAATGGAGTCATAACGATAGTTACCCTCTATTTGATACACTTCTCGTTGATCCAAGCAGGTCAATCGGAAAGCACATGCTTTGCAATTTTCAATGTTAGACTTAGGGATATTAAATTGTTCATGGTCTATGAATTGGATATGATTTCCATTCACGGCTAAGGTATCTCTAGAATAATGATATAAGTTATTTTCCTTGGAAATAAAAATAGCTTTAGGGCTGCTAAGGAATATAGGTTCATAGGATGTTTTATCGGCTTTTATTCTCTTTCTCTGGATAACTTTATACACGGAAAAGTAATTATCATATAGTGTTCTATCGTAAGCGTCAGAAATAGAAATCGTAATTCCAAAATGATAGATTCGCTTATTAATCCAATCAATTAATGCTTTGACACGATCTAAGGGAATGACCTCTTCAGGACAAATAACTCTTACATTCATGTAAGCAGTTCCATCTTTGATATAGTCATCCAAATAACTAAAATCGCTTAGGGCATCACTAGCTTTTGACAAACGAATATCCAGAATCTCTTTATGATAGGCATCAATATCTGGCGTAATAAAATTGGATAAATTTTCCTCTAGTTCTACATGCTCTTCAAGTTGCTCAAGTTGAACGTTAGAAATAACTCTAAGTTCGTATGTTCCTAAATTAATCAAGGCACTCTTTTGTTTGCCTTTGACAATATATATGGCTTCTTTTCTTTTCATATTCTTAAGGTAATAAAGCACGTTCTGTATATCGAACGCCTAAAGCTCTATTGCTAAATTTAGGTGAATAGATGGTCTTTTTGGCTCTTAGTTCATGGTTGTTTTTGGCATCTTCAAAATTCAATTTTTTAAACATTAGAGGAAGCCTTCCAGTATTGACTAAGTTGTTGTATTTTTTTACGATTTCTTCTTGGTTCATAATGACTATTTTAATACCAGTGAAGGGGTTATTTTTTTAGATTTTTTAAGCAACATTTTAAAAATTTGCTTATGTATAGAGGTACTTAAAAAAGAGGCATAATACTCAACTACTCCATCTGGATTAATTTCAAGAAAAACATAACCTCCATCTGTGCTTTTAATAATATCCATTGTGCACAGATCCAATTTAAAATGCTTACACAGTCGAATAACTTTTTCTTTTACCTTAGAATCTAAATGATACTCTTCATTCTTGATTTGATTGTTTCTATAAGCTTGTTTAATATCTGTAGTTGGAATGTCTCCACCTTCATAATATTGCTTGATACAGTATAATTCATCTCCTACCAGAATGCATTTCAGTTCATATTTTGATTCAATACGCTCTTGTAGAAAAGAAGGGAAGATCATCTCTTCTGTTACACTTTGAGTATAGTCCAAATCTACAGCTGTTGTTTTGATGCTCATGATTTCATCTTGTTCAAAGAGGTATCCTAGCCCACCTACAGGCTTAGTAATTGTCGCATCATGCTTTGCAATAAAGGAGTTTAAATCTGTCATAGAATTGGACAAAAACATGGATGGGCATCTCAGCCCAAATTCATTAGCTTTGATGGTTTGAAATGGCTTGTTTCTACAAACAATATCATAGTCGTTAACAATTGGTGTCCCTAAGTTTTGAGCAAAATGTAAAATTAAATCTCTTAGGTCATAAACTTCTTTTATCAACTGTTGTAGCGTAGGCTTAGGAACAATGTCTTTAAAGTTTCCAAATACTCTTCCTGATGATATAAAGTTGTTGCTAATGCGCCTTTGCCAAATCAATGTAAACTCACTCAAATAATGTGTTTTATCGTTTAGTTTAAATGCAATATCTTTCTCTGTGACGGTAATGGGTATATCATTTATTTTATTAGGCAATAAATCCTCTAAATTTATTCGAACAACCTCAATACCCTCTGCTTGGCAACACAATTGAGTTTTCTCAATTAATGTCTCTGTAAAATGTGTACTTAGGAATAAAAATTTCAAGTTGTTAATTTTTAAGGTGAACTAATAGACATTATCACGAACTGCGCAGCACTCATGAAATAATAGAGTTGTATAGTCGAAAAAGCAAGATTTTTTTGAAGGGCGAGGAAAAGCATGAGCAATAGCGAACCGAGCCCTGCGAGCTCATAAGCATTAGCGCACTAACTGCGAGGGCTTGTGCTAGTAGCACAAAGGATATAGCCCTCATAGCTGTAAGCTATGAAGTAGAGCATTTGACGAAGCCAATCAGAAAAAGATGTTTTTGTAGGCATACCATTTCATTATTTATTTCCTTTGGTCATGATATAGTTCATGAACTTCGTTTCGTGATAATGTCTAATATAGCCTCTTTATATAAAAATATCTTATCAGGTAATTGTTTGCAATACATTGCGGCATGCCCATCTTTAGCACCAAACTAAGCGGATTTATAATGAATATATTCTTAGATATTGTTCGTTACTTAACTAGTGGGGCTATTTTAGGGCACACAAAACATTACCCAATAAGATATTTCTTTTTAATAATGGCAAATAGCCTTTTTATTGAACTAATGTTTAATAAAAATCAATCAATTGTTTATTGATTGTCACTGTGGCTAGAAGTACCATTGTCATCATGGGAAGAAGTGCCATTGTCATCATGAATCGAAGTCCCATTATCATGATGATAAGAAGTACCGTTGTCGTCATGATAAGAATCTCCATTGTCTCCTTCATTCGAAAATTCTTCACGACCTCCTCTAAGGGCATTTAATTGGTCGGACTCAATAATTTCCGCATTTTTAAACAGATCTATTTTTTTCATCGTATTAATTTTTAATCTGTGTGAAATTGAAATAAAATTTTATAAAAAATAACAAACATTCTTTTAGCTAAAATTGTACTTGTTAATGTGGTGCAAATTTAGCTACCTTAACCAATGGAAACAAGACATAAAAACAACACTTTTATGATGTTTAAAATTGTTGTTTAAGGTTTAAAGGTTTGTTTAGTAGGTTTTTATAGTTGATGAATTAAACATATTCACCACCTCTGTTTTTATTTATGCGATTCTATGAATCGATTCATCCTCACGATCGATTAAGAGGCAATGAAATAATAAAAACAAACACACCTACGGTCTGATTTTAATCTTATGCATAGGTGTGTCCATGATTATTAATTACCTTTAGTTTCTTATTAGATTTCCATTGTCTGAATGGTCAGAATCTCCATTGTCTGCGTAATCAGAATCTCCTTGATCATGATGATTGGAATCTCCTGTGTCTGCATAGTCAGAATCCCCTTCGTCATTATAATCTGAGTCTCCCATGTCAGAAGAAATTGAACGTCCTCCAAGAACCATACTTAATTGATTTGAATTAATCGTTTCAGCATTCTGAAACAAATCCATTTTTTTCATAGTAATAAATTTTTTGTGAGTAAAATTGTGATACCTCTTTAAGTTCTATTGCAGCAGTTTTAGAATTAAACTAACAGCATAGAAAAGCATCCTTTTAGCTAAAATTATACGTATTAAAGTTGTATAAATTTAACGCCCTTACTTAATGAAAACAAGACTTTAAAATGGTGATTTTGTGGTATTCAAAATTATTGAATAGGAGCTAGTTTGTTGATAGGTAGTTGGTTAGGTTTTTTGGGTTTGACGTGTTCATTATCTCTTTTTTTATTTATACTATTTTTTCTTACCTAACTATTCACAAGTCTAAAAAAATTGATCTTATAAAAGATAATGTTTCTCTTTGCAAAATCATTTAGTTCGTTACTTTTGCCCCGAACTAAAATAAATGACCATCAAAGAGCATTGCGTTCTCTTTTTCCATACTTTTTAAGTACATTTTTAACAGACTGGTATGTATAGAGATGTGAAACCAGACAAAATAATGCTGGGACTTAGGACTTAAATAGGCAGGTTTTATTTAGGAGGGAGCCCTTCTAAATCTGTTTCTGCTTCGTGAAGTTTGGAAAGTAGTTTTTCCTTTTTCTTGTTTAAGCGTAATTGTAGAGATGGCTTGGTTGCCTTTTTTATATCTTCCTCGATTGCTAGAAGCTTAGTGTTCAGTTTTTTGACACGGTTAGTATATCGATCTCGTTTATTTTTTTTGCGATTCTTTTTTGCTTCGTCGATGAGCTCTTGGAGTGTATTAAATTCTTTTCGATAAGAAATACCAATGCCTGTACGAGTGCTACGCCCAAGAATAGTAGACTCTGTTCGGTTATAAGCCTTTACTTTTAGTTTTCCATCGTTAGTAATGTTATATTCTAGTATAAAATCCCCTCCAATGTATCCAGAGCCATTTGAATTATCGGTTACTGGATTGTCACTTGCTATATCCATGTTAGCACCAGCATAAAACCGCAATCGATCATCTAAAAATTTGACATCACTCCCAACTCGAACATTGGAAGTGGTTGATCGAACGGTTTGATTGTCGCTATCCCTAATATTAAAATTAAAATCAAACTCTAAACTAGAAATGAAATCAACATCTTTGATAACGCCTGCTAATAAGTCGTTGATGTAGAGTGATAATTGTTGAGAAAATAACTCACTGACAGTACTAATTCCTGTGCTAATACCTGAAGAAACAACATTAACATCTCCAGCATTTTCTAGCGGCAAAAATTGTTGTAATGCAATAATCCCAAAAACTTGCCGATTGAGCTTGTTTTTGTCTGAGTGGATTGTTCTAAGTGCTAAACTAACAGGATTTTGCAAGCTAGATGGGACATCGTCAATGTCAATTTTAAAATCAATTTCAGGAGAAAAAAGTTCTCCTTTTAGCCCCATTAACAGGCTTACTTTACAGGGCGTATTGGCTAAACTAGACAATTCAGGATTGCCTGTTGTATAACTTTTGATTAAGTTACTAACACCTAAGTTTTTAACATAGGCAGCTTTAATATCTAATTGGGCCTTATAGGGGTCTCCATCGTTATCTCCCCAAGTTATGGTACCGCCTTTTTGGACTTCAAAAGGTTTGTTAATAATGTTTTTATACGTAAATAAATAGTTCCCTTCCTCAATGACATAAGTTCCAAAGATTTTGAGATCACCAGTCGGGCTGTAATGGATGCGCATATTATCGCTTTGTCCCCGTCCTTCAATAATATCACCTGCTTTTTCATCAATAATTAGTCGGGCAATAGCCGAAGGTTTAATATCAGCTATAATTTCAATATCTAACCCTGATAATATTTGATCTTTTATACTGGTAACTTTGGTAGAATCTACGGTTGCTTTTTTATCGACAAATGTGATATAGTTGGTTTGAGTAACTTCTAAAGGACCGCCTACAGGTAAATTAAATTCTGTATTGGCTTCTGTTGTAGCATCTACTTTTAGTTTGAGTCGCTCAAAAGGACCTGTAAAACTTGCGGTACCCGATGCGTAAACCGTTCCGTAAAAAGTATTGTTGTCTTCTAGCGTTGTTTTCATCGCTAGGTTATTATCCAAAACAGCTATAACGTCCAAGCCAAAACCTTTTAGGTGGTCGTGCACTAAGCTACCCCCAATATAAGCAGTATCAAAAGGTTCTCCTTCAACGATTACGGCAACACCACCTGCATCACGTTCATTGCCATTCTTTAGTTTTAAAGCAGGATCAATATGAAAGCCTTTGTTGTCAATTTTTATTTTTCCATCCGATAGAATGTATTTGGTTTGTAAAAAATTAACTTTCGTTTTTACGCCTGTCATTAGACCATCTCCTTCAATATTCATGATGGTATTTTTGCCATTGATATTACCAAATACTCTGGCTTGGGCAAAAGCATTTCCCTCTGTTTCTGAGATTTGTTCTTTGAGAAAGTATTCTAAAATTTTGGCTTTTGCCCCTTCTGCTGTTACATGAATATCCAATAAATTTTGGAGTGATTTTTTGTTTGTTGCAAAAGTTGGCGTAAAGTTAGCGGTTAGATAGAGGCTGTCAACAAAATCACTACTATGGGTAAACTGCCCTTTAAAAGTAGATTTTAAACTATCGGCAGATGCAATTAACCTAGAATTGCTCCCCCAATAATCATCGTTAATAATTAGGGTGTCAATGAGTATATTTGCTGCTATGCCTTTTTGGTTAAAAACATTATTCATAGAAGCTTCGCCAGAGAAAATACCTTTGATGTCGATTTTAGGCAAGGGTTTCATCATGCCATACAACCACCCCAAACTAATGTTTTCCAGTTCAACTTTTGCCCCTTTGTTTTCATTAATACTACTGATTTCAACTCGTTTGTTATCGCTTGATAGGACTACGTTTTGAATATCTAAGACCTTGTCGCCAATTTTGACATGGTTACTGTCATTAATGGTCCATTTTTCATTTAGAATCGTTAGGCTAGAAGTGTCTAGTTTTAGAATGACTAATTTTTCTTTGATTTCTAATTTCCCATTAATGGACAGTGCTTGAGCTATTTCGCCAACTGCATCGGCATTTGCCTTAAATAGAACAGAATCTCCAATGGCATCTAGGGTCAATTTGATATTGGGAATAAACGAATTGCCTTTTATTTTTAGAGCTTCTACCGAACTAACCAAATCAAAAGTAG
The DNA here is from genome assembly GCF_026000115.1 of Aureispira anguillae. GTDB lineage: Bacteria > Bacteroidota > Bacteroidia > Chitinophagales > Saprospiraceae > Aureispira > Aureispira anguillae. The sequence goes on from NZ_AP026867.1 coordinate 7,411,734, forward strand.
GCCCAATTGCTTTTCCATTAGAGATATTAATATTTTCAATCTCAATATCTCCAATATGCACCAAACCAACTTCTCCATCCAATTCTAAATATCCTTCCGAACCATCGTATTCCCCTGTTAAGAAAATGCCTTCTAGCGATTTAAAATTTTTGTTGATTAATTGCGTTATATTTTTGGTGTTTTTAGGAATGTTAATGACAATATTAAAGTCCTGGTGGGGGATGGTGTCAATTGTGTTTTCACCAACTTCACGAACGACCTGTTCTAAAGGTCGGTTATCCTCTACTTCAATGATTTGAGTTCGATTTAGTTCTCGGTATAAGTTGGGATGGTTAATTTTGATAAAATTTTCCATAGAACCAATCAAGTTGACAACGTCGTATTTTCCATAAACATTGACATCAATGATGTCAGATTTTAAATTAATAGAACGTATATTTTTGACATGGAGTACGCTGTCTCCATCGACAAGATTGTAACTCGAATCTGTAGGGATATTTTTTGCTTTTACACTAATGCTTTTAAGCGATGAATAGATTTCTTCTCGGTGTCCTTTGATACCTCTAATGGATAAATCACCAGTAAAATTATCAATATTGCTACCTCTTGCATTGATATCGAAGGTGTCGAGATGCAGACCAATAGACTCTTGAGAAAGGTTCAATTTTTGAAAATCAATATTTTTAACATTACCTAAAATATCTACGCTAGGCAATGCTCCATTCAGGTCCATTATACCACGAACAAAAACGTACATATTGGTATCTTTGGAAATGATGTCACCATCAAATTTTTTCTGTTTGAATCGACCATCAATGGCAATATCTTTATATTGGTACTGCTTGAAGGTGAAACTATCAATTTTGGCATTTTGTAAAGCTGCATCGAGGGTTTCTAGGGTTAAGCCCGTCCCTTTTACATTGGACTGTATGGTTAAGTTGCCGACATCTTTGTTGTTGATAAACGTTCCAATATCAAAATTATTGAATTTAAAACCTCCTTTATAAGCAGCCTCTGTTTTTCCTCGGCGAAGATTGAGTTGCAAGTCCGAATTAATTCGCCCAAGTTCGGTGTCCAATTGCCCATAGGCAACAAAATCTTGAAAAAAGCCTGTATAAGACCCTTCAAAATTAATTGTACCTAGGGTTTCAATATTGGGAGGAAGTTTTACAAAGGGAATGATTTGTTTGAGATCATGATAATCGGTATTAACCTTCTTTAGATTTAAATCGATAAATGCAGCATCAGGGATCGTAATGTCATTCATAGACAGGTTGCCAACGATATGAGAATTATGAACTTTTATATCTACATCTTTGGCTCTAAAGTTATTGACGGTTCCTCTAAATTTACCTTTCAAATAGATGGGGTGATCTAGATTACTTTCGATAAAAACATTGTTTTTTATAGGAGGGGCAAAGGCAGCAATGTCCCTAAAGGTAACAACCGTAGAACTATCAAAAGTCCCTAATATTTTTACTTTGTCTGGAAATTCATAAAAATCACGATAGCGGCTGTATTTTAAAATTAGAGCATGTCCAATTTTACTGGTGTTGGTTTCTAAGTTAAAATGACTAATAGCAACCTTCGTTGGACTAATAAGAGCGTCTCCTGAAAAGCGTTTTAACTCAAATCCTCCATGGTTTAGCCCATGCAACTGCCGAACCTTTCCTGTAAATACTTCCTTTTGCAATCTAAACGTATCCACATCTAGATTGATGTTTTCAAAGTTTAAGTTGGCAAAGTCTAAAGCACGTGTTGTATCTATTTGGGTATTGGTTCGTTCATTGATCAGCCGAAAATTAACATCATTGAGCAAGAATTTTTCACAGCCAACATCCCAATAAGGAATGGTAGAGTCAATGGGCGTTTCCCAGAAACTAGAATCAACATTGGGAATTTCTACTTTATCAAAAAGACGAACGGTAATATTGGCTCGTGACAGGTGAGCGATTTCACCCCACACCTTTTTACCAATCATATCAACCCCTTGAGTAGCATGCTTGTGCACGTAGCCCGTGTCGCAAGTGATTAGGGCTGAGGTGCCAATTGCGGTATCTGCGAGATGAATTCTGGCATTGACTAATTCCGCTCCGCCAAAGTTTAGTTTAAATTTTTTGGGTTGAGTTACCTTTCGTTCACCTGATTCAAAAAAAGCGATTAAGAAATGAATGTTAAAAAATTCTGCCTCTGGACGACGTTGAACTTTAAACACAGCATCTTTGACAATTACTTTACCAATATCTATTTCCTTTTTGAAAAGAGCAAATACATTATAGCTTTGAGCTTCTGCATATTTAGCATAAATCAATGTATCTTGGTCGTGATCTTGAATAAAGAAGTGATGGAACTTAAAGTTAGAAAGTGGTTTTATTTCTACTCGTTCAATGCTTACTGTTGTATCCCATGCCTTTGACATAGTATAGGCAAATATATGGCCAATTTGAGTTTGTACCCAAGGGATGAGCAATAACAAATAAAAGAGTATAAAGAGTATTAAAAGAGCCTTTGTGAGTCGTTTTATGCCCCCTAAAATACCACCAACAATATAGCCACCTAAACCTTTTTTGGGTTTTGTCTCTATCGTTTGTTCCTGAAACTTAGTATGTTCGGGTTGAAGCTTAATCTTGTCTGTCTTTTATTGAATTATTATTACCTTTGTGGGCGTACTGTTTCTGTCTTAGCGGTCATTTTTTTAGTAAAGACCTTACTATTTTTATGCTATTTTGTGTTATTGGGCAAGTTTTAACAAAAGGGTAACTACTTTGTATACTATTTCTAGATAAAGAAATAATAGTAGCCCTTAGCATGCTGTCTTACCTATAATAACGACTTAAATAAGTAAAAGGATAAAGATATTAAATTTAATTTGAAGAAGCAGAAAAAAGAAGCGTTGAATAGTTGCTATTGACCAATAATTCTATGCTTGCTATTTGTATTCAAAAATCAACTGATATATGACGATTATTTTGGCAATCGAATCTTCTTGTGACGATACTTCGGCAGCCGTTTTGAAGAATGGAAAAATTTTGTCAAACTGTGTTGCTAGCCAAACCATTCATAAAGAATATGGAGGGGTGGTTCCAGAGGTGGCTTCTCGAGCACATCAAGCCAATATTGTACCTGTAGTAGAGATGGCACTTCAAAAAGCAGGCGTTTCTAAAAAGGACTTGAGTGCTATTGCATTTACACGTGGTCCTGGTTTGATGGGATCGCTTTTAGTGGGTGTTTCTTTTGCCAAGGCTCTGGCCTTAAGCCTAGAGATTCCAATGATAGAGGTAAATCATATTCAAGCCCATATTTTAGCCCATTTTATAGATGCCCCTCAGCCAGCGTTTCCATTTTTGTGTCTGACGGTATCAGGAGGTCATACCCAGATTGTTTTGGTAAAGGACTATTTAGAAATGGAAATATTGGGAACAACAATTGATGATGCTGCGGGAGAGGCTTTTGACAAAACGGGGAAGTTATTGGGGCTAGATTATCCAGCAGGTCCAATTATTGATAAAATGGCAAAAGAAGGGACGGCTATCTTTGAATTTACAGAACCCAACATTCCAAATTTAGACTTTAGTTTTAGTGGTCTAAAAACCAATATATTGCGTTTTTTGCAAAAAAATAACCGCCTTAATTCAAATTTTATTCAAGAAAACTTAGCCGATATCTGCGCTTCTGTTCAAGATAGAATTGTTTCTATTTTGCTAAATAAACTAAAAAAGGCAGCAATACAAGCTGACGTTCAGCAGATTGCAATCGCTGGTGGTGTTTCTGCCAATTCTGGTTTGAGAACGGCTTTGGAAGAAGTTGGAACTCAAAACGGTTGGGAAGTGTTTATTCCTAAGTTTGAGTATTGTACCGATAATGCAGCAATGATTGCTATGACAGCGTATTATAAATACAAAGACAAGGATTTTGTAGGGCAAGACATTACGCCACTTGCTCGTTATAATTTTTGAGAGATGGAGCGCATTTTTACAAAAAAGTAATCACATAAAATATGAATTATATCATCTATGATTTAGAGGCCACTTGTTGGGAAACGGAGCGGGAAACGAGAGGAAAAAAAAGAGAAATTATAGAAATTGGTGGTGTTTTGATTGATGAAAATGGAACGATCAAAAGCCGTTTTGAAAGTTTTGTACAGCCGATTGTGCATCCTATGTTATCGGACTTTTGCCAGCAATTAACTACTATTTCTCAAATCGATGTTAATCAAGCGGATAAATTCCCTGATGTTATTGAAGATTTTCAAGATTGGATTGGACTAAACAATAACGAAGAGTATTTATTGTGCTCTTGGGGGTTTTTTGATAAAAGTGCCCTTGTTAAAGATTGTAAATTGCACCATATCGAGGGAGATTGGGCAAAAAAACACATTAGCCTAAAAGATCAATATCCTAGAATCAAAAATACAGGACGTGCTGTTGGGATGAACAAAGCTTTGAATCAAGAGGGATTTGAGTTTGAAGGAACCATGCATCGTGCCATAGATGATGCGGTTAACTTAGCCAAAATTTTTCGTAAGTATCAAAATCTTTGGAGGTATTAATAACGTCTAGGTGTTTTTTAGAGCGCAATAAGAAAAGTAGCAATTTATGGTAGGGGGATTCAGTAGTAAAACAAAAATACATTTTAGTAATTTTGTTTATCAAGCTATAACAATAAACATAATTGTTTCTTTTTAATAAAGTAAACACTAGAAGTTTTAATCTAGCCCCCATTTTAGAGGCAAAATAGCAAAAAGTGAGGTAATCAATATCTGTTGTTCTTTTTGCATTGCCCAAAAAGAACCAAAAACGCTAGGACTGGATGACTTCTTGGACAAAGTATCTTCTTGATAGCTTAGGCTTTCAGAAACTCGCTTCGCTCAGACACCTGAAAACCTTATTTTTCTTACAGAAAAATAGCAGCTTTCTGCGGCGTACTTTGTTCCCAATCAGTCATATGCCCACCCAAAAACTCTAAAAATGAGTTATATGATGCTTAGAAAATGATTCAAAGACAGCTCATTGTCAAACGTTTCGTTGCAAAAATAGTAGTAAATATACTAGGGCGAATACATTTGTTTTACTTCTGAAGTCTCTATGGTAAGACTTCGCAGTTGATAATTTGAAAATGCACCTATTGTGTCATCTTCAAATTATCAAGCGATTTTTTAACGATTATTTGTTTTCTTCTTTAATCGTATCTTCTTTAGGTTGTTGTTGTTCTATTGCAGGAATTTCATTCTCTTCAATAAGATTAGGAATGGGTTCCATTGTCTCCATGATATTGTCTTCCAAAACAACAGGCTCTTGCTCTTTGATTGGAGCAGTTGGAAGTTCTTCCTTTCTTGCCTTTTTGTCTGCCTTTGGGGCAGGAGCATTCGTCTTTTTTGAAGTTGGATTGGGTGACTCTTGGTTGCTTGTTTTTTGAACCTGTTTTTTATTAGGCGTTTGAGTTTTGTTCTTTTTAGCGGCTAAAGCAAGGCGTTCTTCTACTGAAAGTTGTTTGTTTTCTTGCTTTTTATTGCTTTGTTTTCTAAACTCTTTTTTGGGTTTTTGATCCCTGTCTTTTCGCTCTCTTTTTTTGTGAGGCGCTTTTCGATCTTCGGGTTCAACACCATCATTATCTATGATATCATCAGGGCTAGCATCTATTTCATTCTCCGCAACAATTTTGAGTGGATTACCTGTCATCTCCAAATAATCAGCCCTTTGTTTGGCACTATCAATAGCTTGGTATAGAGCCTCTCTAAATGATTGAGGATTGGCATTGTTTTTTCCTGCAATTTCAAACCCAGTACCATGATCGGGAGAGGTTCGGATGATCGGAAGTCCTGCTGTAAAATTAACACCATTACCAAAAGATAGCGCTTTGAAAGGCACCAAGCCTTGATCGTGATACATCGCAAGAATTCCATCAAAATTACTGTAATTACCAGAGCCAAAAAAGCCATCTGCTGCATAGGGGCCAATGACCAAAATGCCTTTTTTCTTAGCCGCTTCGATAGCAGGCAAAATGATTTCAATTTCTTCATTTCCTAATACACCATCATCACCAGCATGAGGATTAAGTCCCAATAAAGCAATAGCAGGTTTGTCAATTCCAAAATCCATTTTAAGGCTTTGGTTCATGAGTTCTATTTTCTGAAGAATAAGCTCTTTGGTAATCGTTGAAGCGACCTGACTAAGTGGAAGATGGTTTGTAATTAGACCAATGCGAAGTGACTCATTGATCATTAACATTAGATTTTCTTTCGCATTAAACTTATGGGTAAGATATTCGGTATGACCAGGATATGCAAAACCACTAAGTTGCATTGCCTTTTTGTTAATAGGAGCCGTAACTAAAGCATCAAGATGTCCTTCTTTCAAATCTTCCGTTGCTTGTTCTAGCGAAAATGTAGCATATTTACCACCATCAGCAGTGCATTTACCCAATGTTATTTTTACATTTTCTAACCAACAATTGATGACATTTACTGCATTGGGATTAATGGAATGAATGTCATTGGTATTGTGTAAGGTTAAGTCCTTTACTTTGATGATGTTTTTATGATAAGAAGCTACTTTGGTTGAGCCATATAAAACAGGAGTACACCAATTTAAAATGCGTTTATCTGCCAATGTTTTCAAAATAACCTCCAATCCAATTCCATTGATATCACCTACAGAAATACCTATTTTTAATTTTTTATTCGTCATAAATATATAGACAAGTAAATTATACTTGTTAGTTGATCCAAAGTATGCCTTTGGAAGTGAGTTAAAAATATATGAGTAGTGTTTAAATGTGCTTAGTGACACTACTTATATGGAGTTGATAACTAGTTCTTTGTGTGTACGTGAAATTGCCTTTTTTTAGCAAAACACACCCTCCATACAATCTTGTGAAATTCATATAACTACAAAGATACAGAAAAAAGCGGAATATTACGGTTTTGAATAATTGGACAAAAAATTATAAAGCAATTGAACACCATAACCTGTACCTCCTTTGACACGATAGGCATCTTCATGGTGCAAAAAAGCAACGCCTGCAATATCGATATGTATCCAATCATAAGCCACAAAATGCTCTAAAAATTTACCTGCTGTGATTGCCCCTGCACCAGAACCGCCTAAGTTTTTTATATCTGCAATTTCAGATTTTAGCATTTCTGCATATTCTTCCCACAACGGAAATTCTACGAGGCGCTCATAAGTAGCAAAACCTGCCTCCAACAAGGCTTGTTTGGTTGACGATTGAGCTGTGCCCATAAAAACCCCTGCTTGGTTGCCAATTGCATGAGCCGCCGAACCCGTTAATGTAGCCATGTCAATTACTAGCTCTGGGTCATATTGTTTGGCATAATGCAATGCATCAGCAAGCAACATACGTCCTTCAGCATCTGTATTTAATACTTCTACGGTAGAACCATTGAACATTTTGATGACATCACCAGGAGCATAAGCGTTCAGCCCAGGACGGTTATCAGTAGCAGGAATCAAACTCACTACATGAATCGGCAACTCTGACTTTGCCACAGCGTACATCGTTCCGATGATCCCCGCAGCACCAGCCATATCCGATTTCATAAAATCCATAGAATTAGCAGTAGGTTTGAGACTAAGCCCTCCTGTATCGTAAACAACTCCTTTACCAACTAAAACAATTGGTTTTTTATTAATGGGATTGGCGGGAGACCACTCTAAAATAGAAAATGTTGGCGGATCGACGCTTCCTTTGTTAACGGCAAGAATGCCCCCCATGTTGAGTTTCTCTATAGCTGCTTTGTCTAAGACCTTGACCGAAAAATTAGCTAAGGCTCCTAATTGTTTTATTTCTTCTGCTAACTGAGGAGCTGTAAGGTAGGAGAGTGGTTCATTGACCAAATCTCTAGCAATACAAACCCCTTCTAATACATGACCAAGAAGTTTTACTTGTTCAGGGGCAATTGCTGCACTTAAAAGCTGTATTGTTTGAAGTGAACTTTGAAGGGCTTCTTTGTTTTTAAAATATTTCAGAAATTGATAATTGGCTAAGACCAAACCCTCTGTATAAGAACGCAATAAATGATCTTTCGTCTGGTCAATAAGAGTAATTTGTTTCAACCGATAGTTGCGTAATAAAGGGACAATTTTGGCTGCCAACCGTCTAGCAGCTTCTTGTGTAGAATTGCTAATAATTTCTATAAAAACAAATCGTTTCGCTTGTGGATAAACCAATTGCTTGATACCTTGTTGAGTCGCTTGCTCTAAGGTCTTATATTCGGTATCAGATAAAACAGTTTTGGCGAACGGTAAGTTTGTTTTTTTGACTAATACTATAAGGGCATCAGAAGATGTATATTCTGAGATAGATCGTAGTGTTGTATTCATATTATAAGGAATGGATAAGCTCGAATAAATAGGACCTGAAAAATAGCAAAGTGCTATCATCCATTACTTCGTGGAAAAACTAAAAAACTATCTCATGAGCATAGCGAGTAACTAAGCGCAGCGCTCATGACCATAGGGAACTAATCGACGAAGTATCAATAATCATTACAAGGTAAAATAATAAGACAATGCTATTGAGCTAATATAATTAATCTTGAGAAGATGTCAAATTATTTAGATCGTGCGTGTGTAATTGAACGTTAAAGAACCCTAATTGGAAGCATTCTTATAGGGCTATTTTTTACAATTAGAGAGCTAGAATTGAGAATCAAATCTTTTTATTGTATTTTTGTGCTTTCTTAAGAGTAATGGAAGAAGCCAAGCATAACAATTGATAAAAGTGAGTGAATTACTTCAATCGATTGTTTTTTATGAACAATCTTTTATTAATTGTTATTACCAAAAAATATAGAATGAAGGCAAAAAAATCATACGGACAGCACTTTTTGAACAAAGAATCTATTGCGATGGATATTGCAAAAAGTTTAACGTTAAGAGATCAATATAAGAGCGTCGTTGAAATTGGTCCAGGGAAAGGAATGTTGACCAAACATTTGATGGAGGAGTATGCTGCGTATGATTTAAAGGTAATTGAAGCGGATCGAGATATGGTACTCTATTTAGCAGAACATTATACAGATCTTGTACCTAATATTATTGCGGAAGATTTTTTGAAGGTAAACTTAAAAGAGCATTTTAAAGAACAATATGCTATTATAGGCAACTTTCCTTATAATATTTCATCTCAAATTCTTTTTAAATTATTGGATAATAAGGAACAGGTGCCCGAATTGGTGGGAATGTTTCAAAAGGAAGTTGCTGAACGTGTCGCAGCTCAACCCAATACCAAGGCTTATGGGGTCTTAACTGTTTTAGTGCAGGCTTATTATGATGTGGAGTATCTATTTACAGTAGGTCCAGAGCATTTTAACCCTCCTCCAAAGGTGCAATCTGCCGTTATTCGACTACACAGAAAAAAAGATTTTGAAAATTTAGGATGTGACGAAAGCCGTTTAAAAGCGATCGTTAAGACCTCTTTTGGCATGCGACGAAAAATGTTACGCAACTCAATGAAACAATTTTTGCCCAAAAACGTTATATTTGAGGATGAATTCTTTAAGCAGAGACCCGAAAACCTTTCTGTACAGGATTTTATTGACCTCACCAACTTAACTTTTAAATACTAAACGATATTTATAAACTCCCCAACTCTTATAATTTGACGTTTAGTGTATTTGTTATTCCATAAATTTATTGGATAAATAAGTTAGTAGTTGAGACAGTAAATTTTAAATTTTATGATGATATAGTACCTTGTTTATAAAAAACATTACTATATTGGAGGTACCCACCTTTTCTGTATTTACACTTTCCATAAGTTTTATTTTATTGTACAAGTCATCTTTCTATCTAAAATCAAACATTTAGATTGAAAGCGGATGCTATGCTCCTGTTTAAAGGAGTAAATTGCACTTCTTTTCTTTTTTGAACGCAGTAAAATCTTCTATATTTGCTAGCGATAGAAAGGGTTTTATTGGAGGGAATTGTTTTAAAACAAAGCGTTTTTGTTTTTGAATAAGAACTCATTTACAAAAAAGATAGGATGACAGAACAAGAACTACCTAAGGTCTTAATAACAGATGGCGTTCATGATTTATTAATTAATGGATTAAAAACGGCAGGTTATTACTGTGATTATATGCCTTCTATTAGCTTGGAAGAGGTACGAACCATTATCCATCAATATCAAGGCATTATTATTAATAGTAAAATCATAGTGGATCGTTCTTTTCTAGATCGTGCTACTCAATTGAAGTTTATTGGTCGATTGGGATCAGGTTTAGAAATTATTGATTTAGAATATGCCAAGGTCAAAGGAGTTGCTGTTCATCGTGCACCAGACGGAAACTGTGATGCTGTTGCTGAACATGCAATGGGTATGTTATTGAGCTTAGCCATTAATTTGAGGCAAGCAGATTGGCAGGTTCGTCAAAAAAAATGGGAACGAGAGCAAAATAGAGGCTGGGAGTTGATGGGCAAGACAATAGGCATTGTAGGTTTTGGATATACTGGGCGTGCTTTGGCTCAACGCTTAATAGGGTTTGGGCTAAAGGTACTAGCTTACGATAAATACAAAACCGATTATGCTAAGGAAATGCCACATGTTGTTGAAGCTACCATGGAACAAATTTACCAAGAAGCAGATATATTGAGTTTGCATTTGCCTTCTACACCAGAAACTAAGGGAATGGTAGATTGGCAGTATTGGGAAAACTTTAAAAAAACATTGGTAGTTGTCAATACTTCTAGAGGAAACATTATTCAAACGAAGCCTCTTTTAAGTGCTTTAGATTCGGGCAAAATAATCGGAGCTTGTTTGGATGTGTTTGAAAATGAAAAGCCTCTTACTTATACTCAACAAGAGGATTTATTATTTCAGGACTTGTTTGAGCGAGAAAATGTTTTATTGACCCCTCATATTGCAGGATGGACTGTAGAATCAAAGGAACGTTTGGCGAAGTTGTTACTTGACCGAATTATGAAGCTATAGACTTGGAATTGTCGGAATTTGATGATACTTTTGTTAGTCTTTACAAATCGGGTAAGTATAAAATACAAAACAAATATAGTAGTTTGTGAAATATAAATATACTGATATACAGTTATTTGTGTTTTAGTTTTGTAGCTTTGTTTTTGTTCTTTATTTGATTTTGAAGATCATTATTAACTCAACAAGTGAGTTATGAAGAATGAGAAGTAGTATGAAATACAAATGAATAGGTTGGATAGACAAAAAAGTGTTGGGATGAAATTGATAAAGTGAGATGCTTAAAGTTGATTTTAGCTCCAATACCAACATCGATGATTTTTATAAGGTTAATTGATGATAAGTCTGTTAGAATTTGGCTGGTTACCAGGTTTTTATCTAATTTAATTGTATGAATTTATTTTTCAACTTGAAAATAAAAATGAAATAGAGTAATTAAAGGTGTTGGTTAGCCTTTGATACTTTTGTTAGGTAGTACTTAATGTACAATAGATAAAACAACGTTTAATTTTTTAACTTTTTTAAAGTTCTTATGGTTATGGTTCGTTACATAATTTTGTTGACTCTGTTGTTCTTAGGGAGCAGTACGCTGTTTGCTCAGACAACAGGAAGTTTGCAAGGGAAAGTTATCGATGTTGGCAACGACGAAGGGCTTCCTTTTGCAAATGTAGTTTTAGAAAAAGAAGGGGTGCAAATCTCTGGAACACAAACCGATTTTGATGGAAACTACAACTTCTCAAACATTAACGCTGGTACTTATGATGTATTGGTTTCTTATGTAGGTTTTCCTACAGTTAAAACAGAGGGAGTTGTAATTAAGTTGGGTCAAGTAGTGCGATTTGATATTGAAATGGAAGAAGGTCAAGATCTTACTTTTACAGATAGCACTGGAAAAAAAACAGAAGGAGTTGTGGTACGAGCTTATCGTATTCCATTGATTGAGCAAGATGCAACTTCTGGTGGTCAAACATTAGGTGCTGAAGACATCAAAAACTTAGCTACTCGTAATGTTACAAGTATTGTTGCAACAACTGCTGGTGTAAACCAAGCGGATGAAGGAGAAGCGGTTAACTCTAATGGTAGTCGTAGCTCAAGTAACGATACTTATATTGATGGTGTTCGTGTTATTGGTAATTTTGGTATTCCAGAAACTGAGATTGATCAAGTTCAAATTATTACTTCTGGTGTACCTGCTGAGTTTGGTGATGCAACAGGTGCAATTACGAATATTATCACAAAAGGTCCTTCTTCTGAGTTAACAGGAGGTGTGCAGTTAGAAACTTCTCAGTTTCTAGATGCATTTGCTGCAAATCGTGCAGATGCTTATTTTTCTGGACCAATCCTCGCTAAACCAATGCTTAACGCATTAGGTGATACGCTTAAAAAGGACGGGAAAGTTCGCAAATCTACTATTTTAGGGTATCGTCTTGCAGGGGTTTATTCGACTTCTTTAGACAGTCGCCCTTCTGCTTTGGGATCTTTTCAACTAAAAGAAGATAAATTACAGGAAATATTAGCGAATCCTCTAGTTGCTAACCCTAGTGGTAGTGGTCGTGTATATGCTGCTGATTTTATAACTAAAGATGATTTAGAGGCAACTCAGGTACGTCCTAATGCTCGTGAATCTTATGCTGTAGCGAATGCTAAAATTGATTTTAAACCAAACAAAGATTTTTATTTTGTAGTAGGTGGTCAAGCTCAATTCAATTGGGGAAATAGCGCAGGTACAACTAACCGTTTATTCAATTATCAACATAATCCTACTTACAAAACAAACACTTGGCGTGTTTCAGGACGTTTCCGTCATACGGTAAGTTCTACTCAGCCAGGAGGTGATGATGAAGAGGGTGATTCTACTACTGTACAGTCTGCATTCCAAAACTTTAGCTACGAATTGCAAGGTGATTACTCTCAAACCAATGGATCTAATGAAGATCCTCGTTACAAAGATCGTCTTTGGGAATATGGTTATATAGGTAAATTCTATAGAAGCCTTACTCCAAGATTTGGTGCTATTGATTCTGTATTTATTACCAACACCATAGGTGATACGATTGGGGTTAATGTAGAAAATGGTCACTTGGCAAACAATATTACATTTACAGGTTATGAGCCTAACTGGGATATTAATCCAGGTTTAGCTTCTTATAATAATTTAATTCCTAGACCTTTTGATATTAACGATCCTACTACTTTTAACCCAGATGCTCCTACTTCTATTGACGAAATGGAAATCATCAATGGTTTGAATACTGGGGCTCGTACTAGTATTTATGGTTTGTTTAATGCTCCTCATCAATTAAATAGTGGCTTTGGAAAAAGCAATAGCTCACAAGTTCGTGCTAATGTAAAAGCTAACTTTGATTTGGTAATGGCGCAAAAAACAGGAAACCCTATTCGTCACTCTATCCAATTGGGAGGTACATTTGAGCAACGTATTGATCGTTCTTATAACATTAGCCCATTTAGCTTATGGAACCTTGCTGATCAGTCGGTTAACTTCCATATGGACGAAGAAGCTACTGATCCAACTCGCCCAACTGGTGAGACTCGTTATGATCCAATTACACAGCGTCAATATGATTTATACGATGTATTGATCCGTACAGATGATGAAGGAAAAGAACCTGAAATGACCTTATTTGGTCAACGATTGAGAGAAGAATTGGGCTTAGATAAGCGCGATTGGGTTAATGTACACGAAATGACACCTGACCAAATGAATTTGGAATGGTTTGAGCCAACTACGTTGATTACAGGTCGTAGCCGTGTATTGAGTTATACTGGATATGATTATTTGGGTAACCCAACAGGTACAGATATTGACTTTTTCTCTTTCTTTACAGAAACTCAAACGTTAAACAACGGAAGAGTTATTAAGACACGTCCAATTGCACCTAACAAACCAATTTATGCTGCTGGTTATATTCAGGATAAATTTACTTACAAGGATATTATTTGTAATGTAGGGGTGCGTTTTGATAGTTATGATGCGAATACTAAAGTATTAAATGATCCTTATTCTATTGTTGGATATGAGACAGCTTTGGAATTTGAGAGCGACCAATCTTTGTATGCTGCTGGAAAAAGCTCAAGCTATTCTCGTCCAGAAGTTATTGGTGACGATTTTGCAGTTTATGTAAATGATAATAACAAAGATGCTGTTGTTGTTGGTTATAGAGATGGTGAACAATGGTACGATGCTAGTGGTATTCCTGTAAATAATCCAAGTGAATTAGGAACTACTATTTTACCTGCTCTAAAAGGGTTTGGTACTTCAGAGATTGATCCACAAGGTGACAACTACGATCCTACATTGGCTTTCCGTGATTATCAACCTAACTTGATCGTAATGCCTCGTATTGCATTTTCTTTCCCTATTTCTAAGGAAGCAAACTTCTATGCAAACTACGATGTATTGGCACAACGTCCACCAAGTGGAGCGATTGCTACGCCTTATACTTATTATAACTTTAGAGAGTTAGTGGCTTCTAATAACTCATCAAGATTTATTGGTAACCCGAATTTGAAACCTCAACGTACAATTAACTACGAAGTTGGTTTCCAACAAAAATTGACAAATTTCTCTAAATTTAAAGTGTCTTTATTATACAGAGAAGAAAGAGATTTAATACAGATTAGAGAGTATATTAATGCTTATCCTTCTACTTATAGTTCTTATGGTAACAGTGATTTCTCTACTACCAAAGCATTTAAGTTGGAATATGATATGCGTGAAAACAATAACTTGCGTGTTTTAGCCAACTATACCTTAGCATTTTCTGAAGGTACAGGTTCTAGCCCTACTTCTTCTACAGGTATTGCTGCTAAAGAATTAAAATACGTATTCCCATTATCTTTTGATCAAAGACATACTTTCTATGTAATGTTTGATTACCGTTTCAAAAGTGGTGATAAATACAATGGACCAAAGATTGGAAAATTTGATGTTTTGGAGAATACAGGTATTAACCTAGCATTTAATGCAAACTCTGGACGTCCATATACTCGCAAAGAGATTCCAGGTGGTATTGGAACTAGCTTCGGGGATAGAATTACAGATGGAAGCATCAATGGTGCACGTATGGATTGGTCTTTCCGTGTAGACTTAAAATTTGATAGAGATTTTGTAATTGGTAAAAATTCTAAAAATCCTATTCGTTTGAACGTTTACTTGCGTATTCAAAACTTGTTGAATACTCAGAATCCACTAGGAGTATATTCTGTTACTGGTTCTCCAACTGATGATGGTTTCTTGACTACTGCTGGTAGCTCAGGTCCTAGTTTTGCTGCTTCTCAACCTGCTTCTTATGAGTTGTTATACGATTTGCGTATGAATAACCCATATAACATTTCTAGACCTAGACGAATTTTCTTAGGATTGAGATTTAGTTTCTAATTATAAAAACTATAAAGATAAAGGGTTCCGAATAAGTATTCGGAACTCCTACTCTTGTCGAGCATAAATTAAAAGAAGATGAATAAACTAAGATGTTTGTCAGTAATCCTATCTTTTTTCTTGATATTAACCTCTGTAGAGGCAAGGAACTTTGTAGGAGAACCTGCACAACAAAATCAGAATAATAATAAAAATAAAAATTCTTATCGAGCAGATTGTACGGAGTCAAGAGCTCAAACCGATCTTGCTATTAATAATGTACGTGCTATGTTGCGTGCAGGTGGAGATATGTGGTGGGATGGTAATCAAACCGCTCGTTATATTGTACCCAATGTAGATCCTGCATCTGGAGAACCTGAAATATCTTCCTTATATGCTGGAGCCATTTGGTTAGGGGCTTATGATGATGGTGGAAACCTAATCTTGGCTGCTCAAACGTATCGTTCTAGTGGAAATGATTACTGGACAGGTCCTTTGGATCCAGACTTGGGAACCATTGAGAAAACAGATTGTGAACGTTGGGATAGACACTTTACAGTTTATGGTGACGATATTAGTGCTTTGCGTGGAGATTATTTAGATCCACTTAGCCCTGGGGTACAAAATACACCTTCTAGAGGTTTATTAGGTTGGCCAGGAAAAGGTAATCCTCACTTTTTGACGGTTCACGGTTTTGATATTAGAGATTACAATCAAGAATTGGCACCATTTATAGATGCCAACTCAGATGGTATTTATAATCCTTACGATGGAGATCACCCTATTATTGAGGTATCTGGTTGTGAAGATTACACGTATAGCAATCCTGTTTATGCCGATCAAATGACTTGGTGGGTTTACAATGATAATGGAAACTTGCATACTCAAACCAATGGACAAGCCATGAAAATGGAAATCCAAGTTACTGCTTTTGGGTATAGAACTACAGATGCAATCAATAATCAGACGTTTTATCGTTATAAATTGTTAAATAGAAATAAATTAGCATTAAACGATACGTATTTCTCTTTGTGGTCTGATCCAGATTTAGGTTGTGCTACAGATGATTATATTGGTTGTGATACAGTGACTGGAATGGGTTATGTATACAATGAGGATGCTAATGATAACAATCCTTGTGGTACGAATGGTTCTGCTGGATATGGAACAGATATTCCTGCTTTAGCAGTAGATTACTTTAGAGGACCTTTAGATTCTGCGGGGAACCAAATTGGACTTTCTTCTTTCCAATATCATATTAATAGTAACTCTGATCCAAAAGGTGATCCTACTGCTGCATTAGGGTTCTATCGTTTGATCTCAGGCTTCTGGCCTAATGGAACTGCTATTAGCTATGGAGGAGATGGTTATGATCCAGGTAATCCTAATACAACACCGACACCTTATGTATTCCCTTCTTTTCCAAATGAAAGTGGTGGAAATGCATGGTCTATGTGTACTGAATCAGTAGTTGGGGCAGATAATCGTTTCTTGCATACTTCAGGACCTTTTGTCTTGAAACCAGGGGCAACGAATGAGATGATTTCAGGAGTAGTATGGGTACCTAGTATCCCAGATTATCCTTGTCCTTCTTTACGTCCATTGGTAGAGGCTGATGTTTTGGCTCAAAATCTATTTGACGATTGTTTTAAAATAACAGATGGTCCAGATGCGCCTTACATTGATGTAATTGAAATGGATGAGGAGTTAGTCCTTAATCTATATTACTCTGCGGAGCAAAATAACTTTAAATTAGGTTATGAAGAGTCTCCATCAGAAATCAGACCTTTTGCTCCTTTGGATACTACTTATAATTTCCAAGGTTATAAAGTATACCAAGTAAACGATCCTAACCTTTCTGTAACAGAATTGGACGATGAAACCAAAGCTCGCTTGATTTTCCAAACGGATGTTAACGATGGTGTTTCTAAAATTGCGAACTGGGAAAAATTTGCAGATGAAGATTTGGGGATAGATGTACCTGTTCCAACCATACAAGTAGAGGGAGAAGATAAGGGGATTAAACATACCTTTAAAGTAGTAGAAGATCAATTTGCAGAAGGTGAAAAGGGCTTGGTTAACCACAAACCTTATTACTTCTGTGTGGTAGCCTATGCTCACAACGAATATCAGAAGTTTGATCCTGTAGCCAATACTGGACAAGCAAAACCTTACTTACAAGGTCGTAGAAACTTTAGAATTTATACAGCAGTACCAAGAATCAATGATTCAGAGTATTCAGGAATCGCAATACAGTCTGCTTATGGAGATCGTCCAGGAATTAGTCGTTTGGATGGTTCAGGGGTAGGATCTAAACAGTTTTTAGAGATTACAAATTTAGGAAGCATAGAAAACGCAATTGTCAACGGTGAAAACGTCGGTAAGATTGACTATGCAGCAGGCAATGCACCAATAGATATAAAGATAGTAGATCCATTGCGAGTAGCAGGAGGAACCTATCAATTGCATGTATGTGATAAAAACTATACTTGGACAAAGGATAGCGTAACAGGAGTTTATCAAGCAAACAAAGGAAACTATAGCGCTTTGACGGATTCTATTTACTGGGTCTTAACAGATGTGGATGATCCTCAAGTATTGTGGTCTTCTTTCCAAACGATGGATTGGGATTATGAGCAGTACATCCCAGATTTGGGAATTTCAGTAAGCATTCAACAAGTAGCTTCTCCAAGTGCACAAGGAGAGGATGCAATCGGTAACAATACGGGTTGGATTGGCTCAAGTATCACGTATTCAGATAGTGTAACGCATGGTAAATGGTACAAAGGCTTGGAAGATGGAGAAGGAATCTATAACATGATAAAGAATGGACCAGGAGAAGACGATGAGTTGTTTGATCGAAACAAAGAGTTTTCGACAAGCGAAGGCGGCTGGTATCCTTTCATGTTGTGTGATGGTGACTTGCGAACAACAAGCTACTATTTCTCTTTGATGAATATCGGAAGCTCAGGAGCTCGATTTAGAAACAAGAACTCGAACATAGGAGGGAAAGTAAGAGACACGATGTTGATGGCGTTAAATAACGTGAATGTAGTGTTTACTGCTGATGAGAGCAAATGGAGTAGATGTATCGTAACGGAGACCTTTAACCGTTATCATGGAAGTGGTTATTTGGGAGCAACAGCACCATCTGATCGCCGTCAAATGGAATGGCGAGGAAGTGCAAGCGCAGGAAAACCAGTATACTACTCAAGAAATAAGGACATGTCAATAGACAACAGTAGTGTAGGAATGTCATGGTTCCCAGGTTATGCATATGATGTAGAAACAGGAGAGCGTTTGAATATCTTCTTTGGAGAGAATTCTTTGTACAACGGAGTAATGATAGAAGAACACATTGTACCAGGAGTAAGTACAGGAAACGATATGATATTTAATCCAACCTCAACAGAAAAAGCAGGAGGTTTCTCATTGGATGAGAATGTACAGTTTTTACGTTCAGTTTTGGGTGGACAGCATATCATTTATGTGACTAGAACGCCTTACGATTCCTGTCAAAGCATTCTAGATCAATACAACGGAATATTGCCTTTATTTACACCAGACAACAAGTTGGTACCAGGAATGGATATAACATGGGCATCGATGGCGTTGTTATCCCCAGGAGCATCAATGGGCGGTAGTCATGGGCACATACCTCCAACAGAAGCGACAGTAAAACTACGAGTGAATAGTCCTTATGAGATAGAGCAAGGGACTTATGACAACTTAGGGTATCCATTGTATGAGTTTAGCTTAGCAGGATTTGAGCCAACGAAAGAAGAGGCAGATGTGGCGAAGAGTGCATTGGATTTGATGCGAGTAGTGCCGAATCCTTATTATGCCTATTCAGATTATGAGGTGAAAGAAATTGATAATGTGGTGAAGATTACAAATTTACCAGCAAAATGTAACATCAGAATTTATTCTTTGGATGGTCGTTTTGTGAGAGAATTTAAGATCGCTCAACAATATCAAAGAGACTTAGGTAAAGGAGGAGCTAGAAACGGAATTGCTAGAGTAGGACTGGGACAAAATGGACCAGAGGCAGAAGATCAAATTACCACTTCAATAGATTGGGATTTGAAAAACTATGCATCGGTACCCGTAGCAGGTGGAGTTTACTTGATTCACGTCAAAGTAGATGGAGTAGGAACAAAAGTCCTAAAAAGCTTTATCATCAATAGAGCCTTTGATGCTCAACGCTTATAATATCTAAAAGGTATAAAAAATAAATGCTGTGAACCATGGATATGGTTCACAGCTAATCTTAAAAAATAGAAAACAATGAATAGACTTAAATCTATCATCGCTATATTCTTAGTGGGGATCTTAATCTCCCCAGAAGCAGCCTTTGCAGGAAACCCTGATAGACAAGGGGAAGCAGGTGCTTATGAATTATTACTAAATCCTTGGGCTAGATCGGCAGGTCTCAATGGGCTTGTTGTGTCTAGTATTACAGGGGTAGAAGCTATGCGTTTTAATCCTGCTGGAATTGGAAGACAGTATAGTAATACAGAAGTTATTGTATCTCATACTCAATACATGGTGGGTACAGGATTAAGCATGACTGCTGGAGGACTAGGACAAAAAATTGGAAAAAATGGTGCTGTAGGACTTAGCCTTATGGCATTAAGTTTTGGAGATATTCCTCTAACTACTACTAGCCAGCCTCAGGGAATTACTACTTTTAGCCCTTCTTTTTTTAATATTGGAATAGGGTATAGTCATATTTTTAGAGACAAGGAAGGCAATGAAAAAATCTCTGTTGGATTAGCCGTTCGTGTAGTTTCTGAATCATTGACCAATGCAAGTGCTACAGGAATAGCTTTTGATGCTGGTGTACAATATGTAACAGGTAAAAATAAACAAATTAAGTTTGGATTAGCTTTGCGTAACATTGGTACCAAAATGAAATTTCAAGGAGATGGTCTTGCTTTTGTAGGAATGGCGCCTAATGGTACTACTCCTTTGACTGTAGAGGAACGAGTAGCTTCTTTCGAATTGCCTTCTTTGTTGCACATTGGTGCTTCATACGATTTTTGGTTTCCTGGTGAAACAGAGGAAAAAGAAGGAAAAACAAACCGTCTTTCTATTAATGCTATGTTTACAGCGAATTCATTTGCTCGTGATCAATATGGTTTAGGCTTGGAATATGCCTTCCGTGAAATGTTGATGCTTAGAGCTGCCTTTAAATACGAAGGTTTGATGTTTGATACTGGAAATGCTGGTACCATTAGCAATGGTTTCACTGCTGGTCTTTCTGTTCAAATTCCGTTCAAAAAAGGTTCTTCAAGAAAGATTGCTTTTGATTATGGTTTTGAATTGACAAAAGAGTTTTCTGGTTCACATGCTGTTAGTGTAAGAATTGGAATCTAATAGTAGATAAGAGCTTTTTGGCTCTAGTTAAAAATATAATCAAACGCTCTTTCCCATTTGTTTTGGAAAAGAGCGTTTGACTTTTTATTGGAAATGTCATTTAGTATTAGAACATTCTTAAACAACTTCACTTAAACCCCAACAAAGAGATAATTTCTGTTAATACTATTACCTTTTCTGAGCCAAAAAAGTTGACTCGAAAAGCAGTATAATAAAAACGTTCCCTGATTATTTCCTCATTTTCAAGAACAATGATATGAATCGTATAACTTCTAGTTGCATTTTTCTTATGGGTGTTTTGCTTAGCCCAATTATAACAAATGCACAAAAAGGACCGACCCCTAACCGTACAAAAAACGACAATTCATCTTATCGTACAAGCTGTACAGAGTCAAGAGCTCAAACTGATCTTGCTATTAATAATGTGCGGGCAAGGCTTAGAGCAGGTGGAGATATGTGGTGGGATGGAACCCAGCCTCAATATATTGTACCCAATGTAGATCCTGCATCTGGAGAACCCGAAATTGTATCACTTTATTCAGGAGCTATTTGGTTAGGGGCTTATGATGATGGTGGAAACCTAATCTTGGCTGCTCAAACGTATCGTTCTAGTGGGAATGATTACTGGACAGGTCCTTTGGACCCAGACTTGGGAACCATTGATAAAACAGATTGCGAGCGTTGGGATTTACACTTTACAGTTTATGGTGATGATATAGATGCTTTACGAGCAGATTATCTAGATCCACTTAGCCCAGGGGTACAAAACACCCCCTCTAGAGGTCTACTGGGTTGGCCTGGAAAAGGTAATCCTCACTTTTTGACAATCAATGGCTTTGATATTCGAGAATACGATCAGGATTTAGCACCATTTATAGATGCGAACTCAGATGGTATTTATAATCCTTACGATGGGGATCATCCTATTATTGAGGTATCTGGTTGTGAAAATTATACCTACAACAATCCTGTTTATGCCGATCAAATGACTTGGTGGGTTTACAATGATAATGGAAACTTGCATACTCAAACCAATGGGCAGCCCATGAAAATGGAAATTCAAGCAACTGCTTTTGGATACAGAACTACAGATGCAATCAATAATCAGACGTTTTATCGTTATAAATTGTTAAATAGAAATAAATTAGCCTTAAACGATACGTATTTTTCTTTGTGGACGGACCCAGATTTAGGTTGTCGATCGGATGATTATATTGGTTGTGATACAGTGACAGGAATGGGCTATGTATATAATGCAGATGCAAATGATGATAACCCTTGTGCAGGTCTTGCAGGGTATGGAACAGATATACCTGCTTTAGGAGTAGATTATTTTAGAGGACCTTTAGATTCTGCGGGGAATCAAATTGGACTTTCTTCTTTCCAATATCACATTATTAGTACAACTGATCCTAAGGGAATTCCTTCTAGTGCTATTGGATATTATCGTCTAATTTCTGGCTTCTGGCCCAATGGAACTCCGATTACAGCAGGAGGAAACGGTTATGATCCTTCCAATACAACAGCACCGCCAACGCCTTATGTATTTCCTTCTTTCCCAAATGAAAGTGGTGGAGGGGCATGGTCTATGTGTAGTGAAGCATTGAATGGTTTAGATCAAGCTTTTTTACATACCTCAGGACCTTTTGTCTTGAAACCAGGGGCAACGAATGAAATGATTTCAGGAGTAGTATGGGTACCTAGTATTCCAGATTATCCTTGTCCTTCTTTACGTCCATTGGTTGCAGCTGATATTTTGGCTCAAAATCTATTTGACAACTGTTTTAAAATAACAGATGGTCCAGATGCGCCTTACATTGATGTCATTGAAATGGACGAGGAGTTAGTCCTTAATCTATATTACTCTGCGGAGCAAAATAACTTTAAATTAGGTTATGAAGAGTCGCCAGCAGAGTTACGCATATTTAGCCCCTTAGATACTACTTATAATTTCCAAGGTTATAAAGTATACCAAGTAAACGATCCTAACCTTTCTGTAACAGAATTGGACGATGAAACCAAAGCTCGCTTGATTTTCCAAACGGATGTTAACGATGGTGTTTCTAAAATTGCGAACTGGGAAAAATTTGCAGATGAAGATTTGGGGATAGATGTATCCGTACCAACCATACAAGTAGAGGGAGAAGATAAGGGGATTAAACATACCTTTAAAGTAGTAGAAGATCAATTTGCAGAAGGTGAAAAGGGCTTGGTTAACCACAAACCTTATTACTTCTGTGTGGTAGCCTATGCTCACAATGAATATCAGAAGTTTGATCCTGTAGCCAATGCTGGACAAGCAAAACCTTACTTACAAGGTCGTAGAAACTTTAGAATTTATACAGCAGTACCAAGAATCAATGATTCAGAGTATTCAGGAATCGCAATACAGTCTGCCTATGGAGATCGTCCAGGAATTAGTCGTTTGGATGGTTCAGGGGTAGGATCTAAACAGTTTTTAGAGATTACAAATTTAGGAAGCATAGAAAACGCAATTGTCAACGGTGAAAACGTAGGTAAGATTGACTATGCAGCAGGCAATGCACCAATAGATATAAAGATAGTAGATCCATTGCGAGTAGCAGGAGGGACCTATCAGTTACATGTATGTGATAAAAACTATACTTGGACAAAGGATAGTGTAACGGGAGTTTATCAAGCAAACAAAGGAAACTATAGCGCTTTGACGGATTCTATATACTGGGTCTTAACGGATGTGGATGATCCTCAAGTATTGTGGTCTTCTTTCCAAACAATGGATTGGGATTATGAGCAGTACATACCAGATTTGGGAATCTCAGTAAGCATTCAACAAGTAGCTTCTCCAAGTGCACAAGGAGAGGACGCAATTGGTAACAATACGGGTTGGATTGGTTCAGGTATCATCTATTCAGATAGTGTAACGCATGGTAAATGGTACAAAGGCTTGGAAGATGGGGAAGGAATCTATAACATGATAAAGAATGGACCAGGAGAAGACGATGAGTTGTTTGATCCAAACAAAGAGTTTTCGACAAGCGAAGGCGGCTGGTATCCTTTCATGTTGTGTGATGGCGACTTGCGAACAACAAGCTACTATTTCTCTTTGATGAATATAGGAAGCTCAGGAGCTCGATTTAGAAACAAGAACTCGAATATAGGAGGGAAAGTAAGAGACACGATGTTGATGGCGTTAAATAACGTGAATGTAGTGTTTACGGCTGATGAGAGCAAATGGAGTAGATGTATTGTAACGGAGACCTTTAACCGTTATCATGGAAGTGGTTATTTGGGAGCAACAGCACCATCTGATCGCCGTCAAATGGAATGGCGAGGAAGTGCAAGTGCAGGAAAACCAGTATACTACTCAAGAAATAAGGACATGTCAATAGACAACAGTAGTGTAGGAATGTCATGGTTCCCAGGTTATGCATATGATGTAGAAACAGGAGAGCGTTTGAATATCTTCTTTGGAGAGAATTCTTTGTACAACGGAGTAATGATAGAAGAACACATTGTACCAGGAGTAAGTACAGGAAACGATATGATATTTAATCCAACCTCAACAGAAAAAGCAGGCGGTTTCTCATTGGATGAGAATGTACAGTTTTTACGTTCAGTTTTGGGTGGACAGCATATCATTTATGTGACTAGAACACCTTATGATTCCTGTCAAAGCATTTTAGATCAATACAACGGAATATTGCCTTTATTTACGCCAGACAACAAGTTGG
Organism: Aureispira anguillae; assembly: GCF_026000115.1. Taxonomy (GTDB): domain Bacteria; phylum Bacteroidota; class Bacteroidia; order Chitinophagales; family Saprospiraceae; genus Aureispira; species Aureispira anguillae. Next base: position 7,436,154 of record NZ_AP026867.1, read on the forward strand.
TACCAGGAATGGATATAACATGGGCATCAATGGCTTTGTTATCCCCAGGAGCATCAATGGGCGGTAGTCATGGGCACATACCTCCAACAGAAGCGACAGTAAAACTACGAGTGAATAGTCCTTATGAGATAGAGCAAGGGACTTATGACAACTTAGGGTATCCATTGTATGAGTTTAGCTTAGCAGGATTTGAGCCAACGAAAGAAGAGGCAGATGTGGCGAAGAGTGCATTGGATTTGATGCGAGTAGTGCCGAATCCTTATTATGCCTATTCAGATTATGAGATAACAGAAGTAGATAATGTGGTGAAGATTACGAATATACCAGCAAAATGTAACATCAGAATTTATTCTTTGGATGGTCGTTTTGTGAGAGAATTTAAGATCGCTCAACAATATCGAAGAGACTTAGATAGAGGAGGAGCTAGAAACGGAATTGCTAGAGTAGGACTGGGACAAAATGGACCAGAGGCAGAAGATCAAATTACCACTTCAATAGATTGGGATTTGAAAAACTATGCATCGGTACCCGTAGCAGGTGGAGTTTACTTGATTCATATTAAAGTAGACGGAGTAGGAACAAAAGTCCTAAAAAGCTTTATCATCAATAGAGCCTTTGATGCTCAACGTTTATAATAAAAAAGACCTTAGAATATTCTAAGGTCTTTTTTTTACAAAAAAAATTACGATAGAAATGAATGTCTTTACTAGAATACCTATAATTTTAGGCTGTATTCAATCGTGAAATGCTATGATTATCACCACCCCATTCTAAAAAACAATGAACAATGAAAAACATTAATTATTGGCTTTTTTTAATAACTTATCTTTCATTATCGCCCTTTCTAAAGGCACAGGAGTTAGAATATCTAGCAGGGAATAATTCCCCCAATAGTTCTAAATCACAAGCAACTTTTCGTGCGGCATGTACAGGTTCGAGGGCTCAAACAGATTTAAACATCAACAATGTACGAGCAAGGCTGCGTGCAGGAGGAGATATTTGGTGGGATGGAAATGAGTCTCATTATGTTGTGCCAAATATAGACCCTGCGTCTGGAGAACCAGAAGTTTCTGCCTTGTTTGCTGGAGCCATTTGGTTGGGGGCTTATGATGATGGTGGAAACTTAATCTTGGCTGCTCAAACGTATCGTTCTAGAGGGAATGATTATTGGACGGGACCTTTAAACCCTGATTTGGGGATTATTGAAAAAAGGGATTGCGAACGCTGGGATCTGCATTTTACAGTTTTTGGAGTAGATATAGATGCTTTGCGGGCAGATTATTTAGATCCCCTAAATCCTGGTGTACAAAACACGCCTTCTAAAGGCTTATTAGGCTGGCCAGGAAGAGGAAATTCTCATTTTTTGACGGTTCACGGTTTTGATATTCGAGAATACGATCAAGATTTAGCACCATTTGTAGATGCCAACTCAGATGGTATTTATAATCCTTACGATGGGGATCATCCTATTATTGAGGTAACAGGCTGTGAAAATTATACCTACAACAATCCTGTTTATGCCGATCAAATGACTTGGTGGGTTTACAATGATAATGCAGACTTGCATGGGCACTCTTCTGGGCAACCGATGAAAATGGAGATTCAAGCAACAGCCTTTGGTTATGCAACCACGGATGCGGTTAATGATATGACATTTTATCGTTATAAATTGTTAAATAGAAATAAATTAGCCTTAAACGATACGTATTTTTCCTTGTGGACGGATCCTGCGTTGGGTTGTCCTACAGATGATTATATTGGTTGTGATACAGTGACAGGAATGGGCTATGTATATAACCAAGATATTGAAGACGAAAGTAGTTGCTTGGGGGGAGCTTTTCCTGGTTATGGGAGCGAAGTTCCTGCTTTAGGGGTAGATTATTTTAGAGGACCTTTAGATTCTGCGGGGAATCAAATTGGACTTTCTTCTTTCCAATATCATATTAATAGTAACTCTGACCCTAAAGGAGATCCTACTAGTACATTGGGATTTTATCGTTTAATTTCTGGGTATTGGCCCAATGGGACTCCGATTACAGCAGGGGGAGACGGTTATGATCCTGGAAACGCTACAGCGACACCAACGCCTTATGTATTTCCTTCTTTCCCAGATGAAAGTGGTGGCGGTGCATGGTCTATGTGTAGTGAGGCTTTAAATGGCTTGGATCAGCGTTTCTTGCATACTTCAGGACCTTTTGTCTTGAAACCAGGGGCAACGAATGAGATGATTTCAGGAGTAGTATGGGTACCTAGTATCCCAGATTATCCTTGTCCTTCTTTGCGCCCATTGGTAGAGGCTGATGTTTTGGCTCAAAATCTATTTGACAACTGTTTTAAAATAACAGATGGTCCAGATGCGCCTTACATTGATGTCATTGAAATGGATGAAAAATTAGTACTTAATTTGACTTATGCGAAGGGGCAAAACAATTATGCCATGCAATACGATGAAGCTCCTGGTGAATTACAACCGTTTGCTCCTTTGGATACTACTTATACTTTTGAAGGTTATAAAGTATACCAAGTAAACGATCCCAATCTTTCTGTAACAGAATTGGACGATGAAACCAAAGCTCGTTTGATTTTCCAAACGGATGTTAACAATGGCGTTTCTAAAATTGCAAACTGGGAAAAGTTTTATGATGAAGATTTGGGGATAGATGTATCTGTACCAACCATAGAGGTAGAGGGAGAAGATAAGGGGATTAAACATACCTTTAAAGTAGTAGAAGATCAATTTGCAGAAGGTGAAAAGGGCTTGGTTAACCACAAACCTTATTACTTCTGTGTGGTAGCCTATGCTCACAATGAATATCAGAAGTTTGATCCTGTAGCCAATACAGGACAAGCAAAACCTTATTTACAAGGTCGTAGAAACTTTAGAATTTATACAGCAATACCAAGAATCAATGATTCAGAGTATTCAGGAATCACAATACAGTCTGCTTATGGAGATCGTCCAGGAATTAGTCGTTTGGATGGTTCAGGGGTAGGATCTAAACAGTTTTTAGAGATTACAAATTTAGGAAGCATAGAAAACGCAATTGTCAACGGTGAAAACGTAGGTAAGATTGACTATGCAGCAGGCAATGCACCAATAGATATAAAGATAGTAGATCCATTGCGAGTAGCAGGAGGGACCTATCAATTGCATGTATGTGATAAAAACTATACTTGGACAAAGGATAGTGTAACAGGAGTTTATCAAGCAAACAAAGGAAACTATAGCGCTTTGACGGATTCTATTTACTGGGTCTTAACGGATGTGGATGATCCTCAAGTATTGTGGTCTTCTTTCCAAACAATGGATTGGGATTATGAGCAGTACATCCCAGATTTGGGAATTTCAGTAAGCATTCAGCAAGTAGCTTCTCCAAGTGCACAAGGAGAGGATGCAATCGGTAACAATACGGGTTGGATTGGCTCAAGTATCACGTATTCAGATAGTGTAACGCATGGTAAATGGTACAAAGGCTTGGAAGATGGAGAAGGAATCTATAATATGATAAAGAATGGACCAGGAGAAGACGATGAGTTGTTTGATCCAAACAAAGAGTTTTCGACAAGCGAAGGCGGCTGGTATCCTTTCATGTTGTGTGATGGTGACTTGCGAACAACAAGCTACTATTTCTCTTTGATGAATATCGGAAGCTCAGGAGCTCGATTTAGAAACAAGAACTCGAACATAGGAGGGAAAGTAAGAGACACGATGTTGATGGCGTTAAATAACGTGAATGTAGTGTTTACGGCTGATGAGAGCAAATGGAGTAGATGTATCGTAACGGAGACCTTTAACCGTTATCATGGAAGTGGTTATTTGGGAGCAACAGCACCATCTGATCGCCGTCAAATGGAATGGCGAGGAAGTGCAAGCGCAGGAAAACCAGTATACTACTCAAGAAATAAGGACATGTCAATAGACAACAGTAGTGTAGGAATGTCATGGTTTCCAGGTTATGCATATGATGTAGAAACAGGAGAGCGTTTGAATATCTTCTTTGGAGAGAATTCTTTGTACAACGGAGTAATGATAGAAGAACACATTGTACCAGGAGTAAGTACAGGAAACGATATGATATTTAATCCAACCTCAACAGAAAAAGCAGGCGGTTTCTCATTGGATGAGAATGTACAGTTTTTACGTTCAGTTTTGGGTGGACAGCATATCATTTATGTGACTCGAACGCCTTATGATTCCTGTCAAAGTATTCTAGATCAATACAACGGAATATTGCCTTTATTTACGCCAGACAACAAGTTGGTACCAGGAATGGATATAACATGGGCATCAATGGCTTTGTTATCCCCAGGAGCATCAATGGGCGGTAGCCATGGGCACATACCTCCAACAGAAGCGACAGTAAAACTACGAGTGAATAGTCCTTATGAGATAGAGCAAGGGACTTATGCTAACTTAGGTTATCCATTGTATGAGTTTAGCTTAGCAGGATTTGAGCCAACGAAAGAAGAGGCAGATGTGGCGAAGAGTGCATTGGATTTGATGCGAGTAGTGCCGAATCCTTATTATGCTTATTCAGATTATGAGGTAACAGAAGTAGATAATGTGGTGAAGATTACGAATATACCAGCAAAATGTAACATCAGAATTTATTCTTTGGATGGTCGTTTTGTGAGAGAATTTAAGGTCGGACAGGTTTATAAGGATAAGGTGAGAAATGGAATCGCAAGGTTAGGAAAATATGGGCATCCAGACATCGAAGATCAAATTACCACTTCAATAGATTGGGATTTAAAAAACTATGCATCGGTACCCGTAGCAGGCGGGGTGTATTTGATTCATATCAAAGTAGATGGAGTGGGAACAAGGGTATTAAAAAGCTTTATTATTAATCGAGCACTAGATTCTCAAAAACTTTAAACAGCAAGAACACAATTAATATTTTATGAAATAATTAACTCTTCTAGCATTTTGCTAGAAGAGTTTTTTTTTGGGAAAAAATGAGTGAATCTATTCTTTTTAGAAAAATAATATGTTCTATATGTTTGGGAAATGTTAAAATGTGTTGTTTGCCTTTTATAGAAGACAAACGATATTTATAATATGCAAAAGTATAAAAAGGGCTCATTGCTTTTGCAGCTCTAATAAATGACAAGCTTTTTTTTAAGCGATAACTACTCTAGTCATTATTCTTAATAAGGCATTAGATTTTTTAGTAAAGACTCAACAAGATTTGCTTATTGGGTAAGGGGATTTTATGCTCAATTGTTAACAATCAATCAAAAAGGTATTATGAATAAACAGCTTTTTTTCATCATTCTGGTGACTTATCTTCTAGCGGGAGCTTGGGATCTTGAAGCACGAGATTATGTCGATAAAAATAACCCTCAACGAGCGAAGAAGAATGCAGGCTATAGAATGAGTTGTACTCAGTCAATATCCGAAGAGGATTTGGATATTAATAATGTTCGGGCAAGGCTGCGAGCAGGTGGAGATATGTGGTGGGATGGCAACGAAACAGCTCGCTATATTGTTCCCAATGTTGATCCTGGGTCTGGAGAGCCTGAAGTTTCGGCTTTGTTTGCAGGAGGGATTTGGTTGGGGGCTTATGATGGCGGTGGAAACCTAATTTTAGCAGCACAGACCTACCGAAATAAAGGGAATGATTATTGGTCAGGTCCTTTGGATACCGCAAGTGGAACGATTAATAAGAGTGATTGTGCTCGTTGGGATGAACATTTTACGGTTTATGGAAAAGAAATTGATGCACTTCGTATGGATTATTTAGATCCTTTATCGCCAGGCGTAGACAACGAGCCCTCCAAAGGACTATTGGGCTGGCCAGCGAAAGGAAATCCTAATTTTTTGAAAATTCATGGTTTTGACATCAGGGATTACGATCAAGACTTGGCACCGTTCATTGATATTAATAAAGATGGCAAATACAATCCTTGGGATGGAGATCATCCTATTATTGAAGTAACAGGGTGTGCAAAAGATGATTATAATAATCCTGTTTATGCCGATCAGATGACTTGGTGGGTGTATAATGACAATGGCAATTTGCATACCCAAACCAACGGTAGCCCAATGAAGATGGAAGTGCAAGCCTTAGCATTTGGCTATAGTACTACAGATGCAGTTAATAATATGACATTTTATCGTTATAAATTGTTAAATAGAAATTCTTTGCCGCTGCATAAGACTTATTTTTCGCTTTGGACAGATCCTGATTTGGGCTGCTCGGATGATGATTATATTGGCTGTGATACCGTAACAGGAATGGGTTATGTTTACAACGAAGATGCCGAGGATGATAACCCTTGTGGTAGCGGAGCTGCATCTTATGGAACAGATATACCAGCCTTAGGGGTGGATTATTTTAAAGGACCGTTGGATTCCGCAGGAAATGAAATCGGGTTGTCTGGTTTTCAATATTACATCAATAGTTCTGATAATGCGATTGGAAATCCTGAAACGGCGATACAGCATTATCGTTTAATGTCAGGTTATTGGCTAAATGACGTTCCTGTTACAATCGGAGGGAATGGGTACAATAATTTGGATCCTAATGCTGTGCCTACTCGATTTGTTTTTCCTTCTTTTCCCAATGAAAGTGGTGGAAATACTTGGTCTATGTGTACCGAAGGGGTAGTTGGTGCAGATAATCGTTTCTTGCATACCTCAGGGCCTTTTGTTTTGCAGCCAGGAGCAACGAATGAGATGATTTCAGGAGTGGTATGGGTGCCAAGTGTGGTTTATCCTTGTCCATCATTGAGTCGTTTGGTTGAGGCGGATGAGTTGGCACAGAATCTATTTGATGACTGTTTTAAAATTACAAATGGACCCGATGCTCCAAACATGGATATTATTGAAATGGACAAAGAGTTAGTCTTAAATCTTAATTATTTATCGGGGCACGAAAATCTAGCTTATTCCGAAACTTCTTCAAAATTGAGGAGCCATGCAAGTGCTGGATTGGATACAACTTATGATTTTCAAGGGTACAAGGTCTATCAGGTAAAGGGGCCCAATGTTTCGGTAACAGAATTGGATAATGAAAACAAAGCTCGTCTAATTTATCAATGTGATGTAGAAGACGATATTTCAACCATTATAAATTGGGAAGAGTTTAAAAACGAACAGACGAATATAGAGGCACATACCCCCGTCATTAAGGTAGAGGGAGAGAACAAGGGAATAAAGCATACCTTTAGAATTTTAGAAGATGAATTTGCACAGGGAGGAAAAGACTTAATTAACCACAAACCCTACTATTTTTGTGTGGTTGCCTATGCGCATAACGAATACAAAAAGTTTGATGTAACTACTCAAAAAGGGCAGGTAGAAGCTTATTTGCAGGGACGTCGAAATTTTAGGATTTATACAGGGATTCCTAGAATGAATGCGCCTGAATATTCTGGTGTTTCATTGCAGGCAGAATATGGCGATCAACCTCAAATTACTAGATTGGATGGGCAAGGCGTGGGAACCAATGAATTTTTGAGAATAGCCAACCTAGAAGAGATAGAGTCTAAGGTGTTAGCAGGGGAACATGTAGAGCAAATAGTTTATAACGAAGGAAATGCCCCTGTTAAAGTAAAAGTAGTTGACCCTTTGAGAGTTCCTAAAGGAACATTTAATATCCATGTTTGCGATCAAAAATACAATTGGCTATACGATTCGAACACAAAATCTTATATCCCACAACCAGCCAACGCAGTCCATTTATCAGATTCTATTTATTGGGTGATTTCCGATCTGAATGATCCAACTACTGTTTGGTCTTCTTATCAAACGATGGATTGGAACTATGAACAATATATCCCTGAATTGGGCATCTCTGTTAGTTTGGAACAGAAGGATAAACCTAGTCATAATGGTGCTGTTGGTTTGATTGGAACAGAAATTATATACGAGGATAGTATTACCTATGGAAAGTGGTATGAAGGGCTAATGGATGGAGAAGGGATTTTTAACCTATTAAAAACTGGAGGGAATGAAGACGATCATATATTTGATCCTGAGCAAAAATATTCTGAGGCAATAGGGGGCTGGTATCCATTTATGTTGTGTGATGCAGAATATCGTCCTAATGAGCCCTATTTATCTTTGGGAAATATTTATTCTCATGGAGCTCGCTTTAGAAATGATACAACTAAAGCAGATGGCTTTACTTTAGAACTTTTTAATAAGGTACAAGGAAAAGTGAGAGATACCTTATTATCTGCTCTTAATAATGTTAATATTGTGATGACAGATAATCGAGAAGATTGGAGTCGTTGTATTGTGGTTGAAACAGCTAATTATTACCATGGTGGTGGCTTTTTGGGAAGTGTCAGTCCCAATTGGAAAGTTCCTTCTAAACGTAGACAAATGGAATGGAAAGGCAGTGTCAGTAATTTTGGAAGCTATCCTGTTTATCCTTCTAGAAACAAAGATATGTCCATAGATCACAATTCTGTAGGGATGTCTTGGTTTCCTGGCTATGCTTATGATGTAGAAACAGGGCAACGTCTAAATATCTTCTTTGGTGAAAACTCCTTGTACAATGGTTCTGTATTGGAAGAAACAGTCAATCCTGGTTGTAATACAGGAGATGATATGATTTTTAACCCAACTAATGTGAAACAAACAGGAGGCATTTCATTTGATGAGAAAGTCCAATTTTTGCAGAACGTACAAGGAGGGCAGCATATTATTTATGTAACGGATTTGCCCTATGATTCTTGCAAGAGCGTTTTGGCAGAGTTTGATAAAGTACCTGCAACCTCTTTCTTTTCAAAAGATAATGTTATTTATCAAAGTATGCACATTACTTGGGCTTCAATGGCAGTACCTACTATCATGAAAGGCGATTATGGAGAAGAACCGCCAACTAAGGCAACCATTAAATTACGAGTACAACGCCCTTTTAGTATAGAAACTGGAACATTCCAAAACTTAGGTTATCCACTGTATCAGTTTTCTTTAGATGGTTTTGCACCTACTAAGGAAGAACACAAAACGGCCGTGTCGGCATTAGATTTGATGCGTGTTGTGCCCAACCCTTATTATGCTTATTCTGATTACGAAATAACAGAGGCGGATAATGTAGTCAAAATTACGAATATACCTGCTAAGTGCAACATTCGAATCTACTCTCTAGATGGACGTTTTGTGAGAGAATTTAAAGTCGCACAAGGCTACAACAATCCAAGTAAAAATGGCATCGCTAGAATTGGGCAGGGTTACGAGGGACCTACGGCTGACAATCAAATAATGACCTCAGTAGATTGGGACCTTAAAAATTATGCGGCTGTTCCTGTTGCGGCTGGTGTTTATTTGGTGCATATCAAAGTAGATGGGGTGGGAACCAAAGTGCTAAAGAGCTTTATTATTAATCGGGCACTTGATGCACAACGTTTGTAAGGACATAAGTTTGCTGCTACAAGATTGCGCAAATTTATCCTATTGATAAGTGGCATTTATCTTAATTATTTTCTATATTTGCATATATACAGGATTAAGAACGTTTTTCCCTAGTTGGGGAGAAACGTTCTTTTTATTGTTTTGGAGAAATCATTATTCCATTCAATATCATGAACTGTATGGATAACATTTATTGAGGTTGGTTGTTTTTTTTGGAATGAAAAAGAATCTGTTACCTAAGTGTTAGATGTTTTGTTTAAATAAAATTATAGAAGACTTAATTATAAAATAGGCTTAATTACTTAAGTCTGTTGTTTAGTTATAATTATAATCAAAAAAGAAGCTATTATGTCCAAATACTCATATATGACCCAAGATGGGTTTGATAAATTAAAATCTGAATTAGAAGAACTAAAAACTCAAGGTCGTCAAGATGCTGCAAAGGCAATTGCTGAGGCACGTGAGAAAGGTGATTTGTCAGAAAATGCAGAGTATGATGCTGCAAAAGAAGCGCAAGGTTTGTTAGAGTTAAAAATTTCTGAAATGGAAAAGACACTCTCTACTGCTAGAGTAATCAAACAAGAAGATTTGGATGCATCATCTGTTGTTATTTTAAGTACGGTAAAAATTAAGCAGGTTAAAACCAAAAAAGAATTTGAATATACTTTGGTTTCTCAATCAGAAGCAGATTTGCGTGCAGGAAAAATTTCTGTAGATTCTCCTATTGGCAAAGGGTTATTGGGTAGAGCTGTTGGTGAAATTGCTCAAGTTCAAACCCCTAGAGGAACGATGGAGTTTGAAATCTTGAACATTGCAATTAATATCTAATAGGTCGTTCCTACTCTTAATTTTGAACGTTTAAAATAATCAAACTATGGCAAGCATATTCACCCGTATCGTAAATGGCGAGATTCCTTGCCATAAAATTGCTGAAAACGAACACTTTTTAGCTTTTTTGGATATTGCACCCGTCGCCAAAGGGCATACTTTGGTCATTCCTAAAAAAGAAGTGGACTATATTTTTGATTTGGAGGAGGAGCTTTATATTGGCTTGCATCTTTTTGCCAAGCGAGTGGCTTCTGCCATCGAAAAAACCATCCACTGTGAACGAATTGGACAAACCGTTTTAGGTTTAGAAGTTCCACATGCTCATATTCACTTAGTACCCTTACTTAATATGCAGTTTATTGACTTTAATAAACGTCAGTCTATGGAACAAGATGCTTTTAGCGCATTGGCAGCAAAAATTCAAGCTAATTTTGTGTAAATAATTTAACTCCTTTTAAAGCAGAGCGCTAATAAAAAATGAGTCATTTCAATTAAGAAATGACTCATTTTTTTATGTTTGTCTATGCTGTAAGCTTATTTTACACCATGCATTAATTTCTTAAGCAATGGGTTTAAGAACAAGATCAATACACCTGCAACAGCAGGAACAATTGTAAAGATCAAAAAGAAAACACTTAAAGAGTACTCTTTGGTGATGTTCTCAATTTGTCCACCCAAAACAGCTGCTAACTTGTTACCAATTGCAATGGCTAAGTACCACATTCCAAACATGAAAGCAATCATTCGTGCAGGAACCAACTTAGATACATAAGATAGACCTACAGGAGACAAGCACAATTCACCTAGGGTATGGAATAAATAAGCAATGATCAACCAAATCATACTTACTTTTACGCCAGCAGTAACGCCATAAGAGCCAATGGCTAAAAATCCGAATCCTACAGCCATAATAATCAAACCCAAGGCATATTTTACAGCAGCAGAAGGATTGTATTTAGAATCCCACCATTTGGAGAACAAAGAAGCAAAGGCAATAATAAAGAAAGAGTTTAAGATACTAAACCAAGAAACGGTAATCTCAACTTGATTTTCCTTAATCACCGAAACTTCAGCAGGAATAATTCCATTTTCTTTTCTCAATTCTTCGGCATGAGCTCTAAGTTTTTCAACCTTATCTTCTCCCAAATAAGCAAAATCAGTTCCTTCGTTATTCTTTTTGATGATGTTAATCTTTTGCCCAACACTAAGTGTTACAGGCTCTGCAACTTTTGTTGTTCTACTGACCAATTTATCGCTAGGATTTGGTTGGTAAGCCTCGGTAATAGGAATATAAATAGTCTCTGCCTTTCCCGTTTCTGCATTAGTACTTACTTTTTCTATTGCTTGATAAGAAACTTCATAAGCAGAAGAACTAAAATCTCTATTAATCATCCATACTACAATTCCCCAAACAATGGCAAAACAAGCAACAAGAACAATATTAGAATAAGGAATTTTCTTGAAGGTCTGTTTCCAAAGTAGGTACAATACATAAGTAATGATTAACAATGGGATAACAGTCAATAGGATATTAACAATGTTAAAAGCCAATGCAGAACTACCCGATAAGGAACGATTAACATTGTCTCTAGCAAAAATAACCAAAGAAGAAGCCCCTTGCTCAAAACTCATCCAAAAGAAGATCGTAAAAAAGGCAAAAATGATAAATGCAATCATTCTATCTCTTACAATAGGATCATATCTTAAGATTCTAGAAACGACAAGGAAAAGGAAAAGCAGTAAGCCAATAATTACCGTAAAATCTTGCCCTGCAAGTCCAAAAGCTTCAAAGTTAAACATATTGATATTACCAATTTTGGACATAGGATCATTGATCAAATAACCAAAACCAATTATAGCACTAATGACAACCAAAATTTTATCTACTAAGGTAAATGGATTTCTTTTGTCGCCATCTTCACTTTCTTCGCTGTTTGTTGTTGCAGCCGTTTTTTCTACTTTAGAAGGAATCTCACCAATATCTCCAAATAGAGGTTTAGCCAACCAGAATTGCAAGGTTCCAAAAAGCATAAAGATACCAGCAAGCCCAAAGCCCCAGCTCCAGCCAACTCGTTCTGCCAAATAACCGCACAACATCATACCAAAGAAAGCACCAGAGTTTACTCCCATATAAAAAATAGTGTAGGCACCATCTTTTTTCTCTGGAAGATCCTTATACATTTCTGAGACAATTGAGGTCATATTAGGTTTGAAAAAACCTGTACCAATTACAAGAAGTGCAAGTCCTACATATAAGGAAAACTCCGTTTCTAATGCCATGGAAGCATGCCCCAAGGTCATGATGATAGAACCTACTACAACAGCCCATCTATAGCCAATATACTTATCGGCAATTAAACCACCTAAAATAGGAGTGAGGTAAAGCAGCCCCGCATAGGTTCCAAATAAAGCACCAGCATTTTCAGCACTCCATTCCCAACCAGGGTTGTAGCTTATAGCTGCCATAGTTAAGAAATTAATCAGGAGTACTCGCATTCCATAAAAAGAAAAACGCTCCCACATTTCTGTAAAGAACAAAACCATCAGGCCGGCAGGATGTCCCAGCACTTGGGTTTCAAAAAACTCACTTCTTGTTTTTGTATCCATTTTGTAAATTTTTGTATTTTGATAGATCAACTAAAGAGTTAGATTATGAAGTTGTTTAAGAACGGAAAATCAGCGAAACTAAAGCTAGTTTTCAGTTACTCATTGTTAAAAAATTGCTCCATAACACTGCTATGAATTAGATTTTTATTTCGATTGCCTAAAAGGTTAATAATCATTGTGCTTAAGTGAGTTTGCCATCGGATCAGTTCAACAAAATGGCGAAGCACTCACAAAGTAATTCGATTTTTAAACAACTCCTATTTATTCCGAATCCTCTGCGCCATGAGTAAGTCTTTGTAGTGGTTTTCTGATTAGAATAACCAATATTCCAAAGATGGTACAGAAAACACCAATCCCTGTAAAAATTGCAAGCTCACCTAAATCAGAGGCAGATTCTCCTATTAGACCAGCTACTTTGTTGCCAAGACCAGTGGCCGCAAAATAGGATCCCATCATAAAAGCCATCCATCTTTCAGGGGCTAATTTTGTAATAAACGATAGTGCTACAGGCGAAGCACAAAGCTCACCAAGGGTATGAAATAGGTAAGCAAGGACTAGCCATTGCATGCCTGATTTTTGAATAAGTTCACCTGCTGCATCGTAAGTTACTTCGCTGCTGGCAATAGACATAAAGAAAAATCCCCACCCCATAATAATGACACCAATAGCCATTTTAAATAAAGCAGAAGATTCATTTTTTCTGTTTTTCCACCAGACCCAAAAACTCCCCACTAAGGGAGCAAACATCAAAATAAAGATTGCATTAACAGATTGAAACCAACTAGCAGGCACCATAAAACTTCCCAAAGATAAGTCTGTTTTTTGTTTGGTATAAATATTCATTAAGCCTCCTGCTTGTTCAAATGCTCCCCAAAAAATAATAATAATCAGAAAGGAAAGATAGGTTACTAATATGCGATCTTTTTCCACCTTGTTGCCATCATTATAAACGACAATCGCAACGCCTACAGCAAATGCAAGCCCCATAACTAGCAGCCCATAAGCCAAGGAACCCCAATAGCCCCAAATAAAAAGACCAAGTGCAAATGTAAAGGCAAAACCAATGATAGAATTGCTCGCCTGAAAAATAGAAGCAATAAGGTTGTTGTTTTCAGTTGTCTCTATTGTGTCTTTTTCTTCTACGACAAGATTACCTACATGAGATAGATAAGGTTGACCATACCAATAGGTAAGTTGTCCTAATGCCATACCAATTCCTGCTAAACCAAAACCATAGTGCCAACCAATTTTTTCTCCAACATACCCCACCAATAAGGCAGATGTTGCAGCTCCTAGGTTAATCCCCATATAAAAAATATAGAAACCCATATCTCTTTTATCTTGGTCGTTTTTAGGGTACAAACCACCAACCATAGTCGATATATTAGGTTTTAACATACCTACACCGAGAACAATTAAGAACAATCCAGTATAAAATGCCCACAATACCTCAATGGCGAGGACAGTGTGCCCTGCAACGAGTAGAAGACCACCAATAAAAACAGATTTGCGTTGTCCTAATAGTTTGTCGGCTATAATACCACCAGGGATAGAAGCAACATATACAAACATGGTGTACCAACCATAAAGGGCAATCGCACTTTCTTCCGTCCATCCTAGACCTGGGTTATTTGTTCCTGTTTCAGCAACAAGATAAAGCGTAAGGATGGCTCGCATACCATAATAGGAAAAGCGTTCCCACATCTCTGTAAAGAACAAAATAAATAAACCTACTGGATGCCCAAAGAATGTTTTTTGGGAGGAATTATCTAATGTATTATTATGCATTATAAATAGATATTTGAGTGTTTAATCATTATTTGCACTATACACAGAGATATAGTTCATAAGAAAATTGAGGCTAGCCAAGGAAAATAATTGGAATTTTAGTACACTTATTATTTCGTAGGAAACCCTAAGGCTCACCTAGTAACCACGTAGTAGCACGCATTAGGCTGATTATTACATGAGTAGGTTATCAGTAAAATATTTTTTTGTTGTTTAAAATCCTAATGTGTTGCTAATTAAGTTAATTTAAGGTGGTTTTTATCGAAAAACTAAAAAACACGAAGTATTATATACTAAAATAAATTGTTTTCTATTGAATCACCCAAAAAGAGCGGAATTTAACGATAAATAATTTTGCTTAGTTGTTTATACGATCTGTATAGGCATTTCTAAGCAGAAAACTATTATTTCAATTAAAGTTGAAAGGTAAGAAAATACTCACGAAATGAGAATTCAAGGCAGGGGAAATAGAGGAAGCATTGTAAAATTAATGTAAATAAGGCCAATTTTGAGTGAAATGGGGAACTATTTGTATGGAAGTTGTTTGAAAGTACTGAGGCTTGCCTACAGCGGTATGAGCAAATCATCTATACAATATGGGGCAATTTTATTGTATAAATAAAATACAACAAGTAAACATATAATGCTCATTTAACAGTCCTATCTTTTTTTAGGGATAAAAGGGATCAATTATTGGCTTTTTGTCCCGCTCTTAGTTTGCCTTTGTTTCTAACTTCCTGTGCCTCAATGACCAAGATTTTCTTGGCATTTTCTTTTTGGATATAACTGTATTTTCCAGCACCAATGGTACTGAGGTCTTCCAATAGTGCTTTGTGGTGGGTGTATTCCTTTTGAGAGAAGTAAAAAACACTCAGTCGAACAGGATCTTTATCCCTTGTTTTTCGCTTAATGATTTGTTTGGTTCGATTGTTAAGCTTAAACCCACCATCTGTGGCCATGATAATTCGATTATTACCATTTTTGATGATACTTTCTTCTATGGTTTTATAGGCAAGTCGAATTCCTTTATTGGCATCACTCATGCCACTAGAAGCTAGACCATCAATGATGGACAAAATTTGTTTTTTGTTGGCTTCAGAAGTGACCGAACTAGGAGGGAGGACAACCTGTGCTTTGCCCGAATAAGTAATCAAGGTGATATTATCTTCTGCTCTCATCAAATCTAGTAACTGAACAAGTGCTTCCTTTAATAAGGGAAGTTTGTTCGTATCCTTCATAGAAGAAGATATATCCAATAAGAAGACTAAATTATTGGTAGCGAAACCATTTAAATTCATATCTCCAATTTCAGGATTATTTTTGCGATACTCAATACTATCTGCTATATGTTGAGCTAGGGCAATGCTATCTGATTTTACCTGAGCAAGGCTATCCGAGGTACGTTTTTCTTGAAGCTTTTTTTGTATTAATTGTTCAATGTCAATGTCAGGAGTCTGATACTGCTCATATTCTGGAATATCTGGATAAAGTACTTCGAACATGTGCGGCATTTCATGTTCATAAAGCCAGTAAACATCATTGTCGTTAATAAAATTATTAAACAGAGTTGCGGCACCATTACCTGCACGATTATAATTATCTAACAAATGGATGTTGTAATAGTAATAATTAGGTTTGAATTGCTCCTTTTGGTAAAGGGGAGCTTGTTTGTATTCATTGCTTGATTTTAGGATCTTTTTTGCTCTATCTAGTAAGGCTGCAAATCGTTGCTCAGGAGAATGCAGCGAATTTGGAGTTCGTTTTAAGCCATGTAGAATTTGATCTTTTTTTGAGTCGAGACGCCGAATGAACTCATTTAGTTTTAGGCAATTATAATTTAGAGAACTACTCCCATCATTTGCCCGAATAGATTTAATGACCAATTTGATTTGTTTCAAAAAAGGCTGTAGCTCTTGCATGGTTCGCAAAGCATTACTATCTATTTCTGGCTGATTGTAGGTTTGAATAATGGATGAGAGATTCCAGTGCAATTTTTCTTGAAGGGTAAACATGTCATAGTACAAGACTTCTACTCTTCGCAGCCACTTAAAACCTTGAACTAAGTTGGTGTCTTGTAGGTAATCACCAGATGATATATATCGCTCAACCAATGAACGAGTATTATTTATTTCTTTTAGGACATTAACCACTTTGCCAATTAATTGGAGGGGAGCGCCTCGTTTGTCATAAGGGATGTAAATATTGTCATCAAGAATGTTAGGGTATAAATCTTTAGGGTAAATCGGAAAGTACTCTGCATTCGTTAAGATGTCCTCTTTTGTATAACGGATTGTTGTAATGCTATCTTCAACATAATGATAGAACTGGTCATTAATATTAAGGAAATCAAAGTACATTAAGTTGAGCGCATGGGACACTTCATTTGAGTAACTAATATAGTTATTTAATGCTCTATACGTTGATTTCGATAAGCGTTGATTTTGAGCCTGTACATAAGATAGACCAAAAGAAAATACTAGAATAAGGGATAGTATCTTTTTGTATAAAATTTTTTTTGCCATATTGGATTATTGCTGACAATATCTTGCACATCAGCAGAAACATCAATCTGTAATTTGGTGTTTAGGTTTATAGTTCACAAAATTGCTGCCAAGCTTTTTTTGTTAATGCAGCCGTTAAATTTTCGATATAATAGGCTCCAGAAGCAGGATCAATTACTCGATTTAGGTAACTTTCAGATTGCAATAAGTGTTGTACGTTACGAGCAATCCTACGAGTAAAATCATCGGCTTGGTTTAAGCCACTACAAGGACGAACATAGATACTATTAACACCAGCAATCGCCGATGCCATTGCTTGTGTTGTGGCTGTGATCATATTCCAATACTGATTTTCATGCTGGTCACTTAGCGTTGATGCATGAAGGGTAGGGAATAATGCTTTAGGAGCTTGATAAGCCTCTAATAAGCCAAGCCAAAGTCGTTTGAAGGCTCTAATACTAGAAAGTTCAACAAAGTAATGTTCTCCAATATTAAATTCAAAACGTAAAAGATGTGTAACTTGTTCTATATTCATTCCTTTATCCAATAAAAAAAGTATCCATTGATTGGCCGTATCAATCGCTTGGCTCAAACTTGTACTGGAAGAATTGGGGATTGCGATCGTAATCAATTTTAGATTTGGAATTGCTGTAGCACAAAAATCAGAACAGAGCAAAAGTTCCTCTTTTGTAATATTACCAAAATCACAGCTGCCATTAAGGGCTTGGGCATTGGTGATTTGGGCTAGATGCTCCAAAAACACCTTTGTATTGGAAAGAAGGGCGGCTCCTTTAAAATGTATATGAACCAAATCCAGCAATACCCCCTTTAATAATAAAGATAATTCGTTAAGACTGGGAAAGTGTTCAAAATTTAGAATTAGCGCATTAGCTCCTTTGGATAAAGCATCTAGGATTAATTGATTGACTGTTGAATAATCTGAAGGCGTTTGAATCAAAAAGGCTTCACATATATTCCAGTTGTTATTGATGGCTAAATCTGCACTGCCTAAATATTGAGTAGTCGTGGTTGCTTGGCGATGAACGGGTGAGATAACAAGCTCATCTTCGATTTCCCAATTTAAACTATCTACTGGTTTGCCTTTCAAAAATTTCTCAATAGCAGCCAACCAATCTTCAGTTGTTACAGCTTCAAATTCTTGAAATAGATTCTGTGTATGTTCCATATTTGTGATTTCCTTTGTCATAACTTATTTCTATTCCTTACTAGAACGTCTATTTTAGTTTCGTATGTAGATTAAACACAAAGAGTAGATCAATTTTTCGTTAAATGACAAAGTTCAAATTTGTGTAGAATTATCATCAATTGTTTTATAAAAAAGTTAACTTTTGCTATGTTGCTTTATCTTTAAATCTAAGGGGAATTCTCATATCAACTTTGATCAGCAAAAATACAAATTCTTATGGAATTGAAAAAGTTTTCTTTGATTAGTTTATAATACAAAAATTATTGTTTTGGAGTATAATTTATTGGTTGTTAAGTTTTTGTATGTTTGTTGCTATCTTTGTCATTTCTACAAATAAAAAGATTAAAAGTTTAATCTTAAACGTATACTTTTTTAAGTCAGATAATGTTGGTTTTTTTGTATTATAAGGGGATAAAAAACGATTAGATTCTTTTGCCCTTGACAAAAGCGTTAAATTTGCTTTAACCTAACGCAAATTGAAGTTAATGTATTTTTGAAATTTGAGCGAAACGGCTATTGGATTCAGTGGAAAAGAATCAAATGTATTCTTAGGTTATTAAAAATAAACGATGTACAGGGCAAACTATATCAGGAGCAAAGCGGTCTAGCATCTAAGATCGAAACATAGTTTTAGCTTAAACGGTACTTTATAAGTATCCTTTATCTGTTTAGCTTGCTTTGCTCGTGGGCACTTTGTTTTATAGTTTGTCTTATACTCAGAAAAATAAAATAAACATTTTTAGATAAAATAGACTTTATTGCGAAACAGAATTGATAAAATGCATTCGTATCACGTCTAATCTATAGATAGCTATTGGGTTGTCTTAATGAAAAAAAAAATAGATAATGAAAGCTGTTATTCCAGTTGCAGGAGTTGGAACCCGTTTAAGACCACATACTTATACTCAACCTAAGCCACTTATTCCCGTGGCAGGAAAGACCTTAATTGCTTCTATTATAGATCAGTTAGTGGCAGAAGGAGGAATAACAGAATTTATTTTAGTCATTGGTTATTTGGGGGATAAAATAAGGAACTATATAGAGGCTCGTTACCCTGACTTGGATATAACGTTTGTTTATCAAGAAGCGAGGCTGGGATTGGGACATGCTATGTATACTGCAATTTCGGCCTATGAGGATTCGGAAGAAATTTTAATTGTATTAGGAGATACTATTTTTGAGGGGAATCTCAAAACCCTAATGCAGCAACCTAATTCTTGCTTGGGGGTAAAAAAAGTGGACGATCCAAGGGAATTTGGGGTTGTAGAATTGGGAGATGACGGGTACATCAGGCGTGTTGTCGAAAAGCCTCGTATCCCAAAATCAAACATGGCATTAGTGGGCTTGTACAAAATATCAGAAGTTGCGGATTTTATAGAGGCCTTAAAATATATTGTAGACAATAATATTTTAACGATTGATGAATATCAGCTGAGTGATGCGTTAATGAGAATGGTTGAAATGGGCGTGAAGTTTACTACTTTTGAGGTAGACAATTGGTATGACTGTGGTAAAAAAGATATTTTGTTGGATACCAATGCAATGTTGCTGAGACGGCAAGGGAATGCTTCAGAAAATATTCCTGCCTTCGAAAATACAATTATCGTTCATCCTGTCAGTATTGGAGAAAACTGCCAAATCAAAAATTCTATCATTGGTCCAAATGTTTGTATCGGTGATCATTCCGTGTTAAATTATGCGATTGTTAGCGATTCTATCATAGGTAGTTATGCGCTAATAGAAGAGGCTGTACTCCAAAAATCAATTATTGGTAGCGATGCCTCCATCAAAGGGTTAAGTTTAAGTTTGAATATTGGTGATAATACAGAAATAGATTTTTCATAAAAGTCCGATTTAGGATCATTTAACAAGTGACATTGTGAAGTATTCTTTGGACTATACAATTAGAACATCTTATAGAAATGGAACAGTTAAAAGCTTATCAAGAGGCAAATAAACAGCGTTATTTAGATGAATTATTAGATTTATTGCGAATACCTTCTGTTAGTGCAGATTCTAAGTTTGAAGCAGATGTGATACAAACGGCTGAATTTATCAAAGAAAAATTGATTGAAGCAGGAGCGGATAATGTAGAAATTTGTGAAACAGCAGGGTACCCTATTGTTTATGGGGACAAAATTATAGATCCTAATTTACCCACAGTTTGTGTATATGGGCATTATGATGTGCAGCCTGCTGATCCAATCGAATTATGGGAGTCTGGGCCATTTGACCCTGTGATCAAAAAAACGGATATACATCCTGATGGAGCTATCTTTGCTCGTGGTGCTTGCGATGACAAAGGGCAAATGTATATGCACGTTAAAGCATTTGAAAGCATGATGGCAAATAATGCTTTGCCTTGCAATATTAAGTTTATGATAGAAGGAGAAGAAGAAATTGGTTCTCCTAGTTTAGGACCTTTTATTCGAGCTAATGCAGATAAATTTGCTTGTGATGTTATTTTAGTTTCGGATACAGGGATGATTGCCAATGATGTGCCTTCTATTTGCACAGGATTGCGTGGCTTGAGTTATGTAGAAGTAGAAGTAGTGGGACCCAATAGAGATTTGCATTCTGGAATTTATGGTGGAGCAGTGGGCAATCCCGCTAATGTATTGGCTAAGATGATTGCTTCTTTGCACGACGAAAATGGTCACATTACAGTAGAGGGGTTTTATGATGATGTAGAAACCGTATCGGATGAAGAACGGGAAGCAATGAACAAAGCTCCTTTCTCGCTAGAAGTCTATAAAGAACATTTAGATATTGACGCAGTACAAGGAGAAAAGGGATATACGACACTTGAACGTGGCTCTATTCGCCCTACATTGGATGTCAATGGAATCTGGAGTGGTTATATAGGAGAGGGAGCCAAGACGGTATTGCCCTCAAAGGCAAATGCTAAGATTTCTATGCGTTTGGTGCCCAATCAAGATTCTGAAACGATCACTAGACTGTTTAAAGAACACTTTGAAAAAATAGCTCCTGATTCTGTCAAAGTAACCGTAACGCCTCATCATGGTGGCGAACCTGTAGTAACACCTACAACAGGGATTGCTTATCAAGCTGCGGACAAAGCTTACCAAGCTACCTTTGGAACGGCTGCTATTCCTCAACGTTCTGGTGGATCTATTCCAATTGTGGCAATGTTTGAAGAAGTATTGGGGGTAAAAACTATTTTGATGGGATTTGGCTTAAATTCAGATGCCATACATTCTCCCAATGAGCATTATGGTTTGTTCAATTATTATAAAGGAATAGAAACCATACCTTACTTTTATCAATATTTTACAGAAATGTCTGCTCAATAGGAATTCTTAAAATAATAGGAGAAGTTGAGCAAAAACGCCTCAACTTCTCCTACTTGCTGTTTTGATAACGAACCAATGCGGGTCTAAGCTTCTTTTTCTGCTTCCATGGCTGCCGAAAAGAACTGATTCCAAGCCCTTCCTATTTTGTAATGGTTCAGCACCCAATCCATCAAATCCTCTCTCAACAACAGAGACTCATTGTCTGTATATTCGGCCATAAAATAGAACTGTTTATTGGCAATTAGAGGCTGTATAGCATGGGCTTCTTTAAATGCTTTGGGAATGCGTTTAATTTGTTCTCCCTGAATCGTACCATATAATCGTTGAAATGCTGGATCGGCTAATAACTCCTGTACCTGTTTAGGATTTTTAGCGATATGCTCACGAATCAATAATAAATTTTCTTTATCAGGCTTATACATACCACCCCCTAGCCAAACTTCGCCTACTCCAAATTGAATATACAAACCTGGAATTTGCATATTTTTGCGTCCAGCTTGTGAAATAACGGCGCTACGATGCAATTTATAAGGTGTTTTATCTTTTGAAAAACGAATATCTCGATTAATCCTAAAAACAGCATTCTTGACTTCCAGATCTAGTGTTGAGTCATATTGTGTTCGAATATTTTGTATTAAATCGGTTAGAAATCTAGCAAAGGCTTGTTTGACTTCTTTTTCATAGGTTTTTTTATGCTCATGGAACCAATCTTTGTGATTATTGGCTGCTAAACCCTTAAAAAAATTGTTGAACCCTTCAGTGAAATATTGCATATTATTGAGAGGATAAGTATGGATAAAATTGATGGACTAAAAACCTATTAAAGATACTAGATTATTTGAAAAAAGGAAAGGGATAATAAGTTAAATCTGATGTGAAATTGAGATGTCGATAGAATTATCGATTTGGAAGATTATACCGTTTTTTTTCTTTGATTTAGGTTATTTTTGTGTTATAAATTACCTTTAGATAGTTCACGACTATCAATAAAAATCAATAGTATATGAAAGCACTTAGGTTATCTAGCGTATGGATTTTTTTAGGTCCAGCAATTATTTTGTTTAGTGCCGTTATTATTGCTTTAGCGTTTCCTCTAGACAATGCTTTGGCATTTGGAATTACTGCTGATTTAACGTTAACAGCGCCGTTCGTTTATTTTTGCCTAATTTATGGTCGGAATATCCCAAAAACAACGGTAGCTCCTGTTTTAATAATTGGACTTATAATTGGAACTTTGGTTTTGCCACAAGAGCATCAAATGTATCTTAATGGAATAAAAAAATGGCTACTTCCATTGATAGAAATACTTGTCTTAATTGTAATCGTAAGCAAACTTTATCAAGCACGAAAAATTTATAAGGCAAGTCCCCAAACTGATTTTTATAGCCGTTTATTGGCGGTAACACAGACCTTATTTCCTGCTCGAATAAGTTATTTTATGGCAGCTGAATTGAGCATCCCTTATTATTGTTTGGGGAGCTGGCGCCCTTTAAAATTAGAAGCGCATCAATTTTCTTATCACAAGAAAAACGGCAGCATTACCTTGTTGTGGGGGCTAATTCTGTTGTTAGTTGTTGAAACAATCGCTTTTCATTTTTTATTGGCCTTATGGAGAGAATGGATTGCATGGATCGTGACGATTTTGAGCGTTTATACCTGCTTGCAGGTACTTAGTTTAATCAGAAGTATGGCAAAAAGACCCCTTGAAATTCATGGTCAAAAGCTATGGTTAAAATATGGAACATTAGGAGAGGCAGAGGTATCTTTAGCGAATATTAAACAAGTTAGTAATTATAATAAAACTAAGCCGATAGAAGGAGCGATTTATTTGTCTCCTCTTGGAGATATGGAATACCCCAACTTGTGCCTAGAATTTGAAACTCCCATTATTGTTAGGGGGGCTTTGGGAAGGCAGAAAGAGGCTAAACACTTGTTATTATTTGTAGACGAGTGGCAGGCTTTTAGGACAAGGATAGAACATTCAAAACAAGAACAAAGCAACGAATGAAAACCAAAAACGTATTTCTAATTCACCTGATATTATGGCTGGTTTTTGTGCTGCCCATTAGCTCTGCTTCTATTTTTGTATTCAAAGTAAATCCAGAGCTAATTTGGTCTATCTATCCAGCGGCAACTTGGGCTTATATCGTTACCGATACCATTTATAATATCCTCAGTTTTGGAGTCTCTTTTTACCTCTTTTATTTTTTTGTATTTAAATGGCTGTTTTTATCCCCCCTTACAAAGATAAATTGGCTAAAGAGTCTCGGCTTGTTTTTGGGAGAGTATATATTAGAACTTCTAATTATGGAACAAGTTTATCCACCAGATGTTGCCTATCCAGACATTATGGTTGGGATAGAGGTTACGATGCTGATATGGTTGCTGTTTCGTTTGGGGTTGGCGATAGGGGCAAGGGCTTTGATAGAGTATATCAACGAACGAAATCAACGAAAAAAATTAGAGCAATTTAATTTTCAGAGCGAATTATCCTTGTTTAGAGCGCAGGTAAATCCTCACTTTTTGTTTAATACGCTCAACAATATCGATGCCTTAATCTACACAAATCCTGACCAAGCTTCTGCCACGCTCATCAAATTATCTAAACAAATGCGTTATCTGCTTTATGATTCTAATACAGAGCAGATTGATCTAGGCTCAGAGATAGAATTTATTCAAAACTATATCGATTTGGAACGAATTCGTCTTAAAAATAAAAAATTTGTATTGTTGAAAACCAGCGGAAATCTGGAAGGAATTAGAGTGGCACCAATGCTTTTTATTGCTTTTGTTGAGAATGCTTTTAAACATTGTAAGAATCGAGAAAAAGACAATGGTTTGCAGATTGAATTAAGGGTTGAGGAAGAAACATTGGTTTTTGAGTGTGAGAATGATTATGACGAAATAGTGTCCAACCAAAATGTAAAATATAGCGGTGTAGGATTAGATTTGGTAAAAAAGCGTTTAGATTTGATCTATGGAGCAAATTATCAATTAACTATTAATTCAGCCGATAATCGTTATAAGGTACAATTGACTTTGCCCTTGTCTTATTGATCGGGCGTTTATAGATACATAAATAATCTTGGAGATGAAAATTAACTGTATTATAATAGAAGATGAGCCCTTGGCTAGCAAAAAATTAAGCACTTTTATTGAACGGCTGCCAGCCCTAAACTTATTGCAAAGCTTTGACAATGCTTTATCAGCAATCGATTTTATTTCCTCTAATCGTATTGATTTAATCTTTTTAGACATCCAAATGGAGCAATTGACAGGGATCGAATTTTTGGAAAGCGTACAAACAAATGCCCAAGTTATTATTACAACGGCTTATAGTGAGTTTGCTTTAAAAGGTTATGAATTACGTGTATCGGATTATTTGCTCAAGCCCTATTCTTTTAGTCGATTTGTACAGGCAATTGATAAAATAACCATCCAACATCAGTTGTTGCAACCTGGTCGGGAAGAAAAAGATTTTATTTTTGTCAAAACAGAATATAGGGTAGAAAGGGTCAACCTAAACGATATTCTTTATATAGAAGGAATGAAAGATTATTTGCGTTTGGTGACAACAATGGGAAATATTATGACCTTGCAGCGATTCAAAACCTATGAAGCTTATTTGCCAGCGCATCAGTTTGCACGAGTGCATAAATCGTATATTGTTGCCATAGCCAAAATAGAAAGCATCGAACGCAATCGAATAAAAATCGGCGATCAACGGATTCCAATTAGTGAGACCTATCGAGAACGGTTCAATAAATTATTGGAAGGAAAGCGTTTTTAAGGATGGGGAATTTTCTTATCCATTAAGGTTGAGATGGTGTTTTGCGTTACTCAGCACATTATTTGTATCTTGTATAAACTTTCTCGATGTTTTGCTAAATTTAGCAGACTTTTGGTTGAGAAACGAATTTTATAGGCTAAGAAGTTGTTAAAAAATGATCTTAACACCTGCGATCCAACCATAGCAGCCATCGGATCGGCAGCTATTTTTAGCCCCGTAGCTGCTTCGCAGTTCACAACACACAAAGTCTATCAGACTTTGTGTTAGTTCATAGCTACGAAACAAAAAACGAGCTTTCGAGCTGGCTTAATGTTAGTACATTAATGGACTAAGCCGATAACTACTAGCTTTGATCTCGAACTTTTATCATGAACATCGTGAATAAAATCAACAACATTTTTAAACAACTTCTAACAATAAAATCAACAGGATGCAATATTCATTTTTATTAATTTTGGTAATGGTAGCGATGGGAATGGGGAGTTGTGAAAAATCAACCCTTGCAACATGCCCAACTTCTTGTTCAAATGACAACTTACAGCATATCAAACGTGTTTTATTAGTAGGAATAGATGGTTGTCGTTCTGATGCAGTGCAAAAAGCAGCAACCCCTCATTTAGATCAGTTGATTCAAAATGGTCGTTATAGCTGGGAGGTGGATTGTGACCGTGCTGATGCTTGGGCTGCAGTAGGCTGGTCTTCTTTGTTAACAGGGGTATGGGCTAATAAACATGGAGTGTACGACGATTTTTATGGCAGCAAAAATTATGAGCAATATCCCCATTTTTTGTGCAGAATAAAAAATTATAACTCGTGTTTTAGAACGGCATCGATTGTGCATTATTCGGATTTAAATGACGAAATAGCCGCTCCTTGTAATTCTGATGTTCTACTGGATTATGATGAGGATAAAAAAGTAAGAGAAGCAACCAAAAATTATATTGATGACTGTAATCTAGATGTTCTTTTTGTGAATTTTGACGATGTTGACCATGCAGGTCATCTTAAGGGCTTTCATCCCGATATTCCACATTATATCAATGCCATTGAGCAGGTAGATGCCCATTTAGGAGTTATTCTGGAGGCAATTTATCAGCGGGAAGCCAATAAAAATGAAGATTGGTTAATCATAGTCAGTAGTAATCATGGAGGAGAGAAGGATGGAACCCACCTCAATGCCAGCCATCCAGATGTAGGGCATGTTTTGGGGCTGTTTAGAAAACGTAATATGACGCATCGGGGATTAATGCCTGTGGCTCCTTCTTTGGTTGATATTGTGCCTACAATTCTAGATCATTTGTCCGTTCCAGTTGATACTACTTGGGGATTGGATGGGAGGAGTCTTAATCTGTAGTGTGCAAGTATTCCCAACGTTTTTTGTAAGGCTTAAAATTGGGCTAGCTTTTAGCTATTTTAGATTCCCTTTATAACTTAGTTGGAGTCTGAACAATAAAAAATGCAAAACTAGAAGGGACCTAGTTTTGCATTATTTTTAGGTATAGGGGAGGAGCTACTTTAGATCTTTGAGTGTTGGTGTAGATCTCATACAAAAGTAACCGTCTATTAAATAAGGACGATGGAGAGGGGATTAAAATGAAAAAAAAGATAATTAATTGAATGATTAATTAATAGCAAAACCTATGCCAATATTTAATATAATTTGCCAAAAAATAAAAGACCTAGATAGAAACAGAAAAACTCTTAGACCTTTTAATAAGGAATAAGAGTTATCTATATGTTGATCAATAATAACCTAAGTTATTAAATATTAATCTTCTACTTCTACGTCGTCAATTGTGTTTTCAACATCTTCTTCAACAATAGCTTCTGTTTTGTCGATAATTGTACGTCCACGGTAAGAACCGCAAGCATCACAAATGCGGTGTCTCAATACAGGAGCACCACAGTTGTTACAACTAACTACATGAGGAGCTGTAATCTTGTAGTGAGTACGACGTTTGCGTTTACGCTGCTTTGATATTCTACTCTTCGGATGTGCCATCTTTTATTTTATTTAAACGTTATTATTTTAATTTTTTTAACTCGTCCCAAATTGGGTTTATATTGTCATTGTTATCAACTTCTTCTTCAGAAGTTTCAATGTCTTCATTTATTTGCAAATATTTCAAAACATCAGGATCACAAGTATACTGTCCTTCATCATTAAGTGGATGCACTTTGCGCATAGGAATACTCAACATGAGTAATTCATAAAGCATTTCGGCTATATTAATAGAGCTGGTTCCTTCCTTGAGATAAACAACATTGTATTCATCGTCATCCGTTGGAATTTCGCTTACTATTTTAACCATAATTTGTTCACTCCCTTCAACAGGCAGTTCAAATTCCTCAATGCAAACATCACAAGGAGTTAAGACGGTACCCTGAATATTGAAATTAAACTCCAAACTATTTAAAAACTTAATTAGTGAGAGACTAACATCAACAGAGCCTTCTTGTACCAAGGTTGCTTCAAAATGTTTTAAGAACTTGTTATCTATTTGATAATCAAATAAATGCTCACCATCTGCTAAACTTGCAAAATTTATGGTGAAAGATTTAAGAGCTTTCATTGACTTAGTTTTTTCTGAAAACGCCGTGCAAAGGTAGAAAAAAAAATAGAACCTAGCAATTAAAATCAGATTACTTTTGTAAAAATCTAAAAACTAATTGTTTTGCCCCTTTTTTAATCCATAGAGGAATAAAGGGGGAGGTAGAAGAGCGATTTTTCTCAAAAGACTATTTTAGATTCCAATGATTTATTTCTCGGCTAATAAATTTTTAATGGCATCTTCTAGTGCTTGCCCACGTAAATTTTCATAGCGAATGATGCCTTTTTTATCGATCAAGAATGTTTTCGGAATAGAATTTACACCATAGAGCGCTGCAACAGGACTACTCCAACTGCGCAATTCCGATACATGATTTTTCCATTTTAGTTTATCTGTTTTGATCGCCTGTTTCCATTTACCCTTTTCTATTTCAGTAGCTTTGGCAATTGTTTCGGGATTGTTTTGGTACATTGCTGCTCGTTTGTCATCAATACCATCTAAAGAGACATTAAAAACATCAAAGCCCTTTTTGTTGTATTTGGAGTATAGTTGTACGACATGGGGGTTAGCCATGCGGCAAGGGCGGCACCAACTTGCCCAAAAATCCAATAAAACAACTTTTCCTCTTAAGGAGCTTAACGCAATCTTTTTTCCTTCAGGGTTGGGCAAGTTTATTTCAGGAGCTTCAGCGCCAACGGCTACAGGTTGCGCTTTAAGTTTTGCCTCCATAGATAAAACCTTAGAATTAAATTGTTTGGTGTAAAGATCATTGGGATAAGCAGCTTTGAGCGATTCCAATACCTTTTTATATACCTTAATATTGGCTACCAAGTCCAATTTTTCTACCAAATAAAGGTGCAATAGAGGTTTTTCTTCCGCTGTTTCTTCCAAGTAAGACTTGATTTTCTTAGCGTCAAGGTCTGCATTCCAAGTCTTCATTTCTTCGGCATGCAAACTTCCTGTCAAGCTATAATCTTGAATTTTATAACCATCCATTGTTGCAGTGATGTCAATATTTTCACCCCCTTTGAGCAGCATATAAACGGGCTTAGCTCCTAAGCGAACTCTGTAAATACCAGGAGTTTTGATACCTGTTTTTAATTCAAAATTGCCAGTTGCATCTAAAAGTGTTGTACCCACTACATCTGTAGCATCCAATGTTTTTTTGTCAAAAAATATTTTTTGCCCTTCTTTAAGACCAGTAATTGTGCCTTTTATCGTTGTTGGAGTTCCTTCAATTTTTTTGACCGTATTGCTGGCCACAGGACTGGCACTAGCTGTTGTTGTTTTATCTCCAGTGTTGGTATCTGTGGTAGTAGAGTTAGTCGTAGTGTCTGAGCAACTGATTAGGATGCTTGAAACCAAAAACAAGATGTAATATTTTTTCATGGTTAAATTTCCAGTTGTATTAAAGCGGCTAATAAATAAGGTTACTGTAACAATTTTGCATTACTTCGTTAAAAAAATCGTATTAGACTTTGAAAAAGTACTTGTTTTTAACAAAAAGCTTGCGGTGGTATTACCTTCTATTCTACCTTAACTACAACAGGGTTCTAGTAAGATGTTTACAAAAAGAGGTAATAAATTTTAATACTCCGTTGATTATTCCCTACGGTCATGAGATAGTTTTTTAGTAAAAAACGTAAAAAACAGTGCCTTCGCTTTTATAGCTTTGGCTACAAGCATGCCCAGTTCACTGCGTTCATGCACTATATTGATTATTACATGAGCTAGCAAAGCTAGGTTATCAGTTTTTTAGTATTTTAAATCACCAAAACAAACAACACTAATAATCAACTGCGCAGCACTCATGCAATAATGCAGTACAATTTTTTAACGGAGTAATGAAGTTTGGAAAACATGCAAAATACGAACTTATTATGATAGATTCTTTGAAATAACCTATTTTTAAGATTTCCGTAAGTATTTTGTTACAAATATTAGCGAGGATGTCGTTCACTAATATCATACTGAACGATTGCTTGACGATTTAATCTAAAATTATTGCCCGTCCAGATAAGAGCAACTTTATACGCTTCGTTTTGAGCAATTTCATCTTTATTAAGATAATTTTCGTGGTTAAGATGTGCTTGTAAATAGTGAATGTCAGCAGCTTTTAGGTTAAAATAAATATGATTCTCGTTAATATTTAAGTTATTGTCTTGGTTTAAAAAAGTTTGAGTTGTGATCAAGGGGAGTTGATAATTGATGTTTTCCCAATGACGATTGTTGTATTGGAAAAAAGCCTGATCTACAATTTGTGTGTTATGGCGTTGTTCATCAATCAATTCTTGCGAAACAAAAAGAATATCTTTTTGAGTGATGGAGTTGAATACTGCTAGTCGAATCTGCTCCATTCGTTCATATTCATCGTCCTTGTTGGCAGCCTTTTCGGTTATTTGTAAATAATTGCCCACCCAATCTAGATGATAGTTATCGGTTTCTTGTTGCTGAAGCAAATCTCTACGATCCTTTGACGACATATTTTGTATTCCATCCAAGACGAGTTCTTTGCGAGATAGCTTAATAAAGGCTTCTTTTACAGAAAGCCGTTTTTTATGATCCTCTGAAGTTCTTGTTTTTAAGGTATCTACAACCTCTAGTTTTGCTTGGTCAGGTTCTATGTTGAGTGGCATATCAGCAGTACAACCTACAAAAACACTATTAAACACGATAACAATTATCGAAAAGAAGTAAATATCTTTCATTGTTGCGCAATTAATTTATAAGTAAAATTTTAGTGGAGTGCATAGTCGTTGAAAAAGGGCGTGAATATTTCGTTCATAAATTGTATTTAAAACTGAATATTTCGTTCGTAAATGGTTCTAGAATACAATAAAAAATTGATAGTCAACAAAATTAAATAAAATCTATGAAGTGTTCTCCTCCAAGATACAATTTTTAATTGAAAGATAAAAGCTATTGCATTGGTATCCAATGGGCGAACCTTTCCTTGTCTTTCTGAGAAAGAAAGCTTGTTTATAGACTAATAATATGTAATTCAAACAAGAATAAAAATGTAAGTAGTTAATTTTTGTCTAACTGCATATTCTCTATTACCTTTGCCCCAGAAACACCAAATAAGTAAATAGATGGATGAAGTAGTATAGCCTGTAGGGTTTAAGACTATCTACTGGATTGCAAATAATTGCTTAAAATATGCTTGACTTACATTCTTGTATTAGATCAAATTGTAATTATGAAAGGAATGAGTAAAATTGTGCTGCTTGTAGCAGCAGCAGTGTCAGGTATTTTTGTCTTAATTTTAGGAAATAATCCATTAGGGGGAGGGGATGCCGTCAACACCCAAGACAACAACTATAATAACCAGCCAGTAGTGTCTAATAGAGATCGGAATACAGATGTATATCCCCAATCTATTGACGATAATCTGCCAGAAACGGGCTTGAATTATATCCCTACACAGCAACTAGGGGATCAATTGATTAAGTATCGTTATTACGCCCTATCTTATTCTAGCCAGCATCAAAATGCAGAATGGGTAGCCTATGAATTGAGAGGGGCTCGGTTAGATTTAGCTTATCGGAAAGAACGAAAAAACTTCAAATCAGATCCTAATATTAGGACAGAGGCCAGCAGCTTGGATTATGCCAATTCAGGTTATGATCGAGGGCATTTGGTGCCTGCACATGACATGGACTTCAGTGAACAGGCGATTGAAGAAAGTTTTTATATGACCAATGTTAGTCCTCAAGTTCCTGATTTTAACAGAGGAATTTGGAAACGTTTGGAAGAAAGGGTTCGGACATGGGCAAAAAAGGAACAACGACTTTATATTGTTACAGGCCCTTTATTGCGTAGCAATGTTGATGCAGCCAATCGCATTAATGGCAATGGTCCAACGATACCTCGAGGGTTCTACAAAATAGTGCTAGATTATGAGGGACCCCAAAAGAAGGCAATTGCATTTATGTTTAAAAATAAAGAAATTCAACAGCCGCTCGAAAATTTTGTTACAACGATAGATCGAGTTGAGGCTTATACTGATTTAGATTTTTTTCCAGATTTGACAGAGGAAGAACAGGCTATTTTGGAGGCGACTACTAATCCTGAAGCTTGGGGTTTTAAATAGCAGAGGAAGACTTCGTTCTAATAGGATTAGGTGATTGCTATTCCACCATAAAATGTAGCAGGAAAAGGATAAATCAAAGAACGCAAACTATTAATATCAAGATATGGAATATCCCATTTACGAAAAAGGTAAATTTAAGTATATAGAAGAAGGTGAGGGTGATACCGTTATATTGTTGCATGGCTTGTTTGGCTCTATGGGCAATTATGAAGCACTTATAAAAGGATTAAAATCTAACTATAGATTAGTTGTCCCTTTGTTGCCAATCTTTGAACTTCCGAGTAGAAAAGTATCTATGACAACACTAATGGAACATGTGCATGAATTTATCCTTACGCAAGGATATACCACGATTCATATTGTCGGAAATTCCTTGGGAGGGCATATCGGATTATTGTTGACCTTAAAAGCTCCTGAGTTGGTTCGAACATTGACCTTGACAGGAAGCTCTGGTCTGTTTGAAAATGCTTTGGGGAATTCTTTTCCTCGTCGAAAAAGCTATGAATTTGTCAAAGAAGTAGCCCAAAAGACATTTTTTAATCCTGATATAGCATCAAAAGCCTTAATTGATGAAATTTTTGAAATTGTAAATACGCCAACTAAAGGGCTAAATATTGTTATCACTGCTAAATCAGCTATGCGGCATAATTTAGAACATGAACTGCATAAAATAAAGCTACCAACCTTATTAATTTGGGGAAAAAATGATACGATTACTCCTGCATTTGTAGGGGAGGACTTTCATCAAAAAATTGAACAATCTGAATTGCATATCTTAGATGAATGTGGTCATGCCCCTATGATGGAAAAACCAGCCGAATTTATTACTTTGTTAATGGCATTTTTGGAACGATATCCGATTTTGAAAACGAAGTAAAAAAGCCTATTATTTGAGGAGTTGTTAGGGCAATAGGCTGCCTACAAAACCAATTACCATATAAACTAAGACGACTCCTAAAACTAAGTTAGGAGGGGGGAAATTGGCTTCATTTATTAGGTTGCGTTGTTCTTCTGCTAATTCAATCTTTGCTTTCAATTTTAAGATTAATTTTAGCCCTATGGTTGCTTCAAATAGCCCCAATAAACCCGCTAAAGTAATTCCTGCTATAGGAAAAATCATTAGGCTTGCATAATAACTTACTCCCAAGTAAATCATTAAAGAAAGGGGGCATAAATAAGAAAAATTAAACTCAAATTTTCTAGAGGCAATAGAACCTATAACAGTTAGTAAGCTAACACAAATGAGTCCAAGAAATAAGATTAATAAGTAAGTGTGGAGCATATTAATTTTGTATTCGTATAATTAAAATGAAGGATTTTAATACACTTGGATTCTTGAAAAAATTAGGAAACGAATAGCTGATATGTGTTGTTTATTGATTTATAGCTCTTTTTAAACATGAAAAAATGGTATATTAAAACAAGGAAATGTTTTAAATACAATTATGATTAAACAATTGATAAAGAAGGAGGATAATCGGGGGGGCAGTCAAAGTTACGATTTTATGGGGAAAGAAGCTAAAATTTCTTCTAGATATTGTCTTTTATTAGAAAGTCTAGGGATTTTATGCTGTCCGCCGTACTTGCCTTTAGACTTGAGCCAGTTGTGAAAAGACCCTGGAGGAACTACGGTTAATTCGAGTTCTTGTAGGGCAATATCCTTATATCTTTTAGCCTCATAGTCGGAGTTCAATTTTTGTAAATTCATATCCAATAATTGTTGGAATTGAAGCATGCTTTGGGGCGATTTTTGAAACTCAACCAACCATTCATGCCCTCCTTTTGAGGTCTTGGATAAAAAGATAGGAGCAACAGTATATTCCGAAATCTGAGCATCTAATTCATAACAGGTATTGGTCAATGCTTTTTCGGCGTTCCAAACCATTACCTCCTCGCCAAATACATTGATAAATTGTTGAGTGCGTCCTGTTATCTCAATATGATGTGGATACAAAGAAGAAAACCGTACTGTATCCCCAATCATATAGCGCCACAAACCAGCATTGGTACTAATTACAATCGCATAATCGATTCCTTTTTGAACTTGCTCTATGGTATAAGCCTGAGGTTGGTCTTTGTGCAATTGATCTAGTGGAATAAATTCATAAAAAACGCCACTGTCAAATAGTAATTGCATGCCTTGGTCTTCCTTGGAGAATTGAGTAGCAAAAAAACCTTCAGAAGCATTATAAGTATTCCGATACTCAACAGTTTTGCAAGGAAATAAGTTGTCAAATTGAGAACGATAAGGCGAAAAATCTACCCCTCCATGTGCATATAATTCAAAATTAGGAAAAACCTCCGAAAGATTCTTTTTGCCCGATAATTCTAATATTCGTCGTAGCAAAACAAGTGTCCATGTAGGGACACCACTTAGGTTGCTGATATTTTGGTGGACGGCAACTTGAGCAATTTTTTCTATCTTTTTTTCCCAGTCTGGCAGCAGGGCAGTAGGAATATTAGGCGTCAAAAAATAAGCTGCATAAAAAGGTAAATGTTGGAGCATAATTGCAGAAACATCTCCCATAAATGTTTGGGCTTGTCGATCAAATATGGATAATTCTCCCCCCATAATAATTGCTCGACTGGCATCAAATAATTTGGATTTAGGGTAGTTGTGAAACCAAATAGAAACCGCATCGTGTGCGCCTTTGAGATGGCAATGTTTTAGATTGTTAGGAGGAACAGGAATGTATTTACTTTTGTTATTGGTAGTGCCTGACGATCGAGAAAAATAAGTAACCTTACCAGGATAAAGAACATTCTTTTCTCCCTTCATCATGCGTTGTATGTAGGGAGCCAGCATTTCATAGCTGTGAATGGGAACCCGTTCTTGGAGTTGTTGGATAGAATTGATGGATCCAAAGCCGTATTTTTTGCCAAATGCAGTAGTTGATGCTTGTTGAATCAATTGTTTAAATACTCGTTCTTGGGTATCAATAGGCTTTTCTATTGCCCGTTGAACTCGATGCATATTTAAATTAAAACCAGTTTTTATTACAGCATTTAACCACTTCATAAACGATATCCAATGTTTATTGGTATAGGGGTGCTTAGCAAGCACTATTTATCTTAATCTCAAATAGACTGCAAAAATACAAAAAAAATAGCAAGGATTCTAGCGCTATAAAAATCGTTCATTGAGCACCTAAGTTGATGCTAATTTCTGTGTAGTGTTCGGCAATTCTAAAGAGTGCCCTGTTCTGCAATGATCTTTAATTTTTGATTGTGGTATTTATAGCTATCCTGTAGTTTAGTCAGCATCCACCCATTCAGCCATTGGCTAGCCCAACCGCTAAAGCGTTCTCCATGTTGCAACTCTGTTTGATTATTTCCGAGGTCTTTTAATTCATAATAATGTTCCCCCATCATAATAGAAGCATTTAAAAGAGTGCCTTTCCAGACAATTTTTTGTTGCTTTTTTAAGCTGATAATCTGAATTGGAAATACATTTTTGAGGGGCAGGATATGAGCAAATACAATCCTTCCTTCTTTTACGGTTCCCCAAACTTTGCCTACCAATGGATTCCATTCAGGATAGCGATCAAAATCAGTTAATATTGCCCAGACTTTCGAAATAGGGGCATTAATAATGGTTTGAGTGTGGCAAGATTTCATTATAAATTGTGGTTATCGTCGCAGAATATAGTATATTAAGAACAAAGTTGGTACAATAAATTAGAACCTAAGATTTTTATAAGGATAAATTTAATTTTTAACAAAAAAAATATAGCTTTAAAGGTTAGACTTATTGTGTAGGGAATCTTTGGGCAGTTTAGTCAATCAATTGTTTTTTGCCTTGTATAACCAATAGAATAAAGGTTGGTTATTCTAAACTAATACTCCGTTGAACAGCACATAACCAAAGGCGGAACCCAGTAACTAACGAATCAATGGGGTATTCTATCAATAAATGAGACTACATTCCGTAATCAACAAATCAAATGAAAATACATTTTATAGCTATAGGGGGCGCTCTTATGCACAACCTAGCTCTCGCATTGCAACAAAAAGGATATACAATAACTGGATCAGACGACGAAATCTATGATCCATCTTATACTCGATTAAAGAACGCTGGATTATTGCCTGCTAAAATGGGGTGGAATATTGAGAATATAAAAAGAGATTTGGATGCGGTTATTGTAGGTATGCATGCAAGACCTAATAATCCAGAGTTATTAAAAGCTCAAGAATTAGGGCTAACCATCTATTCTTATCCAGAATACATTTATTTGCAAAGTCAACATAAAAAAAGAATTGTAGTGGGAGGGAGTCATGGAAAAACTACCACAACGTCTATGATTATGCACATTTTAAAGCATTATAATATTGATTTTGATTATGCGGTTGGGGCTCAGTTGAATGGTTTTGAATTAATGGTGCGCTTATCGGATGCGCCAATTATTGTTATAGAAGGAGATGAGTACTTATCTTCACCAATTGATATTTTGCCTAAGTTTTTGCATTATCACCCACATATAGCCGTCTTGACAGGGGTAGCATGGGATCATATCAATGTTTTTCCTACCTTCAAAAAATACAAAAAACAGTTTAAAAAATTCATCAAGAGTATCATGCCAAATGGCACCTTGATTTATTATAAAAAAGATAAGCATCTGAAGAAAATGGCGAACTTGGCACCCGCTCAAATTATTGCTTATGATACCCCTGCCAATGACATTCAAGAGCATCAGACTTATTTAAGGTTGGACTATAATTATTCGTTGAAGGCTCAAACGGATGTAGGAATTCCGTTACAAATTTTTGGAAAACACAATCTACAAAACTTTCAAGCTGCTCGTTTGGTTTGCCGAGAATTGGGGTTGAGTGATGGGCAAATACTAGAAGCTATTCAGGCATTTGAAGGAGCTGCAAAACGACTGGAAACGTTGGCAAAAAATGACCAACAAGTGATTTACAAAGATTTTGCACATGCTCCATCCAAGGTAAAAGCAACAATTAATGCTGTAAAGGGACAGTATGCAGACCGAAAGTTAATAGCAGTGTTAGAGCTACATACTTTTAGCTCGCTCAATATTGATTTTTTGGAAGAATATTTAGGAAGTATGGGGGCAGCAGATACCGCTTATGTTTATTATAATCGCCATACGATTCAGATGAAAAAATTAAAAGATATTGCTCCCAAAGATGTAGAAGAGGCTTTTTATCATCCTAATTTAACGGTTTTTACAGATAATGAGGCTTTGGAAGCTACACTCCAAAAAGATATACAAAAACAAAAGGCGAATGTATTATTGATGAGTTCTGGAAATTGGGGTGGGATGGATATTATGGGATTGATTAAAGAAAAAGAAGCTTAATTTTAGTATACAGTTCATTATAGGGAGATTTGTAGTTTGGGGTTTGAGCACTTCATTATATAAATTTCAAAGTTCATGGAGTAGGTAGTAGTTTCGTACAATAAAATTTTATAGAAAACGGTTGGCAATAATTTATGGCAAAAAGAAAAACAGCTTCCAAAAAGCGATTAGAAGAAATTGTAGTGCAAAAAAAAGCGCAAGCTTATTTAGAGCAGTACTACAAAATAAAGCATGGACAGCGACACTTTTATTCTAATATAGAAGAACGTACGAAGAAGAAATATGGGATGAAACGAGCGGATGGCTTGTTGGCTTATAAGCTAAACAACAAGAAGGCTTATGTAGTATCTATGGAGGCTAAATCACACAAAACCTTGCCAGCTCTAAAACCTTATCGAGTCAATAAGGTTTGGATTCGAGACAGCATTTGGAAAGCTTTTTTACTAACCCTAGCAACAGGATTATTGTTTTTGACATGGAGAGGGGATGGCTGGATAGAGCGTTTTTTATTGCCTTTTGGGGTCTGGTTTACAGCAACGGTTGTACACTTATTGGTGTTTAGAAATAGCTATAAATATCAAGAAATGGAAGTTATTCATCAAGTATTTCAATATCCTGCTAATGAGCAATGGTTGTCACTTTCAGAGGATTCTTTTGATATGATAAAGGAGCACCTACGAATGAATTTGATCAAAATTTGTAAAGCGAGAGATATTGGCGTTTTGATGGTTGACCCTCAATTAAACGTTAATTTAATCCATCCTCCTAAAGCAAGACGTCGTTTTTGGTGGTATGGATATTTGACGTATTATCATAATGAGGAAGCGATTCGAAAACACTTGGGAATGAAACCTAGGGTTGCTCCTGCCTCTAAATCTAAGAAGAAGAAAAAAAAATAAACTCGTTGAACAGCTGTGTAGAAGACAACTCAGCTGTTCAATTTTTTTATATTGAGTTGCCGAGATAAGCCGTATTGTTATGAAAATCAGTGTTAGAATAATTGGTTTCTAATCTTGGAGATCGAGTTTGTGTTTATTCGAAAGACAAGGTTCTGCATAATCAATTATTCCTTTTTGTTGGTAAAGGTCCAGTTCCTTTTTTATCAACGTATAATCAATTCGTTTTAGAATTTCCATTGAAAAATAATGATCGTTTAGCCCTTCAGACTCGCAGTGCAAGGCTTTAAATTTTCTTCTGAGCATTTCTTTGTCATAATCTTTTTGGGTAACAATAACCAAAACAATAGAATTTTCAGAAGCAGTTGTGATTTCCTGATAAACCAAAAATCCTTCCTGTTCATCAAACTTGGCGATGAACTCATCATGTGTCGCAATTGGTGGACCATAAAAGGGAATACTATCTAGTTTATACAACTGTTTATCGGCATCTATCTCGATGGCCCACATGGTTTCTTTTACGGTTTTACCTAAAACAGGACTATGATAACGGAATAAAACTTTCTTAAAGGAATCAGTCATTGAAGAGGTTTTAGTGTGTGTCTAAATTTTATTGAACAAGGGTGGTATCTTTTAAGAGTTGAAAACTACCAAAAAAATCAGCGGAGTCCTTGGGACTAAAGGGACCAATAGAAGAATACATACTCAATTGATAGACTCGATTTTTGACCAAAAAGATTTTGTATAAAATATCTAAGGGTTTCTTTTCGGCATGAGCAACAAAAGATAGCCCCTTGTATTTACGCTCTAGTTTGATTTTCTCTTCGCTAATGGTATGGGCTTTTAAGTCTTCTAATACTCGATATTTGATTCCCTTTAAAAGCTGTTTTTTGTTGGCTAATCGAATCATTTTTTTTGGATAATCCGAAAAACTGGCAACCCACGCTTGCGTATCGTCTTTAGAGTAAATATATTGTGTCAGATGAATCTCTCCAATAGCGGCAGTAGTGGTATGTTTGTGCTCTTGTGGGGCATCGGGAAATAGAATACTAAACTGTCCCTCTTTAGAGACAAAGGGGATAATTCCAGAAGGAGCCTCAAGGGCTTTTTTTTCTAGTTTTGGCTTGGGTAAAGAACTGCTTGAATAGGCTTTTAGGTCTGGTTTTTCAAGCTCGTTTGCACAAGCAATTAATAAAGAGCTAAACAATAAAATTAGGAAGAGCCTTGTCATTTTGTTGGACTTTGGATTCAATAAAAAAGCAACTTTATCTCTACGACAAAGTTGCTTTTTTATACGATTTAATTTTAGATTTGTTGGCAATTATCGAGCAAAAGCTACTGAGCGTTTTTCACGGATGACAGTCACCTTAATTTGACCTGGATATTGCATTTCATTCTGAATTTTTTGAGAAATTAAGAACGACAACTCTTCGGCTTTATTATCCGATACTTTATCTGCTTCAACAATAACACGAAGTTCACGTCCAGCTTGCATTGCATAAACTTTTTGAACCCCATCGTGCGCCAATGCAACTTGCTCTAGTTCTTTGATACGTTCGATGTAGCTTTCCAAAATCTCACGACGAGCACCAGGACGAGCACCAGAAATGGCATCACAAACCTGAACAATTGGAGAAATAATATATTTCATTTCAACCTCATCGTGATGCGCTCCTACTGCATTCGAAACCGCAGCTTTTTCACCGTGACGCTCACACATTTTCATACCCAACAAAGCATGAGAAAGCTCAGTTTCTTCTTCCCCAACTTTACCAATATCGTGCAACAATCCAGCACGTTTAGCTAATTTTACTTCTCTAGAACTCAAGCCTAGTTCTGCGGACATAATGGCGCATAATTTAGCTGTTTCGATAGAGTGTTTTAGTAAGTTTTGTCCATAAGAAGAACGGAAACGCATCCGTCCAACCATACGGATAAGAGGAGCTTGTAAACCGTGAATATTTAGATCAATGACCGTGCGTTGACCAATTTCCATGATTTGTTCCTCAATTTGTTTTTTGGTTTTAGCAACAATCTCTTCGATACGAGCAGGGTGTATACGACCATCTGCAACCAAGCGTTGTAAAGACAAACGACAGACTTCACGACGAATAGGATCAAAGCTAGAAATAATAACCGCTTCAGGCGTATCATCAACAATAATTTCAACACCAGTAGCCGATTCTAGTGCACGAATGTTACGTCCTTCTCGACCAATAATTTGCCCTTTTAGATCATCCGAGTCTAAACGGAAAACAGAAACCGTATTTTCGATGGTATGTTCTGCTGCCATTCGTTGGATCGATTGAATAACAATTTTTTTAGCTTCCTTGTTGGCACTCATTTTAGCTTCTTCAAAACGATCTTTGACATAAGCCATAGCCTCAGCATCTGCTTTATCCTTGATGTTTTTCAACAACTCATCTTTAGCTTGTTGGGCAGTAAGTTTGGCAATTTTTTCCAATTGAGCCAAGTATTCATTTTCCTTATTGCTGAGTGTTTCCATTTTTACCTCCACTAACTCTAATTGTTGGTTGAGGTTTTCACGGATTTTTTGAACCGCAGTTTCTTTTTTGAGAATAGCTTTTTCTCTAGTCAAAGAAATTTTGTCTCTTTCTAGTGCTTTATCTTCGCTGCTTTTTAGTTTTAGCTCACGTTTTTTGCAGTTGTTCTCAAATTCCTTTTTCTTATTAATAAAATGTTTTTTAGCTTCTGCCATTTTATTATTTTTGAGATGTTCGCCTTCTTTTTTAGCTTTTGCGACCATCCCACTTGCTTTATTTTCAGCTTCTTTAATCTTAGTATCAGCATTTTCTCTAGCTGATTTTAATATTTCATCTGCTTTTTTATCCAATTCCAGTTGGCGTTCTTTGTTGATTTTTTCGAGTAGAAATCTACCGATAATTACACCAACTAAAACACCAATAATAGCTCCAACGATAAGTGCTGTTGCATCCATGATATGTTCAAGTTTATATATAGATAACAGGGAAAATATCCCCAAATTAGTTTCTAGTAACTACAATGAATTAGAGTAAAATGTGGAAAACGAATAAATAGGATAGGAAAGAATAAAAGAACAGCAATTTTATTTTTCAAAAGCTTGTTCTAGGATATTTTCAATAGACTCAATGCGTTTTTGTACAGGAGCAAAGTTGGATTTTTTTTGTTCCTCATGTAGCTCTTTTGCATAAGTCAATAGAAGCATAGCTAGTATATCTTGCTTATTGAGTTTATTGGCATAGCGGTTTTGTAAATCTAAGAACTCTTTATTGAGTTGTTGATTGATTAGTTTGACGCCTTCAACTTCATCTTGGGTAACCAATACAGGGTATGTGCGTCCTGCCAAAACAACAGGTATAGTCAATAAGTTATCTTCGTTCATGGTCTACAATTTAGAGTTGCTCCAGCCACTCAATACTTGTATCTATATCTTGAATATATTGATCGATTCGTTTCTTTATTCCTTCTTTATCTTCTTGGTAAGCAAGTTTTAGTCGTTGAATATTTTGTGCTAGGTGATTGACCTCATTAGCTTGTCCAGCAAGTTGTTGCCGCAATTCTTCATTCTCTTTTTCCAATCGGCGGCGCACCAATAACAAGTCTTCACAGATGTCTTTAAATTGAAGATTTTGTTCAACTAGTTTCTTTACTTTCTTCTCTATCTCCTCTAATTTTACCTCTAAGGTACTCATTTTTGCTAATTCTAAAAAATTATGAATTATTAAAGTTATAAGAGCAATCAATTTATGGCTAAACGTTCATCCATCTATTTCTCATCTCTTATAACGTAAAAGTGTTATAACTTATTGGGTTCCTAAATACCTTTGGGGCACCAATAAGTTATAACTCTTTAAGAGAAAACCTATTTACGGATCAATGCGTTTAGTTTTTTCTCATAGGTCGTAATCAATTTAGACATGACCTTATCAATATCTTTGTCTTTTAAAGTCTTATTGGCATCTTGAAAAATAAAACTAACAGAACAAGATTTTTTGCCTGGACCAACATGCTCTTCGTTTTCGTAAACATCAAACAAGTTGGTTGCTTGTAATTGCTTGCCCCCTGTTTTAACGGCGATACCTAAGATTTCATTGTACCCAACAGCCTTGTCCAATACCAAGGCAAGGTCACGACGTACTGCGGGGTACTTAGACATTGGCTGATATTTCATTTTGTGCTTTTTTAACACCTGCAAAATCGTATCAAAATCAAAATCAGCATAAAACACCTCTTGTTTGATCCCCATTCCCAAAGCGATGTTGCCATCTAAGCGACCAAACTGCACAATGTTTTGTTTGCCTCTATGATACTTTAACCCATAGGTAAATACCTCATCGTTAATAGGCGAACATTGAACAGAGCTAGGTAAAATTCCTAGACGAGTCATGATATGTTCCACATAGGCTTTTAGGGTATAAAAACTAACCTTTCCCCCCTTGGGATTGTGCCAGTTTTCGGGATGTTTTTGCCCCGTTAAGAACAAGGTAATGTGTTGCTGCTCAAAATAATCCCGATTGCCATCTCCATCAATAACCTTTTTGAAATAAGTTTTGCCGAACTCATACAATTTAAGATCTTGATTTTGGCGATTTTGGTTGTGGACAATAGATTCTAAGCCACTAAACAACATGCTAGGACGCATTAAATCTAGGTGTTGGTTAGAGGTGTTGTTGACATAAACCAAGCTATTTTCGTCCTGTGGCAAATATTTTTTGTAATATTCAGAACGAGTCATAGAGGTTGCCATCATCTCATTAAATCCAGAGCTAGTTAATAAATCTGCAATTAGATTTTTTACTTTGAATGGATTTGGGCTTGGTGCAAAAGAAAGCACAGAACTAACCGTGGTTGGTGTTTCTACCTTATTATACCCATAGATTCTCAAAATCTCCTCAATCACATCTGCATCTCTTGTCACATCCACCTTATTGGTAGGAATATCTACGGTCAATGCATCGGCTGTTTCTTCAAGGATGTTCATATCCAAATAGCCCAAAATCTTTTTAATGTCTTCTTTTGGAATATCTGCACCAATCAAATCCGTTACTTTTTCAAAACGAACGTTTACTTGAGCACGTTCTACAGGAGTTGGATACAAATCGATAACTTCTGAGGCAATCTTACCCCCTGCATATTCTTGAATCAATAAGGCAGCACGTTTTAAGGCATAAAGCGTACCATTAGGATCTACTCCTTTTTCAAAACGAGTAGCCGCATCTGTACGCAATAAATGACGCATACTAGAGCGACGGATAGAAATGGCATTGAAGAAAGCCGATTCTAAAAAGATATTAACGGTTTTATCCGTAACTCCTGATTGAATGCCTCCAAAAACCCCTGCAATACACATTCCATTGCCTTGACCATCACAAATCATCAAATCTTCGCTGCTCAATTCACGCTCTACTTCATCTAAGGTGGTAAATTTAGTTTTATCAGCTAAATTTTTGACAACAACAGATTGATCCGTTATTTGATCATAATCAAAGGCGTGTAAGGGCTGTCCCAATTCATGCAACACGTAATTCGTAATGTCTACCACATTGTTTTTTGGCTCAATACCAATTGCTCTAAGGTGATTTTGCATCCATACAGGAGAATCCTTGATGGTTACTCCTTCTATACAAACACCTGAGTATCTAGGACAAGCTGCTGTGTTCTCAACGGCAACTTTAATTGCTAGATTGTTATTGTCGATTGTGAATTTGCTATTGTCAGGCTGTGTAAATGTACCTTGATCTTTGTAATTGGTTTTTAGCGCTGCTGCCAAATCAAAAGCAGTTCCTAGATGCCCTGTGGCATCAGAACGATTGGGCGTTAAGCCAATCTCATAAACAACATCACGAATGACTTGTTTGGAGAAATATTGAGCAGCAGGCATTCCTACCACTGCTTTTTCATCTTCTATAATAATAATACCATCGTGAGAAGTACCCAAACCGATTTCATCTTCTGCACAAATCATCCCTAAAGATGCCTCTCCACGAATCTTGCCTTTTTTAATTTTGAAAGATTCCCCTTCAGGAGTGTACAGTAGGGTACCAACAGTAGCAACAACAACTTTTTTGCCAACTGCTTTTGGTGCATTAGGTGCGCCACAAACGATTTGCAAATGCTC
Organism: Aureispira anguillae; assembly: GCF_026000115.1. Lineage (GTDB taxonomy): Bacteria > Bacteroidota > Bacteroidia > Chitinophagales > Saprospiraceae > Aureispira > Aureispira anguillae. The sequence goes on from NZ_AP026867.1 coordinate 7,480,545, forward strand.
ATCTCCACCTACATTTACCGTGGTAACAGACAATTTATCCGCACCTGGGTGTTTTTGACACGTTAAGACTTCGCCAATCACTAAACCAGCAAGGCTACCTTTAATGGTTTCGTAGATTTCCATTCCTTCAACTTCCAATCCTATATTGGTCAGAATATCACTTACTTCGTCTTTTGATTCTTTTACGTCAACGTATTGTTTTAACCAATTTAGTGAAACTTTCATGGTCTATATTTATATTGTTAATAGTAGTTTCTAAAAATAAAAGCCAAAGATACAAATTTTCCTAGATTTTAATATTAGAAGTTGTTTAAAATAATCGTTAGTTCTATGTACAGGGCAAACTAAAAACAAAGTGCTCACGAGCAAAGCGAGCTAAAGTTTTTAGTATAAAATATAGAACCTTTGCTTAATGATGATTTGTATTTTAGGTCATGCTAATTCTTTGGTATGCTATACCAAGCATACTTGTTCGCTTTGCTCATGAGCCAGCAAGCTGTGTCCTGTACTCAATAGTTAGTTTGAACCTATCCATAAGAAAGCGTTTGTTTGCATTGTTTGTGAAGCTATTTTATTTTTTTTAACAGTTTATTAGCTGAATTGTACTGTTCATTAGAAAAAATGTCGCATTCGAAGAATGCAGTTGCGAGGTCTTTCTAAAAGGCCTATTTTTGTATTAACAAATAAGGAAGTGAAGATGCTTGATTAAACAAAAACCTTTGAAATGATAAGCTAAACGTTAATACCCACAAAACAATCCTAAATCCATGCAATCATGAAGAAGGTAGGCCAATCGATTTTCGATTGGCTTTTTTTTGTGCTAAGGGGAGCGATATAACAAAGACTGTCCATCAAAAAACTTAAAAAAACGCTTTACTGGTTAAGTTGTGTTATTCATTAGAAAAATTGTAGCATTCAAAAAAAACAGTTGCAAAGGGAATGAAGAAGGGCTAGATTTGTGTTGTAAACAAAACCAATAAATATAAGTGTTTTGTAAAATAAATTTGTTTTAAATATTAAATTAAAAAATTAAACTCAGTTAAACATGAAGAATTTATTTTTATTGCCTCTATGCTTTTTAAGCATATCTATTATAGCTTTTTCTTGCAAAAAAGATACTGTTGAAATTGATACATTAGAAAGCAGCGAAAGCAGTGAAAGGAGCGAATTAATAAGTACGCTATCAATTGATGGTCAGTTAATAGAGACAGAAGACGATATAAAAGCTGACCTTCAACTTTTCAAGGATGGGACAATAGAGGGTTCACTGAATCTATATGGCCCCCAAACAGTAAAAGTTAAGGCAAAGGAAAGCGAAGAAACAGGAATTTCAAAAATTGAAGACAAGGGAAATTCAATGTATCATGTTACGAAAGATGGAATTATTCATATATTAAAAAACGTTAGTATTTCGAATGGCCTTATTACAGGTGATTACATGACAGAAAACAGTGAAGGAATCGCTTCTGTTAGTTTCAGAATGGCCTCTAGTCTTATAACTGAAGATATGAATATAGAATATGGCATCAATGAAGCTTTCCCGTGGTTAATTTTCCCTGCTATAGGTGGAGTTATCACAGTAGTAAATTGTGCTTATGAAAGAAGCGCAGCTCGTTCAGCTTGCCACAACTCATACAATCAGCAAATGTTCACTTGTGGATGTTCCTGTATAATGAACTTCAGTGCTGGCTTCTGTGGTGGGGACTGCGATATAGATTGTACTTACGAATAAGTAAAACATTATGATAAATCAAAAACAAAATACAGAAAGAGAGCCTTTTATTAATAATAGCCTTTGGTGTTGGATTGCTCTTTTTACTGCTTTAGGTATTAGTGTATTAATTATGCTTTTTGACAAAATATAGTGATCTATAATCAGAGCGTAACATTTTTGGATGTTGCGCTCTTTTTCACTTTATTGCTCAGGCAAAAGACAAAATACATCATTGAACAACTAGCGATCTATTTTTAGAGAAATTGTTTACGTTTTAATTGACGACTTTTGGGGATCTAATACTTAGCTATGAAAGAGATGAATATGCCTTTTGAGTGATGTGCTAAACCTTAGCGCTCATAAAATAATCCTAAATCCATGCAATCATGAAGAAGGTAGACCAATCGATTTTCGATTGGCTTTTTTATGAATTTGGGGTTTATATGCTAAAGAATCCTCGGCAAAAAAACTTGAAAAAACGCTTCGTTGGTTGAATTGTACCATTCATTAGAAAAACTGCATGATTCAGAGAAAATGGTTGCAAGGAGCCTCCAAAAGGCCTATATTTGTATTAAAGAACTAAAACAACTAAGACGCATGAATATGCCTTCTGAATGACGAGCTAAATCCTAGTACCCTCTAAACCTTAGCGCTCATAAAATAATCCTAAATCCATGGAGTCATGAAGAAGGTAGGCCAATCGAAAATCGATTGGCTTTTTTTATGAATTGTGGGGCTGTATGGTAAAGACTGATTGGCAAAAAATCCTTAAAAAAACGCTTCATTGGTTGAATTGTACCATTCGTTAGAAAAACTGCATGATTCAGAGAAAACGATTGCAAGGAGCCTCCAAAAGGCCTATATTTGTATTAAGAACTAAAACAACTAAGACGCATGAATATGCCTTCTGAATGACGAGCTAAATCCTAGTACCCTCTAAACCTTAGCGCTCATAAAATAATCCTAAATCCATGGAGTTATGAAGAAGGTAGGCCAATCGAAAATCGATTGGCTTTTTTTATGAATTGTAGGGCTGTATGGTAAAGACTGATTGGCAAAAAATCCTTAAAAAAACGCTTCATTGGTTGAATTGTACCATTCATTAGAAAAACTGCATGATTCAGAGAAAACGATTGCAAGGAGCCTCCAAAAGGCCTATATTTGTATTAAGAACTAAAACAACTAAGACGCATGAATATGCCTTCTGAATGACGAGCTAAATCCTAGTACCCTCTAAACCTTAGCACTCATAAAATAATCCTAAATCCATGGAGTCATGAAGAAGGTAGGCCAATCGATTTTCGATTGGCTTTTTTTATTTTGAAATGATTTAATTAGGGAGAATCTGGGATTTATAGGATATCTTTATTCATCTTTATTGGAGACAGGAGGGGTCTTAGCTTTTACAATTTCACAATTTCCTTCTAATTCCTTATAGGCAAACATATAAGTAGTGATGGCTTTTTTTGCATCTCTCTCAGAACCGTAAATTTTAGCTTGTTTTTTAGTACCTAAAATAGCATCGATTGTTGCAATTCTTCTATTGCGAGTACGTTTGATATATCGATGCCCAAATTTTACATAGTAACCCATGTTTTTTTATTGTTAAAAATGAATAGAGTTGTTTTTTGGGATCTAGCCTAGGGCTAGAAGGCTAAAATACATTTTTTTGTTAAAAAATAGAAGTTTTATTTGATCTTAGCCGATAGGTGGTTACTAATTGATAAATAGGTCTAAATACAACTGATTCGTTTAGTTGTTTGTAATGAGTGTTTTATATAATTTAAATATAATTATTTTATTGTTATATATTTGATAACTATGTCAAAATATCTTTTTATTATGATAAAATTGAGATAAATGCCTTCAAGAATTAGGGATAGGATTTATGGAAATGGTTTTTGAGGTAAGCACAAACGTTTATTGGGGAGGAACATTAAAAATAAAACCAACTCCAAAAACATTTTCAATGCTTAAGTTTGAATCTGCCTTAAGGTATTTACGAATTTTCGAGATAAATACATCCAAACTCCTGCCCAAAAAGTAATCATTTTCTCCCCATAAATCAATTAACATATCTTCTCGTTTGATAAGGTGGTTTCGATGATCAAATAAATATTTAAGAATACTGCTTTCTTTTTCCGTCATTCGTTTGGTACAATTATTAATCGTTAAAGACTGGTTTTTGAAGTTAACAATATAGTTACCAATTGAAATAATCTCCAATTGAGTATCTTGCTTGTTTTGGAGCACTCTACGAGTAATGGCTTTAATTTTCCAAAGTAATTCTTCTTCGTCAAATGGTTTGGTGATATAATCGTCAGCTCCTAACTTATAGCCTTTTAATTTATCCTCTTTTAGTGATTTTGCAGTGATAAAGATGATAGGAACTTTTGTATTGTGTTTTCGAATTTGTTTTGCCAATGAAAACCCATCCATTTGAGGCATCATTATATCCAATAGACATAAGTCAAAATGATGCTTTTGAAATGCTTTTAATGCTAAAGCTCCGTCTTTGCAAAGCTTTACACTAAAACCTTCTGTTTCTAAATAATCGACCAAAAGAATTCCTAAATTAAGATCATCTTCAGCAAGTAGAATATTAAACATTTTTAGTTATTGGGTAATGTGATTGTAAATCTTGCTCCTTTTCCTTTTTCGCTCTGAAGCTCAATAGATCCTTGGTGCAATTCAATAATTTTTTTTAAGTAGGCTAGTCCCAGCCCAAACCCCTTTACATTATGAACGTCTCCAGTTGGAATTCTAAAAAACGTATCAAATATTTTCTTTTGATACTCCTTTTCAATGCCAATCCCTTTGTCTGTGATTATAATGCTTAAAAATTGCCCTTTATTAATGGTTTGGATCGATATTTCAGTTGTTTTTTTAGAATATTTAATGGCATTATCTATGAGGTTGTGTAATGCGTTGGTAAGGTGTGTTTTATCTGCTGTTATTATAGGGTTTTGAGCGTCTAAGTGCAAAGCAAGATTTCCTTTTTTGTGCTCAATTTGCAAGCGAATGCATTTGAGCGAACCAGAAATTAGTTCGTGGACATTTAAGCGTGTCTTTTGTAAGGGAATTTCTCCTCGTTCAAGTCCAGTCATGCCTAAAACCTGTTCCACTTGGAGTCTTAACTTTTCATTCTCTTCCAATATAATTTCTGAATAGTGTCTGAGTTTATCTTCTTTTTTTAGCGCTATATTTTTTAAAATCATTTTTCCTGCCAGTGCAATATTGGTCAAGGGAGTTTTTAATTCATGGGTCATATTATTCATGAAGTCCGTTGTGTGTTCGGATATTTTCTTCTCCTTAAGAAGGGATAAAGTAGTTTGCCAAAACATAATCAAAACAACGAGAATTAAAATAACAGAAGTAATGAACATAGAACCCATTTCTGCTATGATAAATTGTTTTTTGTCAGAGAAACTTAACTTCAATTCAAACCGCTGCTGATTGGCTAATCTTTCCAAATGTTTATTGTAGACATAATTGGTGGATGCATTGGCGCTATAAGTTGTTGGTTTGGCGATAATGAAAGAATAATCAATATGAAAATTATAAAAATTCATATAATGGGTAAATAAAGAATCTATTTTGTGCGCTACATTTTCTTCTAATTTGGAAATACCATCAGGACTGACACAAGCTCCAATTTTTTGACAGGTTTCTTGGTCGGCTGAAATTGCTTCCGTTGTTTTAGAAAGGACTATATTGGCTTTTTCATTGAATAATTCTTCCTTGATATTGGCAGCTTGAAAGATCCAATTTACTTGAATAATCAATATAACGGATAAGGCAACTGAAGAAAGGGCAATGAATAAATAAGTTCTGTTCATGTTTGTTGGATTGGATCAAATTTAGCTATTTTATACCATATATACTCACTTATTAACAAGTTAATAACAAGTCAATAACGACTGAATAACAAGGTCTATCCCGATTCAAAACTATATTTGTTGTATCAATTTAGTAATGTAAATTATATAAACTACAACACAATGAAAAATAGCATAATAACCTTGTTTTTAGCATTAGTTTTTACGCCTTGTTTTAGTCAGGACTTTTATGGTCAAAATTATTTCTATGGAACAACTTATCAAGCAGATTTAAAGGGAACGATTCGTGGTGTGTATTACCGTTCTGTTAGAAAAACAATACTGGATAAAGCTTTATTCATTGGAGACATTAGTACAGATTATCCAGCTTCTTGGGTCACTAATTATGAATCTACGCTGATTGTCGCAATTTGCGGGGGCAAGGTTAAAAAGGCAGTAGGGGAAAATGCAAGCTTGAGTCCTGCCCAAAAAAATATCTTAAAAAACGCAGATCTAAATACTGATATTAGGATAGAGGTTCAGTATAAATCTGAAAATGCAGCAACTCGAATGCTTGAAACGAATAAAATGGATTTTACTTTGACTGTTGTTCCTGAAGTTGAAGCGGTGTATTCTGGTGGAGAAAAACAATTAACAGAATACTTAGCAGCAAATGTCATTGCTAAAATTTCGGACAAAATAGCAAAAAAAGATCAACAGGGGATTATCTCTTTTGTTGTCAATAAAAAGGGCAGTGTTGTTGAAACTGAAGTACAAGAAACGTTTGGAGATTCAAAACTGGATCAGGTCTTATTGGATGCTCTATATAAAATGCCTAAATGGAAACCTGCCCAAAGTTCAACAGGAGTGAATGTTGAACAGAAGTTTGAACTTATTGTTGGAAATAGGATGGGCTGTTAGGTATGGGGATGGGCTCCATAAAATTAAAGCTTATTGATGAAATACTATTTTTGTAAAAAATCAATAGGAAATGAAAGGGGAGGACATCGTTTAATTTTTCGTAATGCTTTATGATTACTAATAAATACAGGTTGTTTTATTAAGAAAAAAATCTTATCTTGAACCTGAAAAAGTAAAAGGACGGTAGATGGAATTTTTCTATTGTAATTCATTATCTTTTATCCTTTTACATTCCCATAATGGTGACTCCAAAAGCCACTCCATAAATTTTAGCGCTTAATTATGGCCTTCGAAGATGAGGAAGTACAAGAACAGCAATTTAGTCAAAATATTAACGACACAGAAAATACTGCTGTAGACCCTGTTGATGACAATAATAATACAGTTGATACTAATAGCCCAATCCCCCCAGATGTAAATGATAAGGGAGAGGTTGTGCGCATACAAACCAAAACCATAGAAGTGGGCAATTCTGAGTGTTATGCACCAACTTCACATGAAGAGTTGGACGAGTTGATCTCTAAAGAGGTCATCAAAGAAAAACACAAAGACTTATTTGTATTCAAATATGAAACTTGGCACGGTGAATTACCAAAAACTGCTACAGGCTCAGAAGAAGATGAAAAACAAAAAGAAAAAGTGGGGAATGGGCTTATTGATATTAATAGTTTGCTTCCTGAGTTGAATAATTCTGTTTCGCCAGATCAAGATACTAGCCCTAAAATAGATCTAAATTCTTTGTTAGAAGAAGATCGTACGAAAACAACTAAGGGAACAACTCTAGAGAATGGTGGCAGTCTTGCTCCAAAAACGCTGAAAGAAGAAGTAGTGTTTAAGGATACCCCAGAAACTCAGACCAATTCGACCATTCCTAAAGCACTTAAAGAAAAGGTAGAACAACTTTCGGGAGTATTATTGGACGATGTAGTCGTTCATTATAACTCTTTAGAACCTTTTAAGTTTAATGCCAATGCAATTACTAGAGGGAATGAAATCTTTTTGGCGCCAGGGCAAGAGGCATGTCTAGAAGAGGAACTGTGGCATGTGGTTCAGCAAAAACAGGGATTGGTTAAACCTACTGGAACAGAAAATGGAGAACCCGTAAGTGAGTCGCCTAGTATGGAGCGTACGGCAAAAGCTGGACAGCCCCAACAAGGACAAACGAAACAGAACGATCAAGAACAAGAGTTGGTACAGAAAAATGACGACAAACTAACCTTCTTGGTAAAAGTAAAAGGGAAGTTAACAGGTCGAGAATTGATCATTTTGATAGAAAACCAAATTTATGGCGAGACAATTGGCTCTAGTTGGAGCATCAATGCTGTAGATGTTGATCCTACGGCTACTTTTGGCAAGGAGGGACAAACAATTACTTATCATGTAAGTATCCCTGCCGCAAAATATCAGTATTATAGATCCAAGAGTGCTACGGCTAAGGGCGTTGAATTGGATGAAAATGAAAAAGTTAAGGGTGCAGAAAAGAGATCTGCTGAATTAGAAAGTCTCCCCAAAGCAACGCAAGATGCCCTGATAGAAGAGATCAATCGTAGATTCCAAGAAGCTTCAGGGAAAACAAAGAAAGAGAAGGGGGATGAGGCGCTTTGGAATGTTTATCGAGACGAGGTGTTGGCCCAACGAGAAAAAGTGATGAATCTTTCCGATAAAGCTAAACAATTGGTGAAGACAGGAGAGGAAGGAGGATTGGTCATTGCTCCTAAAGACTATCCTAGGATGATTCAAATGCTAGAAAAAATAGAGCAAATGGACAGCAGTCTGGTGGCAGAATATGCTAGTAGAATTTCTGGAAAGGCGACTTCTATTGAACAGATGGAACAAAGCGTAGACGACTTTGTTAAAAAACAAGCAACACGAGTTGATAATAAAAAGGAGCGGACAGCTATAGAAAATGAGTTGTTTGCTACGGAGGGATTATTTGATGACCTTCAGACTTATCGTTCATTGGCGATAGGAGGGGGCATTTCAATGGGGAGTGGATTGGCTTCTCTAGAGTACTATAATGACTTAAGTAAGGAAGTCAAAAAGTATGGCTTTAAAGACTTAGATGATTATAGCAATAAAATTGACGATTACTTAGCTTCTTTTCAACAAGAATCTGTTGCTACAGGAATTGGTTTGTTACAAAAGTATGAGCACTTTTTGTACGAAGAAGAACAGCGTTATTTAAGTACGGCAGATGCCAAACAACTAGGCGATGCTGTTGCTCAATCTGGGGCAAAAGAAAATTATGAAAAATCGCAGCAAAATGCTTCTAATGCTGCCATGGCAAGTATGGCTATGGGGACAACGACTAGAACTAGTGATGCGGTTGAAAAAAATATTCAAGGTTACAGAGATAAATCTAAGGAGCAGAAAGAAGCTGCTGATAAAGCAATGAAAGGCTTTGGTAAGGATCATCCTTTGCTTAAGGATCCTGCTTTTAATCTCGAAAAATTGAGCCAACAATCGCCTGAAGATACCAAGGCTTTTTTACTTGCCTATATTCAAAAACAAAGAGAGAATATTGCACAAACGAAAGCCAAGATGGAAGGAGACAAAGAGTTTGTCTTTACGTTAGATAATTTGATGCAACATATGTATCAGCAGGAGGGGATAACCAAAGGTTCTATCCAAGACAAGGCGCTACAGGATCATATTGGGGGGATAAAACTCAAGGATACGTTGATTAGCGTTGGAATTGCTTTATTGGCCATTGGTTTGGGATTGGTTAGTGGAGGTGGTGGCACTGTTGGGGTGATGGCTGCTGTTGGTGGTGCTGCATTGAGTGTTTATGATGTGACCAGAGAATTTGGTAAATACGCCGATGAAAAAGCAGCTCATGATGTCGGCTTGCTGTCCAAAGATCCAAGTTTTGCTTGGGTAATCTTAGCTATGGTCGGCGCTGGATTGGATTTTGCTGCAGTTGCCAAATTGCTTACTCCGCTCAAAGTTCCAGTGGAAGGCTTTAATGAATTGGTCAAAACAGATCCAGTAAAAGCCTTGTCTGAGTTGGATAAGAAGTTAAATGATATTGCTGAGATAGATGCTAAGTTAAAGGCTAATATTCTAAAACGAGCAGAGAATAAGGCAGCTTACAAAAAGGCAAAAGCTGAATTAAAAGGAATAACAAGAGTAGAACTAATCCCTTATTCCACGGAATTGTTTACTTGGGCAGTTTATGCGGTAAAGGATGGTATAACTCGTGTGGATGATTTCTTTCGTTGGCTGAAAAAGGAAGAAATTATCAAAAGCATTAGCAAAGAGGGGTTAAGCACAGATGAACTTAAAGCATTGCAAATATCTCTAAAACAGGCACAAGATAATATAGCATTTGTAGATAATGTACTGACTCCTAACTTAGCCAAACGACTTTCAGCAGAGCCTCAGCGTTTTGTATCTTTAGGTGAAAAATTCAATGAAGAAGAGGTACTAAAATTGGTTAATGCAGGGAAAGGTGCTAATTTGACGGATTTAGAAATAGAAGATATTATTCTAAATGCTTGCCGTAAAAACAAGGACTTTGATGTCAATGAAGTAATTCAGCAAATGTCTACTTGGGCAAAAGTACAAAAACAAGGCTTCCCAACAATTTTTGAAAATTTAGAAGACTTTCAAAAATTTAGTGCAACAGTAAAGAGTTTGGCTAAAAAGTGGGATCTTCCTGCTGATAGTATTATTATTCAAGGGAGCTCTTTGCGAGTAGAAGATGTTAGCAAAATAGGAGATTTGGATGTATCAATTATCGTAGATCAAAAAACGTTTGATGAATTGGTAGAAAGATTTAAAAATAATGTTAAAAGTGGGAAAGTAGAGAAAAGAATAGGTAATAATGGAAAAATAGGAGGGAATGATATGTTTAATGGAGGACCTTCTCTAGTTCGTGATTTTTATGATTCTTTTAAAACAGTTTTTGGTGTTGAATTTCCAGTAAAATTGGGCGTTCCTAAAATCCAGATTTCTGTAATCGAAAAAGGTTCAAAATTAGGTGTTAGTCCTTTCTTAGAGTTAAAATAAAAAATATGATAAATGTAAAAGAGTATAGAAGTGTTTTTTTTCAAGATGAGAAAAGTAGATTGCCTCAAAATCACAACGAAAAGAGGTTTTTTAGGAGTTACATTAGTGATGTTCTTGATATAAAAATTACAGAACGTTTATCAAATGGTAAGCTGATAGAAGTTTATTATCATGAAACATACATACTAGAAAAAGTTAAAGATTTTCATCAAACGCATTATGCAGAAATTCCATTAGTCTTATTTCAGACGAAATCAAAAAACACTATCTTTATAGAAACGTATAAAAATTATGAGTTTCAATTATTGGAGATTTTTAGGTTTGATGAATTTAGGAGAGAGAAAGAATCTTTACGATTTCTTGATGATTATAGTTTGTCCCAATACAATGAATCTATATATGCCAATGAACAAGCTGAATTTCCGATAAAAGAAAAGTTATTTTATCCTAGTCTTTGGCAAATACATGAAGAAGATATGGACTGATGAATGTTGTCATGGAAATGTTTTTTAGAAAGAGCTATTTTAATAGTTTGTAAAGATAGAGAAAGGTAATAACAGAAAGTTGTTGCCTTTTTTTGTTTATGATTACCTTTACTGAAGTTAAGGCATGGAAGCATTATCCAAAAATGGATTTAAAAATAATCTAAAGAAGGCCATTAGCCAAGTTAAAGAGCAAATGAATTCTACTGGAGAGGCATATTGATATATAGGAATAGATGCAGCTCTAAAACAAAAGGCAACAACACTTACTCAAGATGGTGTTTTAAATATTGTAAAATAATGGATGTGTATACGGGATATATACAGGATACATGGCGTTTTAGTGGAGATGCTCCATATTGGGCAATTGGCGATATTGTAAAATATTCTGTCATGCATTCTAAAGAGCGGTATCAAGAACTTCTAAAACAGACATTTAAAAGTTTTGAGGGATTAATTTTTCCTTTGAAAACAACTATTGTGCCTCATCATACAGAGAATAATAAACTTCCTGTAGTAATCAATGGAGTAGATAAGTCTTTGGATATGAATTTGAAAGATATTCAGAGGGCTATAGAAGATTTTGGAGGCGATATTTATGAACTTCAAATAGAGGTAGCTATTCGAGTTTATTGTAAAGAAAAAGATACGCAAGAAAAAATAACCAGAGTCTGGCTTAATTTAAACGATGAGATTACCATTAGTGCAGGAAAAGAAGACCCTAGTCCTAGTGTGATGTTTGCCTTATCACATTTGTTATTTAATCCAGATGTTTCTGAAATAAGTAGCCATAACTTAGAGCTTTACTATAAGAATCAACCATTGCTAGAGACAGCTTTAAGAAACTGGGAGGAAAGATTGGGGACAATTAATGAATATGGTGGCTATGGTGCTGTTGCTCAATATGGCATTTTAGAAGAGTAAATGGTAAGTTGATGCCTACGAAAAACTTGTATTAGTCTAAAATGAAGAAGCTTTTTTATTGTGTTAGGGGCAATAAATGTGGGGGATGGTATCGCTTGTGTTTTATCTAGGATAAAATGTTTAAATTCCCTCAAAAAACATCACATCGCTATTATTTTTGAGGGAATCTAAACCTAGAGGTCTAAGCCTGCTTTTAATTCAAAACAGTATAAGGTAAATCTGAAAAACTACCTGTCATATGTACGGGTTGAGCCGTTGGCTGGAAGAAATCTTTTACTTTAAAATCAAAGGTTCCAGAGATCGTCTTATCTGTCGTATTATTTTGAGAAATGGTTATCGTTCCAAAAGGTTCGTTAAGCATTTTCTCAGAGACGAGGTTTTTTCCATTTGTTGTATAGGTAGCTAAAGCACCGTCGCAATAGGTGATGGATTGGTTGGTAACGCAGGTTTTATGTTGACCTGAAGCGCCATCGGTATTGGTTTCGTAAATTTTTGTAATTTTTTTATGCTGAAAATGAATTTTTTTTGGCAACAAAATTAGAAATAATTTTTGATCTAATTATGCTTATGAATAGGGGAAATAGTTGTAGGATTGTTGACACTTTTTTGTAGTTTCTTTCTTTTTTTTCGATATAAAAAGTAATTTTAATTGATTATCAGTATTTTATGATTAAAAGGTACAAATAAGGTACAATGAAACTCCAAAATAGAGTTTTGAAACTTATCAATAGGATTAGTTATTTCTTTCCATAAGATAATGATATACATTTTGGTTATTTACTGTTATTGCATAGGCTGATACAAATTTATATCCAAAATTAGCCATAAAATTCATAGCTTCAACCATTGAATTAAAAACTTTAGGTTTACCGTTTTTATCTAAAATCTTGGTATCGTTATTATCAAACATTTTATTATGTTGACCAAACTCAATGTCCACTACAACTTTAGTTGAAAGAAATTTAGCAGTTCCAACAATTCTAATATACTTTGCATCAATATCTTCAATCTTTTTACCACTTACTGTTTGAGCATTGCATATTGATACTGAAATCATAAAAAAGAGTATAGTTACATATTTCATAATTCAATAGTTTTTTTATTTATTTAATAATTGCAAATGTATTATTTTTTGTTGATATAAAAAACAAAGTCTGAATCTAACACCTAAAATGAAAATATGCCCCCAAAAAGTTGTATTTTGTGTATAAAGGTACATTGCCTTTTAAGTCAATAAAAAACAATAATACATGGGCAGAATAAGCAGTTTTAAGCCCTCTTACGAAGGTTGCCAAACACTAGACATAAGAAGCTTAAACTCTTCTAAAAGCTTTGCTCAAAACAAGAATTTAAGCGCAACCTTGCAAGTATCCGAATATTGGGAATTTACAGAAAATGTAATTTGTCTTAGATACAAAGCAGAAACCCACATTTTAGAGCTGTGCTTCTTTAGAGAGGGCAAACGTTACGATCAAAAAATAAGGATCACAAGACTAGAAACGAACTTAAAGAATGGATATAGGTATTTCTTTGTTTGTGGGTATACTGGGAAACGTTGCACTAAATTAATACGCCCTTTTGGGAATGGTTGTTTTATACATCGTACAGGATGGAAAAATCTCTATTATGCGAAACAGAGAGAATCGAAATTATACAGGGCTATTAGCAATAGTTCCTTTGGTATAAGTTGCCGTTTGGATAATCTACGAGAAGAATTGTATTATAAACGTCCTAAGTATCAAAAAACACATTATAGAGGCAAGCCCACTCCCAAATATAAGAAGATCAAGAAACTAGAAGAGAAGTGTTATAATGCGAATAATGATGCTATTAGACATTTAAAAGGTTTTAGAGTGGACTAAATTAGTAAAACAAAATTGTTTAAAATCTGGAGAACTAAAACAACCACGTGTAAAGAAAATGGCGTTTTTTATACACGTTCTGATTTCATGTTAAAAAAATCGCTTTTTCTTTACACGTTATTCTAAAAAGGATAGAAAAGGAAAAATTATTTTAAATGTTTTTGGTTCTCAAGTAAAGCACGATTTGTAAATGGCTTAACCGTTTCAGTTGCTTTTAAGACATAGTCTTTTAATTGATTCTCTTCTATAATCGCTTTATTGGTTGGAATCCCTTCTAAGACTTGCAAAACATCATCATAAGAAGAAAAGAGTGCCTTGTTTTGTGGTTTGGTTAGTAACAAGTCAAGTTTTAGATTATCATTTTGCGCCTGTTCCTCTAATTGAGAAAATTCTCCGTACCATCTAAAAGACTTATCCTGCAAATTGCCCTTGTCGGCTAAATCGAAACTTAAGAACTTAACTAAATTTGTTGTACCGTTTTGCCAGCCGTAATCAAATTCTGTACGACCAATTTTATTTTTGATTATTAATGAAGATTTAAACAGATTTATTCTTTCTTTGTCATTTATAAGGATCTGTTCTAAGGTGCTTTTGAAAGTTCCACGAAGATAGGCTTCGTCTTTTTTGTTTTGTTTAGCTTTTCCCTCATAAGCACTAAAATAAAGCTTATTGTAATGCTCAATAATCGGAGAGGTAGATTTATAAACACCATTTTTGACAGGACTAAAGTATAAATTACTAGCATCTTTTGCTAAGAAATTAGCTTCGATAAAATGACTGAAATTATCGTTTATAAAAGGAACATCTAATTTATTGCCTTTTTGCTCAAACAAATGAAGGTAATGCTTGAGGTTCTTTAGGTTCGTGTTAGGATAGAATTGAGTTAAGCGTCTTAATTTTTTAGGGTAGATAAAGGATATTTTATTATCATCCAAGAACAAGAACAACAAACCAATATTAACCTGTTCCTCCAATAAATAGGAAGGACGGTATTTTAAAACGCTGTATTTGAATGTTTTTGTCATGCTATCAAGTCCTTTAATAATTGTTGAAAATCAGTTGAGTTTTTCTGTATCTCTTCTAAATAATTAACAATTGGCTGGAAATCATTATGGGGTTCTTCAAAAGGATCTTTATTTAAAGTGTCTATCTGTTCATTACAACTGTTGAGTTGAGCAAAATCTAAAAGGCGTAAACTCTCTATAAACCAATCGAACGTAAAGTTATTACTTTCATTTAATTTTTTCAAGTGAGGTAAGAAAATGTGTTGACCTTTTACTCCATCAATAACATTACGATAGCTGTCTATGGCTTTGTATTCTATATACGTTTTACGAATATCTAAGCTTAAATCGTGGTCAATTAAGTAAACTTCTTTGTCTTTAAGCAATACATTAGGCTTTCCTATTTCCACTTTCTCATTGTTTCCCTCTTTGCCTCTTCTTCTATCAAAATTTCTTATTAAAACGTCAAAAGCAAAAACTTGTTCCATTATATCTTTATCAAAATAACTAGCTTTTAAATCTTTAGTATAAGCTGTATGGTTGTTAATTAGCCTAGAGCCATAATAAACGCCTGCTTTTAGCTCTATATTTTGATAATTAGGATTTTCGTTTAATTCATTAATCAAAGGTTGTTTAACAAGAATTAAAGCAGCTTGAGGAACACTAAGGTCAAATTCTTGTGCTAAAATATTAGCAAAGACTTCCTTTTTTGTTGGATTATATTGTTTGATATGTTTTTGACCAAATACTTTTACTACATATTGTCCTATTGGAATATAATTGTCATCAACTACGGTCATTATACAAGGCAATGTTGTACCTCCTAAAACAGCAGTTTGCTCAATGGTTGTAGCAGTGTATAATGATAACATAGGTTTTGAAATATTGATTTATCCGTTTAAAATAACCTAAATCTTTAGGAGAAAACACTAAAAACAGAATGTTTATAGGCAAAAACTACTTATGCCTACGAACCCTCAAGGCGTTAATTTCCTCTACTGTTAAGCTTGTAATTTCTGCAATAGCATCAATCGGCATATTACGGCGTTTGAGTTCTTTAGCGATTTCAATTTTTTCTTCCCTTTTAGCAATTTTAGAAGCTTCTGCCTTTATCTTATCGACCAACTCATAAGGAGGAACATATTTAATACTCTTAGCGAGTTCATCCATTAGCCCCATATTACCAAAGCTTACATAACTTTTGTCAGATATGATAAGGTGGTCAAGAACAGGCGTATTTACAATGCGTCCAACTTGAATCATTCTATCCGTAGTGTCCTTGTCTGCATCAGAGGGTTTTAGTTCGCCGCTTGGGTGGTTGTGGCAAAGCATGATTTGTACGGCTCGTTTTTGCAAGGCAAAAGAAAACACCTCCATAGGATTGACCAAAACTTGGTTGACGGTTCCCAAGCCAATCAATTCGATAAACAATAGGCGTAAATTACTTGCCAAGCCAATAATCCAAAAATGTTCTCTATCTTGATCGATCTTTTGTTCACGCAAAAGAATTTTTTGCATAATGCCATAAATATCATCAGAGGTAAGGATTTTGATTTTCTCTGCTTCTGTTAATTCTATGTTCATGATAAGGATGCTTAGTGATAAGGTGCTAACGAACTATGATTCAATAAAAGTAAAGTTTTTATAGGAGTTATCCTAATGTTAGCAAGCAGGGGAATTGGACAGTAAAAAGCTTAACGTACTGGTTTTTAAAAATAAAAGCCTTTTAAGTTAGGCGAAACTACTCGATAAGGGGGCTAAAATGTCTTTTTTGCACGACCTAATGGTAGCTTTAAAAATAGGTCTTAATATAAAAGAAAGGAGCTTTAAAGCCCTGTTGATACAGCTTTGAGCTTGTTGGGTACTTGTGTTGAAATAATTTATTAAACGAATTAAAACATAAATTGTAATTTGAAATTAGTTATTCGCTTAATTTTATATATCCAACAAAAAATAACTGTAAAATTATTAGATACTTATTTTACAGAGCAATTAGATCAAATCAAGCCCCTCTACAACATCTCTAGTCAATTTAGCCAAAGGACGTTTTCCCAAATCCTGTTCCTCTATGTAATTAGAAGCAATGAATCGCAAAATATCTTCTCGATTTTTAAATAACGTGCCTTCATATTGTTGATACAAGCTATTGATATAATCTTCGTTATAGACAATGTTTTTATGGATCAACTCTAACGCATAATCTTTGTGGTTTTGATACCGTTCTTTTAGCTTTAAATCATCAATGTTTTGTTGTATTCGTTTTCCTTTTGCAGTATTTTTAATTTCTTCTTTTACATTTAAATTTAAAGCAATAGATTCTTTATTTCCTATTATAAAGTTTACATCTTTTACCTTGATAGTGAATTTACACTCATTACCAAACCCTTCTTTATATGGGTTAATATGGCTGTTAGGAGTAAAGTTTTTAGTTCCTTTACAGGAAGAATTGCATATCTTACAACTTGGTATTAAATTAAATAAGGATAGAGAAAAATAAGGATAGGTTGCTTTATCTAAAAAGTGGTCAAAATCAAAATAAAGTTTAATAATTTCTTTTGCATTGTGTTTTTCAGTTCTTATAACATGAGTGTAATTTTCATTGCAATAAGGGCAAACTTTTATATCCAACCATTGGGCGAGTTGTTGGCATTTTTTAGATTGCCTAAAGTTATCATAACCAAATACTTTTAGAACAGTGTTTTTAGAAATATTTGCTACTAAAAAGCGCTTTTCAAGTTCTTCTATATGTGTTTGTAATGACTCTAGCTTGCTAGTCAATAGACTTTC
This sequence comes from Aureispira anguillae, assembly GCF_026000115.1. GTDB lineage: Bacteria > Bacteroidota > Bacteroidia > Chitinophagales > Saprospiraceae > Aureispira > Aureispira anguillae. The sequence continues at coordinate 7,498,068 of NZ_AP026867.1, forward strand.
TAAGTTGTCTATTATATACTGCCAAAAATTAGCTTCATGAGCATTGTTACAGGTATCTAATTGCTTTTTTATACGAGGGATTAAGGCTTCATTTTTATGATAAGAACCATCTTGATTAACTGGGTTTATCAGTTGAAAGTACTTACTTTTTGCCAACTGGATATTTTTAGGATTTATTGCGATCATTGTCCAAAGGTTTAATTCGTTTTTCTAATTCAGCAACTTGTTGTTTTAAAAAATCTAACTGGCCTCTCATGGTATCAATATCCTTTTTATTATTGTCAACCTTAGTTAATCTACGGCTATCCAACATCTTTTGGAGCTGTCGTTTTACAATAGGCTCTCCAATGAGATTGATATATTGTTGTGCTTGTTCGTTCGTTTTGACTGGATTTACTTGGGAAGGACCTTCATTTAAATACGTAATCACAGCATTGATTTTTTCTTTGGCAAAGTCGCCCATCAAACCACCATCCATAAAGAAGGCATCGGTAAACAGCGTATGTATATTAGCTCCAAAGGTTTCTTTTTGTTTTAAACCATCGACTACTTTAGCATTGTTCTGTTCATCTGTATCTAAGAAGATGATGTTTTCTTTGGGTAAGTCGGATACAATAAAAGGGGAGTGGGAGGTGAGTATAATTTGAAGGGGGATGTTTTTAAATATTAAGGGGAGAGTTTGGGTTAATCGTTTGATGTATTGTTTTTGCCATTGTGGGTGTAGGCTTGTTTCTCCTTCATCTATTAGGATTAATAAATATGGGCTATTCTTTAATCCTTGTTTTAATCTGTAAAAACGTTCAAATAATTGGAAAACATGTCTTTCTCCAGAACTTAATCCTCGCATAGTGATTCTTGTAAAAGCAAATTTAGGCATGGATTTAATTTCTGAGGAGTGGCAATTGAGTGAGGCTAATTGTTCCTTTATTAAACCATAAAACTCTTCTTCTTTTGCATATATACTTAAAGCTTCTTCTTGTGTTATGCGTAAATAGGAATGTGTATCTTTTTGTATTATTTTATGAAAAAAATCAACAATTGACTGGATTTTATTAGAGAGAAGCTCTATTAAATAAGTAAGTAGTATCTCAGTATATTCTTGAATACTAATATTAGGAGTTTTATCACTGTGGGAATTGGTAGGGAGATTGTAACTAAAACTATCACTAATGAGATGGTTATTAATGTTATTTATATCAGACAGTCCCCAACTGAACGATTCATAAGCGCTAATAATCATACTTGTTAAACATAAACAAAATATTGTTTCTTTATGAGTAGCTTTGAATTTGTAAACAAATGAAGATGTAATTAGGTTGAAAAAATCTAAATCTTGAGACCTGACAAATTCAGATGTTTCTAAACGTTGTTGTAATTTTGATACTTGCTCTTCATAATAAGTAATAGTTGGCACAAAGAATTGTAATGATATTTGAGAATCTAAAACTTTAAATGGGAATGTCTCTTCTTTATAAAGATCAGAATCTAAAAAGTTAATTGTATCTCTAGTTTGATAATGAAAATATGCTTGAGCGTAATTGTTATAGTAATCGGAATTGAATACAGATTTTTTAGTTGTTATATCATAGTATTGGTGTTTGAAATTTGATTTAGTTATAAATGGAGAATAAAAGATACTTGCAGGTTTTAGTGATCGAGGTGAATTACCAATTTGCGTAACTATATTACTATTCGAAAAAGATAATTTATTAATTTTAATAGAGGATAAATGTTTAATATTTAATAAATTTTCTTTGCCCTCTATTACAAAAAAGAAAAAAGAGTAGGGGGCATAAGGGCGATCTATAATAGGAACATAGGTTACTATATTTTTTGAGAAATTATGAGAATATAGCTGTTGATAAGTTTCATTATCATTAGAAAACAACTCATTATAAATAAACTCCAAAACACTAGTTTTGCCACAGCCATTTGCCCCAACCAAAGCAGTAAGATTGACAATATCCTCCCCAAAAAAATTATCAATAGTAATAGGGCGTTCCTCAACAGAAAGTTGTTCATTTTGATAATCAAATTTCCATTTAGAGCTAAAATTAAAACCTTGATGTTGAATATTTCGATAGTTTTCAATCCAAAGATATAATAATTCCATTGGGTGTGTATTTAGGAGTTAAATAACGTACATACACAAAATACAATAATATTTTGATTGTTATTCTGGAAAATAAAATACTCGGAAATAAAGATGGAGTAGTGCTATCTGGCTTATGGGATCGGAATTGCTTTTATCAAGTCCAAAGGTTATTATTCAAATGATACCCGTTAATAATATTGCCTATTATAAAAAAGCCCTTAAAATAGGGCTTTAGATACGAACGTATAAATTTATGTTGTGGCAGTTGCTTTTTACTTTCCGATACAGAAACTAGAAAAGATATTACCCAGCAAATCATCTGTTGAAATCTGTCCTGTAATTTCCCCCAAATAATTTAGAGCATGGCGAATGTCCATGGCTAGGAAATCGCCAGAAATTCCAACCTCTAGTCCGTGCATAACAGCATCCAGAGATTCTAGAGCAGATTTGAGCGCTTCATAATGACGAGAATTAGAGACAATGCTATTGTCTTGATTGATTTCATTGGAAGAAAACAGCTCAAAGAGTTGTTTTTTTAGTTGATCAATTTGAGTTTTATCTTTTGCCGAGAGATGAACTGTGATGTATTGTTTTTCGAGTGCCTGTGTGATGGCAAATAATTGACGATCTTCAATAAAAGGATTGGGGCGACCATCATCTTGTTGATTGTTGTAAATATCTGTTTTGTTGGCAACTACAATGATGTTCATTTTTTCGTTGTCCAACTTTTGGAGATCAGCTTGTACTTCAATCGGACTAAGGGAATTTCGATCGTAAACATAGACTAAAATGGAAGATTTAGCGACCTGTTCCATTGTTTTTTGCACCCCGATTGCTTCTATTTGGTCGGTTGCTTCTCGGATACCTGCGGTATCAATTAAGCGGTATTGAACCCCCTGAATATTTAAAATGCCCTCAATTGTATCCCTAGTGGTACCTGCAATATCAGATACAATGGCTCGTTCTTCATTCAACAAAGCATTTAACAAGGTTGATTTTCCAGCATTGGGACGACCAGCTAAAACAGTATTTACGCCATGCTTGATGGCATTTCCCAATTGGAAAGAATCCAATAAACGCTTGATAATCGTAAGAATTTTAGCGACTAAGTCTTTGAGGTCATTTCTGTTGGCAAACTCCACATCTTCCTCGCCAAAATCCAATTCCAACTCAATCAAAGAGGCAAAATGAATTAATTCATCACGCAAATTTTTGATCTCATCAGAAAAACCACCACGCATCTGTGACAGTGCGATTTGGTGAGCAGATTCAGATTCTGCGGCGATCAAATCGGCAACCGCCTCAGCTTGTGACAAATCCATTTGTCCGTTAAGGAACGCCCGTAAGGTAAATTCTCCTTCTCTTGCAATTCTAGCTCCTTTTCGGATGAATAATTCAATTAATTGCTGTTGTATATAGCGAGAACCATGGCAAGATACTTCAATGACATTCTCTTTGGTGTAAGAATGGGGCATTTTAAAAACAGAAACCAGAGCTTGGTCAATAATTTTTTGTTGTTCATTACGTATATATCCCAAATGGATCGTATGAGAATCTACTTCTTCTAAGTTTTTGGCGCTAAATACTTCATTTGCAATAGAAATGGCATGAGTGCCAGAAAGGCGGACAATACCAATTGCACCACTTCCAGCAGGAGTAGCTAAGGCAACAATGGTATCTTGGAGGTCAATAAAATTGTACACAGGATGATTAATATAACAGTTAACGCTAAATATTTCACTATCAGAAGTTGCAAGGTAGAATTTAAAATTGTAAATATACAATTATTCCTTCCACTCAATATAAGTTGCCTTTAAGTTTTCTATTCGGATTTGTACCCAAGCTTGACGGTTTGTGCCATCTGCTTCCTGAAAAGAAATCTTACGATAGACGGTTTCATGAGCTTGATACCCTAAATTTTGATAGAGATTATCGCCTTGGTGGTCATAGTATTCATCTTTGAAAGGACCTGAATTGTTGGGGCGATCAATTGTTACTAATAAGCCATTTTTTTTTGCTAAAAAATCCTTAATAATATTATTGACAATATTCTTTTTTTGACCATTTCTATACAATGAAAAAATACCCAAAACGGCAATCAAGCCTAACACAAAAAATCCTATTTCCATCCCTATTTATATCGGTTTAATACTTTTGATAATTTTATCCAACGCTTTGTTGTATTGCTGCAAAGCCTTTTTGTGCCCCATTCCCAATACCAACAAGACATTTTGAGGGCTATCAATAATAAATACGCCAAGTTGCACCAAATTGCCATCTAGCGTACCATTTAATTCAGCAACAACTCCCATCATACCATTTAATTCTATAATTTCAGGCTCTGTCGTAATCGTAGGATTTGTGAGTTGGGTTTGCATAATGGATTCCAATTCAATCAAAGCCTCCTCTATCTTTTCTGCCTCCATAATAGAAAAAGTAATGGACAAGGACTGATCAATATTTTGTAATACCGTTACCCTTTCCGCCTCTTCCACTTGCCATTCGTTGGGGTACCAAAATTCTACTTGCGCAGCTTGATAGGTATATAGATTGCGTTTAGCCTGAGCTTGAACAGTTGTGCTAATTAATATAAAATTAAACAAAAAGATACAAAAAAATGTTTTCATTAGCGTTTTTATAAAAAAGGTTGGCTAATAATAGGGGATAGACAATATTTTGAATAGAGACCATATAAAAATGCTGATAATTGGAACCCTCAAAGCACCTAATTAACAACAGAAAGGTATTTGTAAAGCTGTTTAGCTTATTTTTGTGCCAATTGATAACCCTTTTGATACCATTTCCACGCCGACGCTAGAATTTCGTCAACCGTATATTGAGGAGACCAGCCCAATTGTTGTTTGGCTTTGGAATAGTCAGAATAAATAGAAGAAACATCCCCCGATCGGCGAGGACCAATATTGTACTTTAATTCTTGCCCTGTTGCCTTGTTAAAAGCTGTAATCAGTTCTAAAACAGAAACCCCTTGACCAATACCAACATTAAAGGCTTCGCAGTTGTTTTGGTTTGCTTGGCGCAATAGATATTGTAGTGATTTGGTATGGGCATTGCCTACGTCCATCACATGAATATAGTCTCGAATACAGCTACCATCACGAGTAGGGTGATCATCTCCTGTAACCACAAATGTACCTCGTACGCCCGTTAGCGATTCTAACAAAATAGGAATAACATTGTAGGCACCATTTTGTGGAATTTCTCCAATAAGCCCACTAGGATGCGCACCAGCAGGGTTAAAATAACGCAACAAAAGACTGTTGGTCGAAGGATGGGCAGCAGAAAAATCTTGGATAATTCGTTCTGCCATTTGTTTGGTACTGGCATAAGGACTTTCAGCCTTAGACATTGGTGTATCTTCTGTTACAGGTAATACTTCAGGATTGCCATAAATAGAACAAGAAGAAGAAAAAATAAAATTGGGAATGTGATAATCGGATATGCAGGTCAGTATATTGAGTAAGCTATTCAAATTATTTTGATAGTACTTGATGGGATATTGAACCGATTCTGGAACACTTTTGTAGGCTGCAAAATGGATAATGCCAGCAATGTCTTTATGTTCCTCAAAAATTGCTTTGAGCGCATCTAATTCGCAAAGGTCGGTTGCATAATGTGGAATAGAGCAACCCGTAATTTCTTTTACAGCATGTAAGATATTAGCATTGGATCTAATGTTATTATCAACACAAATAACCTCAAATCCATTTTCTATCAAATCAATAATGGTGTGGCTTCCAATATAACCACAACCGCCAGTTACAAGTATCTTGGACATTTAAAAAATGTATGTTTAGTAGATTTATTTAAATAAAAGCAAGTAGATGGTCAGACCTGCCAATCCAACTACTGTTTTTAATAGACGTTTTAATGCAGTGGAAAGTTACGAACTATTAAGCTTTATCACGAATTTTAGCATAAGAAGAAATTATTACATGTATTTTACTAACTTATGTGGTGGTTGCACCGTTCGTGATAAAGCCTATTTATATAAACAATACTCCGTTAATTTTTTGCTTTTTTCGTAAAAAATTAACGGAGTATTGATAAAATAACTACTAATTGTATTTGGATCGAATCAATCAGAAGTTTCGTTACTTCCCAATTTCAAGCGAAAAATTATTAGGACATCCTTGTTGAGTTCTGCAGCTGCTCACCCCTGCTAAAAGAACGGCTATTAATACCATTGCAACTACCTTTTTTACGGCTAATTTCATCGTTGTAATATTTTTGTTTTGTAGAATTGATTTGTTTGGGAAATGTCTATCAATTGAGTCTTTATTGGGCAGCAAAAGATTAGAATTTACCAATGAGGACATCCACAACCTGCTTTACAGCCAGTCATACCAACTACGATTACCAATGCAACAAGTAAGACTAAAATTTTTTTTGTGTTTTTCATAATCTTTTATTTTTATTAAATATGCGTACAGAATAAAAGTAGTGATAACCAAAAGCATTATAAACCTCTTAGGTTGGCAATAGTTTTTTGTTCTGAATTATTGTAGTAAATAATTACTAAGTTAATCGTTTTTTGCGAAAAATTATTCATTTGTATACTGAAAACAAACCACTGCTACAAAAATTAGATGCTGTTAGTATAATTTCTACAAAAAGTGACCCATCTTTATTGGTTAGAAGATTATTGCACTATTTTAAGCAAAAAAAACAATTGAAATCTCAAAAAAACATACTAATTGCCGTCTTAAATTGGGGCTTAGGTCATGCTACCCGTTGTATTCCAATTATTGATGAATTTATAAAACAGAGAGCTAACGTTGTTTTAGCCTCTGATGGCGATGCCTTGTTGTTGCTTCAACAAAAATACCCTAACCTAACAAGGATTGAATTACCAGCTTATGGTATTCATTATAAGGGAGATAATATGTTGTTGAATATCCTGCCCCAAGTCCCTAAAATTATAAATGCTATATGTTTAGAACGCAAAAAATTAAATTCTATTATCCAAGATCATCAAATTACAACCATAATTTCTGATAACCGTTTTGGTATGTACCATAAAAAAATACCTTCTATTTTTTTGACGCACCAATTGAATATACAAATTCCCTATCCATGGTTGGAGTCTATTGTGGCTAAATTCAATCATTATTTTATACGTAAGTTTGACGAGTGTTGGGTTCCTGATGTTGAAGCAGAACCTAGTTTGGCAGGGCTGTTATCGCATCAAAAAAAATTAAAAAATGTTCGGTATATAGGGGTCTTATCAAGGATGTCTATCCCAACTCAACTATCGCTCAAATGGGATGTTTTGGTTGTGCTTTCTGGACCAGAACCACAGCGAACCTATTTAGAACAAAAAATAATAGCACAAGCGAAAAATTTACCTTTTCAATTTTTGATTGTTGCAGGCCGTCCTAGTGTAAGAGAAGAACGGGAAATCGGGAAAAACATTTTTTGGCGATCATTTATGAATCAGAAGGAGCTAGAACAAGCAATGGCACAAAGTAGAGTGCTTGTTACTCGTTCGGGATACAGTACCATTATGGATTTGGTGGCGATGGAATGTCATAAAGTATTGTTGATTCCTACACCAGGACAGACAGAACAGGAGTATTTGGCCAATCGGTTTGCTGAAGCAGGTACCTTTTTGTGTCAACCGCAAAATGCATTAAATTTAGAAAAAGGGATTGGTTATTTGATGCAACATGAAATGAAGCAGCTTGCAAAACCCATAGCTATTTCTTTGAAGGATGCAATTTTAAGTTGTTTGAGTCGCTGATACCCTAGCTTTGTTCGCTCCTGTAATAATCAATGGCGTAGCACGCACAAAATAATTGAGGATAAGGCATTTTTTATAAAACATCAATGGACTATTACAAGAATAGTACTATAAACTTTGTACAAGTTGCTATTATTTAATAATAATTTTATCTTAGAATAATAGATCGATCATCCCTACCCTCCAACAAACAAAATCAACGAGATGAAAGCATTACTGTTGTTATTGTCCATCCTTCCTGGTTTTTTAATTGTCTTATATATTTATTGGCGAGATAGGCATTATAAAGAACCCATTTGGTATTTGACGGTCTGTTTTGTGTTTGGAATGCTAAGCACCTATCCTGCGATCAAAATGGAAGAGTTTGGAATTCGAGATTTGGGAATTTTTAATACGGTGGGAGATCCTTTTATGACTTTTACCTTTACCTTTGCGGTAGTAGCCTTTAGTGAAGAATTTGTCAAGTATATTTTTTTAAGGTATTATATATTTCCAAAAGAAGAGTTTGACGAACCCATGGATGGAATTGTTTATTCTGTAATGATTAGTATGGGGTTTGCGACCTTAGAGAACATCCTTTATATTGTCGTACGAACGACTGATTTTGATGTGGCTTTCCAAATTGGCTTGTTGCGTATGATTACAGCGGTACCTGCTCATGCTATTTTTGCCATTTTGATGGGCTATTTTGTGGGGCTTGCCAAATTTTCAGAGAATCGGAAAGATTTCTTTCTATTGCTCGGTTTGGTTAGTGCTATTCTCTTGCATGGAACCTATGATTTTTTCATTTTTATGCAAATGAAAGAATTTCTCATTTGGTTTACCTTAATCTTTGGAGCATTATGTTCATGGATTTTTCTAAAAAGACATACGCCGAAACTTCCAGAAGGAACCCCAAGAAGTACAGAAATAGAATTGGACAATTGGGAGCATAAGGAAGAACAATAGCGCAAAATTAAAAGGTTTGAAAAGATGGCTAAACGCCTCTTTTCAAACCTTTTAATGGAGGAATTAAACGTACCGCTATACTATCTAATGAATTGTTGCATCAACAATAGTTTGGGCATTTCCAGTGGTTGCATCAATAACAACAGGGTAAATTCCTGCTTTTAGTTCGATATTTTGCTTGCGGAGAATGCTTGCCATTTGATCGGTTAAAAAGACATCTTTCTTGATTTGTAAATTGCCATTGTCTACAAAATAATCCTTGTCTTTAAAATCAAACATAATTTTTTCCGCTCCTGTTTGGCGATGGCGAACTAGGGTTAGGCTATATAACCTATATCCATTGTTATATCTTGAAACAGACACCACTCCTGAACCATTTGCAGTACCAGAAATAATACTTTTTCCTAATATATTGGTACCTCTTGTACAGAATCCAAGACAAGGACCACAAACACCTCCGCCCGTACATGGAGAAATGTATGTGCCTTCATAGTTTGGAGGTGGTAAATCAGGTTCGCCAGATAATCCCTCAAAATGATACAATGGATACATTTTTTGCCAATCAGACATGTTTTGATAACGACCATTTGCATTCACTTGATTCAGAATGTTTTCAATGTCGCTTTGGTCATGTGTTTGGAGGCTAGTTGTCTGGTCTTTTGAGTTGGTCAGCAGTTCTGTTTCATCATCACAACTAACAGCAAAAATACTGATGAAAAGGGCAACAAATAATAAGTACTTCATTTGAATTAAATAATTAAGATAATCCCGCTTTTATTTAGAGTAGATTAGGGAATGCCTACTGTTTTATGGCTATACAGGAGCTGGTGTAATAAGCGAACTGTAAAATTTAAATTTGGGGGTATAAGTTCCTTATCTATTACCTTTAGCAGGCAAAGATGAGTAAGATATACGGCGGTTGTTCAGTCTGTTTTGTTTGTTCTAAAGCATAAGAATTCTAGGCTATATTCTATTTATAGCTTTAAACTTTAGTTAAAAAGGTTGATTTGTTTTTATTCTTAAGCTAGACGATCTATTATGAATACTAGATATAGTATTTATTGTGATGATTACAGAAACAAATATAGAGCAGTAGATTGGTTTGTGCAAAAGAAAAAATAGCCGCTAATAAAGGGTTTAACGAGGTTGAAGGCTAGTGTGAGGAGTGTTATTTTGTTGAAATTTAGTGGGTTAGATTAGAAGGTTGGTTAATGATTTGAGCGTTTGTTGCTAGGGGTTTCATTTGTTTTCATCCGTTTTTTGACAAATTAAAAAATATAAGTGTAGATGAAAAAGGCACCTGATTCTATTTTTAAGTTGATAAAAGCGATGACAGTAGCAGAAAAAAGATATGTTAAACGAGATTTGAATAAATATACTGCCAATACTGAAAACTATAATTCTCTGTTATTCGACGCTCTGAATGCTTTAGATGTTTATGATGAAACTAAATTGCTAAAAAAAATTAAATCATCTAAGCTCAAAAAAAATTTTAGGGTTCAAAAGCAATATCTATTTGATGCTATTTTAGAACGATTGAGATCTTATGAAGCGTTGACGGATATGGAAACTCAGCTTCGAAATAAAATGGAGAACTGTAGAATATTAATCAAGAAAGGATTATTAGGAGAGGCATTGGTAGAGGTAGATGGTATACTTGAAAAAAGCAGAGCGTACGAACTTTATTTAATTTGGTTAGATGCATTGTGGTTGAAACATGATGCTATGCAGGGGGTTGAGAGAAATAGGGATTATAAGGAAGAAACCAGAAAAATATTTAAAGAATTAAACGAACTTGCTCAGTTGAATGGACAGTTTATAAAAGGCAGAGCATGTAATGCAGAGTTCTTTTTTTTGAGGTCTCATCCTACTATGGGAAAAGAAATAGACCCCAAAATCTATGAGGTCAAAAGACAAAATGATGAAAATAGCAAGGTGCAATCGGATAAGATCAGACAGTTGTATCTAACCAATCAAATTCAATTTTGTGGATTGACCAAAGATTATGTAGAATTTACCAAAGTCGGCAAAATTGCTCTTGAAAACATCGAAAATTCTTACCTAAAAAAGACAGCCCCCGTAGCTTATTTTATTGCATTAGCAAATTATGCCTATGGTTTGAATGAGACAAGTCAACATCTAGAATTGGCAACCCTTTTAAAAAAATGGGAAGAGGAGTTAACAAAGGACTATTGGGGAAAAGTGACCAAAGCGAGATCGATCGCTATTATACGCCGTTATAGCCGAATGCTAAAATTATTGGGTCTACTTCCTACTGCTTTAGGGGATGAATTTAAGTTTGACCTAAAAGAGACAACGTTGTATGAATGTGTTTATGCTGAGTATAATAGTTTGATTGAATATGAGTTTATTCAGGGAAATTTTGATCGGGTATTGCAAGTTATTTTTGAGCAAGAGACTTTTGCCTCAAGAGGATTGCGTGTATTGGATAAAAGGAGGAATAAATTATTGGAGGTGATTATTGGCTATGAACAAGGGAATCTAATTACCTTGACTAGTGCTGTTGATAAAGCCAAATATTTCCACAAAAAAAATAAACTATATACAGATTTAGAGATGTTCTTTTTAAATCGATTTAACAAATATTATCCAACGGAAATAGAACAGTTTTTGCCTGTTTATGAAAAGTGGAAAGAGCAAAATAAAGAAGACTTTTTGATACAGCTTTGGCTAGAGGCAAAGGGAACAAAACGTAGATTAATAGATTGTTATAGAGCGAAGATAAGAGCGGTCGCTTGTTCTTGATGTTTGTTTAATGCGTCTTAGGGATTTTTAGTGTTTCCCCAACTTTAATCGTATCTCCATCAATGCCATTAACTCGTTTGATAACAGCAACGGGAACGTTATAGTGTTGGCTAATTGCCCAGAGCGTTTCTCCTGCTGTACGGATGGCGTGCAAATGAAAAGCTTGTGTATCAGGGATTGGAATTTTGAGGCTATCTCCAATGAAAATAAAATCGTTGGGCAGTTGATTTAGTGCTTTGATGGCTGAAACAGTAGTCTGGTATTTATTGGCTAATGCCCATAGGCTTTGTCCTTCTTTTTTTATAACATGGGTAAAATGACTATTGGCAGGATAGTTACGGTTATTCCATTGTAGCAAATAATCACTTTCACTAGTATTGATTTTTGAGGCCTTGTAAGTTTCTATTTTGACGATGCTATCTCCTTGCAAAACATAACGTTCTTTGAGCCATTTTTGGTGCCCCGTTACAGAGTCCTTGACATTGGTTTGTAAGAGAATGGATAACTTGCCCTTCCACAATTCTGTATGAAGATAATCTCCATTGCCAACTTCTTGGGTTCTTACAAAGTGGTTTTTATCAAAAGTGATAAAAGAATAACTATTGCCACAGCAGTTGCCCCCACAACCATGAATGTGACCTAATAGAAGATCTAAATATCCATTGTTGTTGAAATCTTTTTGTGCAACTATTGCCCAACATTCTCCTACTGAACTATCTTGAAGGGTATAAATTTGATTTCCAATTTGAGCATAGACATCCATTAGGATATAACTGCTACTGTCAGAAGAAAAATACTGTATCTCTTGACCATAAGAAATTAAAATACCAGCCCATAGCTGCAAAATTACCCAACTAATTTGCTTTTTCATGTTGTTTTAAATGGCACATCTTCAACTGTCTATGTTGGGAACAAGGGGAAAAGAGTAACAGCCTAATGATTGGTGAACAATAATTTGGGGGCAATTTTAGGAGGGGGATGTTGTATTAAATATCGTTCTTTGACAAATTGTGTGACAAGCACTAACAAAGGGTAAACTTTCTGCTACTTTTAGCTTCGCTGCTAGGCATCCCCGTTGGTACACCATACCAAACTGCTCGTGCACTACGTTTATGTGGTTTAGAAGAAAGTTTATAGGTCGTAAGTCGTAAGTCCTGTATTAACAGAGACTAAACATACGACTTACGACCTATAACTTATAACAAAAGTAGTAATAAGAGAGCTGGGTTGTTTAATATTCCACACGATATGTCAAAGAACCTTAAATATAAACATAAATCATGTGAAAATTGACAATTGAGCATAAAAAAGCCCCACTTAGAGCAAGTGGGGACTTTTAAAGTCAACCTAAATGAGCTAAAACATATTATCGAGTAATTTGCACTTTTTGAGTGCTTGTATGCTGTGCTGTCTGAACCTTTAAGATATAAATGCCTGCGGGTAAATTTTGTATGTCCAATGTAGCATTAGACTGTTTAGGAGTATTCGCAACAACGATCTGACCAGCTAAATTATAGAGTGAAAGTTGTTGAAGTTGGTCATTGGTCTGAACTTGAATTTTGGTTTTAGCAGGATTAGGAAATACATTGACATAATGATCCGTTGCCTGCAATTGATCCGTTGGCGTAATGAGCGTAACAAGAATGCCTGTAGGAGGGGTAGAGGCAGCGCTTTCGGTTTCTATATTACTAATCATTCGAACATCAGAGATTACCAAATCAAGACGTTGCGTTGTTGCTTTTTTGAGAATATCATCTTTGATGGTTAGGTTGAAGCTGCCAATTTGACCCATGCCATCTCTATTGGTTTGATCTGTTCTAACAACAGCAACATCAATTTTTCCTTGATAATAAAAATCTTTTTGAACCGAAATCATATCCGAATGAATGGTTCCTAACCAAGAAGTATTAAAATCTACAAATACAGAGTTCGTATCTACCATGGTTTCATCATAGTTGATCGTAAAGGCAATCCCATAGATGCTATCTGCCAAAATCGTTGAGTCGCCTAACATAATAGGAACTTGGAGCATTTGTCCTGCTAATCCCGTTTCATGTTCTACATAAAAAGGAATGGCATTGGAAGAGGAGGAACTGCCATTTTTAGCATGGATTTGCCCCCAATTAAGTACAATGGCCATGGTATCATTATCATCCACAAGACCATCTCCATTGGTATCAGAATGTTTGTAATTAGTTCCTGTAACAGGAGTACTATTTACAAAATTGAGTGCAGGCTCACAGTCGTAATCAATCCCTGCATTGGGGCGAATGGGCCCCGTTTGACCATACCCCAAACCCAAAGGCAATAAATCAAAATGATTGACGATCTTGTTGGTGTCTGCATCTCCTGCCCAAACGCAAGAAGTTGTTGTAACATCCACCCAAACGGAATCTATGGTTGGTCCATTGTTGACTGAGAGATAAGCCCAAAAAGATTCTTGTACTTGAATCGTAGAGCCTGCGGTATATAGCAATAAATTCTGAATGCTATCGATGCTCAAGGTACCATAGGTCGTTGTGGTTGGCGATACGGTATTAATTAGGCTATTGGGATCATAGGCACAAATACTGAGTATCGAATCCGCTGCAATAACTGCCTGTACCGAGTCTGGTATACAATTGTCATAATGCTTAATGGCAAAACCAAAGTATTGACCTCCAGCAGCAAGAGGGGAGCAGTTATTGTCTACTATACTAACGGTAAATTCTTGGATCAGTGGAATCGATTTTGGCCAAGTAAAACTAGCAGTAGCAGGGTTGGTTCCTGAGCTAGTAAACGAGCCTCCAATCGCAGCTATATCACTGCTAAATGTTAACGTATCATTGGGATGAGTGGTATCGGTTGCCACAATATCAAAGCTTAGTTGGCTTGGGTCGGTCACGTGAAAAACATTATCTTCTAAATAGCCTCCTTGCACATTAGAAACGGTAAAGTCAGGATTATTATTTGCGCCATTAAATACAACAACATAGATGTCTTTGTTGGCGGATGAAATTAATACGCCATTTCTATATTCTTCTACTTGTAATCCCACAATAAAAGAACCTTGTATATTGGCGGTAAAGGTTAACTTTCCCGTTTGAGGATCAAAGGTAGTTGGGCTGTTCATCCCCAAAGGATTGCTGACGGCATAACCTGGAGAATAGGATAGAGGAATGGCACCACTGGACAAAGGGTTGCTAAGGCTAAATACCAAAGAATCTCCATCTAAATCATAGGCATGACTATAGTAAGATTGCGTTTGACCTAAAAAGGCATAAACGTACCCTGTTCCTGTGAATTTTGCAGCATTATTGTACTGTGAGCTATTGTCAAGAGATGTATAGACATAGTTGGAAGAACTAGAAGTGGCTAGATTAACAATGGATGCACCTCTACAGCAGTTGGTATAAGAAAAAATCCAATCGGAGCAAGAGACAATATTAATGGTATCGGAGTAGAGGACTCGATAAGTGCCATAACCGCCAGTTAAACAGGGACTCGTTCCTCCAGGACAAACGGGGGTAATATCAATTAGGGCAGTTTGGGGTAGACTGATATTTTGAGAGATAGCACAGGAGGTAGAGGCTATATTGATAGAGGCTGAGGACGTCGGGGCTATTGCGCCACAATCTTGAAAGAGTTCGAGCTCAATAATATATTGATTGTTTCCTATGCATTGATAGGTGATTTCTGCACCATAGACATGGGTTGCATTGGCATGATGTATACCCAGAAGTAAGGTAAAAAAACATAGTATAAGTTGGTGGAGTGTCATAATTATTTTATTTAGTGTTGGAGGATACATTATTTAGATATTATTAGGTTTTAATTGAAGGACTTTAAGGTGTTTATGGATGATCTATTTTGATAATACAAACATAGGGCATTTGGTTTTTCTAAAAAAGTACTTTTTTATGCTAAAATAATATTTGAATAATCCTATTTAATCTTATATTTGTTGAAAATCAGTTGTTTAAAATTTTATTTTGAATAAATTATAATTATTTTTGTTTTGAATAGAAGTAAACTAATAACCGTTTTAAGCCAATTATCTACTCGGAATCTAGCGAATTTCAAAGAATACGTGCACAGTCCTTTTTTTAATAAGCACAAAGCCACGACTACCTTATTAGATTGTTTGTTGGAGTATGGTGTTGATTTTCAAGAAACTGGTATTGATAAGCGAAAGATTTTTAGTGTTGTATTTCCTAAGCTGGCATTTAACGAAGTAAAATTTAATTATGTCGTTTCTAAATTATTGGAGCTATTGAGTAATTTTTTGGCTTATCAGGAATATGAGCAAAATGAATTTAGAAAAAAATATTATGCGCTAAAAGCTGTTCATCAATTAGGAGTCCCCAAACAAGCGGCTAGTCATATTAGGCAACACCGATTATTGCAAGAACACTATCCTTTTCAGACCGCTAATTTGTACTATGAAAAATATCTTTATTATGAAATGCTCAATCAAATTCATTTAGATAAAAATCAGCGTTTGTACGATGAAAATTTGCAATTACAGAACGACCAATTAGATGCTTTCTATTTTGCTCAAAAGTTAAAAATGGCTTGCGATATGTTGAGTAGAAACATCGTTATTCAGGCTAATTATAAAGTAAGTTATATTGAACAATTATTGGTTGAGGTAAAGCAAGGGAGTTTTGAATTAGAAAAACATCCTATTGTACATATTTATTATCAAATTTTGCAAACATTACGAGACAGTAAGGATGCAGATTATCAGGCGTTAAAAGTCTTGGTTGAGCGGTATGCTACGTTTTTTTTACCAGAAGAATTACTATTGATTTATGATTATGCCGAAAACTTTTGCATTCGAAAAATTAACAATGGGGCGACTCGTTATTACAATGAGTTTTTGAATATTTACAAGCAAAAGTTAGCCAAAAAATTGCTTTTTGAAGAAGGTTATCTATCCGAAAGCGATTACAAGAATATTGTAACGGCTGGCGTGCGCACCAAAGATTATGCTTGGACAGAGCAATTTATTCATACCAACAAACGAAAACTACGCTCCGAGGTGCAAGAAAATGCCTTTAATTATAATCTAGCCGTTTTTTATTACGCTACCAAGCAATATACAAAGGCCTTGCAATTATTGATGACCATTAGTGTTACTGATATATCGTATGGAGTAGGAGCTAAAACCGTACAACTTCAAAGTTATTATGAATTACAAGAGTTTGAGCCATTGATTAATTTGATCGATACCTTTAGATTATATGTAATGCGGCACAAAACACAGTCTGATTATCGAAAAAAGGCAACCTTAAATATGTTAAGAATTGTCAAAAAAGCAGCAAAGTTAAAGGAAAAGTCAACTTTTTTATCCCAAAACAAGTTAGACAAGGAATACACTAAGTTAAAAGATTTATATACCCAAACAACTCCTTTATCTAATGCAGATTGGATCAAAGAAATTATAGAAGAACTAGTGCCGTCTGGTTCTTGATTGTTCACGAAACATATTCTTATTCATGCGGTACTTGTTGCACTTTTTTCTTCTTCTTTATTGTACCAGTTTCTTTTTTCCTTTCGCTAATGGCTGGTTGGGCTATGAATTGGAATTTGAGATGTGGAATGATATGCTAAACGACAACATTCCTGATATGAATATAGCGACCATTTGGAGCATCAGGTGGCTTGTGAATGTATTGCTCTTGGGGATATATTGGCTCAGAATCCCTGAAATACATACTTGGATCAGTCTTCATGCCGATAAAAATTTCTTGAATAAATTGTTGATGGCGCTAATTCTGTTATTGGTTGCTTATCCCTTTGTGTTTGAAGCAATTCCTTGGAATTGGGGAGGAATACTGTGGGCTAGTACTGCAATCTTGGCTGGAGGAGCTTATCTTATTTCCGAAATTCCCGTGCAGCCAGAAGTGTTTTATAGCTTGGAAGAACACTTGGTTGAATTAAAAGAAGAACATTAAATCTAGCTTTTAGGGAGTCTTGTATGTAATAAATAATTTAACAAGTGAAACTATTTGTTAACACAAATTACCACTTTGGTTGGCAATGTTTAGTTTCATGGTGATCATTTAATTAAAAATGGAGGCTTTGATTTATAGCGTTTTAGATGTTTTTTACTTGCGGAATATTGCTAAAACATGAATAAAATACATTAAGAGTTAATAACTTGCCTTTAAGTTTTCCTTGACAAAAAAGTGGAACCAATTGTTTTTTAGAAGGCGTTTTAGGAATGATTTTGAAGTATTAAACTAAAACATCTTCTGATTATGAAAAAGCTTTTTTCTATTCCCTCTATTCGAAGAAAACGCTATGATCTAAAAGTAGCTAAATTAGTAATGGCTGCTGCTGCTGATCCCTATCGCCCTTTGGTCGCTCATTTCTTGATTACCAAACGCTGCAATTTATCTTGTGGTTATTGTTTTGAATATGACAATGTATCGCCACCGATTCCCTTGGATACGCTCAAAGCACGCATTGACGAATTTAAGCGGTTGAAAGTGGTTTTTGTTACGCTTAATGGCGGAGAGCCATTGATGCATCCCAATATCGTAGAACTCGTACGCTATATTTATGATGCTGGAATGGTTCCGATGATGAATTCTAATGGATTTCTATTAAAGCCAGCACTTATACAGCAGCTTAACGATGCAGGGCTCTATGCCATACAGATTTCCTGTGATGGAATGAAAAAAAATAAGGTTTCTCGAAAAACCATGGACATTTTGCGCCCCAAGTTGGATTTATTGGCAGAATTAGCTGAATTTAAGGTACGAATCAATACTGTTTTGGGAGCCTGTCCTCCACAAGAGGCAATAGCAGTAACTCAAATCGTTTTGGATTTAGGATTTGATGCTCAATGTTCTTTGCTTCGAGATGCTAATGGGGCCGCAATTCCACTCAATAAGGAGAACCAAGACGCTTATTTTGCCATTCGAAAGATGCGTGGTCGGCTTCCTGCTATTTTGAATGATGGTTTCCAATTGCCTTTAGTGAATGGAGAAGAAAATGATTGGAAATGCCGTTCTGGGGCTCGTTATTTTCACATTGATGAACATGGGCTGGTTCACTTGTGCCAACCTAGAAGCGGTTTTCCCGCAAAGCATATTAGTGATTATAATAAGGAAACAATCAAAGCCTGTTTTCATATGTACAAATCTTGCTCTAAGCGTTGTGCGCATGCTTATGCCCATATCGGCAGTCGGCTAGATACCTTTCGGCACCAAGAAGATTTTTAACTACTTAATTGCTTCTTAAATACCATCAAGCGTAACAACAACGCTTCGTTTTCTCACCACCAATCAAAATCAAAATGAAAGATATAAGCATTATTTTCCCTGCCTACAATGAAGTAGAACGAATTGAACCCACTATTGTATCCTATTATGAAGCGCTAGAAGAAATGAACTTTAGCTACGAACTGCTTGTTGTGGATGATGGGTCTACTGACGATACGGTGCTATTGATCCAACAGCTTTGTACTAGAATTCCTAACTTGAGACTTATTCAATGCCCAGAAAATAAAGGAAAGGGCGCAGCGGTACGAGTAGGAATGTTAAATGCACTAGGAGAAATTCGGATTATGACCGATGCGGATGGCTCTGTAGAGGCTGATCAATTGGATAAGTTGCTTCACCCTATTCTTTTTGAAAAGGCTGATGTGTCTATTGGTTCTCGTTATATAGAGGGCGCAGTAGTTAGTAATCCCCAGCCTTTGTATCGCCGTTGGTGGAGTCGATTTGCTAATGTTATTATTCAAAAAATACTCTTGCCAGGGATATTGGATACGCAGTGTGGTTTTAAGGCATTCAAAGCATCTGTAGCTACTGCTGTTTTTGGAGATACGGCCACAAATGGTTGGTCTTTTGACTTGGAAGCCTTAGCTTTAGCACAACTAAAAGGTTTTCAAATTCAAGAAATTCCAGTATGTTGGGCTGATGATGCTCGAAGCAAGGGGCATTTGGGACAATTGCCCAAAACCATTGCAGAATTGTTTCGCATTCGAAAACAAATCAAACATAAACAATTAGCCTTAGAAAAAATCTAAAGAATTGAAATTACAGAATAGACGTTATCCTGAACTGGAGAACAAGCAGATCCATAAACAAAGTTTGTGATAACGTCTAATCAATAAATGATTAAAGGGGATGAAGTTTAATACTAAAATAGATGAAACGCTTTTTATTTCGACGATAGCATCTCAACAAGACGATCAATTTTGTAGGAGGCTAGACGAGGGCTTAAGTGTCATCTGGAATGTAGGAAACGATGCCCAATTTAAAGTTGACAATAAGGAAATTAGGATAAAAAAAAATTGTGTTATTTTTTTGACAGAATTTTATAATGTTGATAGCTTTGAATTTCAACAACTGAATGTGATTCAATTTTCTAGGCAATTTTATTGCGTAGAGAGCAACGATGAGCTGGGCTGTAGAGGCTTGCTTTTTTTTGGAGAACAACATGTGCCTAAAATTATTTTGCCAGCAGATACCATCAAGCAGTTTAAGTTATTGTGGGAGGTATTTATGATGGAAATGGAAGAGGAGGATGACTTTAAATTAGAGATGTTGAGAAGTTTACTCAAGCGATTTTTGATTTTATGCCTTAGAGTTTATAAAAAGCAAAATAATAACCTACCTACTGATAATAGCAATGTCGCTCTAATTAGAAAATTCAATTATCTTGTTGAAAAAAACTATAAAACCCATTCAAAGGTATCCGATTACGCCCAATTACTGCACAAGTCCCCCAAAACGCTTTCTAATATCTTTAGTAAGTATATTAATAGAACACCGCTTCAAATTATTAATGAACGTCGATTTTTAGAGGCAAAGAGAATGCTGTTATACACCGATCAATTGATTTATGAAATAGCTGAAGAACTAAATTTTAAAGACGTTCAATCTTTTAGCCACTTTTTTAGTGTTCGAGCGGGAGTTGCTCCTTCCTCTTTTCGAGCGACTTTGTGAAAAGTCATTTAAAAGCCCATCCAAACGACAACTTCCTTTATCTCTACAACTCCTAGATGGAGTCCTTCTATCTTATTTAAAGAAATAGTTATTTTTTATTGGTGTCGGGAAGAATAAACAAATTGTAGGGAATTTTAAAAAAGGATAAAAATGATCTTTTAGACTACCTTTGTAATGTTTTTAGCCTGTCTTTTTGAAAAAATGTTCATTTGTATTTTGAGGTAAAATTCACAAAACAGCGGGAAGAATACCTAACAAGATAATAGGCACTTCCTCTTATCTTTGTACCAGTAATAATTTTATTTCCTTGGCTAAAAAACAAAGAAAATGAAAAACAAACAAATTGCTACTTTTGGCGGCGGTTGCTTCTGGTGTATAGAAGCAGTTGTTCAACAATTAAAAGGAGTTGAGAAGGTGGTTTCGGGATATGCTGGTGGTAAGGAGACTACTCCCAATTATCGTTCGGTTTGTTCTGGTCAAACAGGACACGCAGAAGTGGTACAAGTTACCTTTGATGGAGCAGTGATTTCTTATGAAGATTTGTTATTGATTTTTATGACCAGTCATGACCCAACCACATTAAATAGGCAAGGGGCAGATAAGGGGACGCAATATCGATCAATCATTTTATATCACAATGAAGAACAGAAAGCTATTGCAGAAAAAACAATCGATGCGCTTAAGGAGCTTTTTCCAAATCCAATTGTAACTGAATTGGTAGCATTGGAAAAATTTTATCCTGCGGAATTGTATCATCAAAATTATTACAACAATAATTCCCATGCTGGTTATTGCCAGATTGTTATCAATCCTAAAATTAAAAAATTGAAACAGTATTATGCGGAATGGCTAAAGAAATAACAGTGCATTTATTTAGTTGTTGTTTAGTTTTGATTATCAGTGTTGTGTGTAGAAAAATACACAAACTATTCTCATGACTCAACTTCCTCATAAGCGATAATGCACTAAAGGAGTAAGTAACACCATAAGCAGCACATAGTCACAGCGAACCAATGGAGTATTCTCAATATAAACAAGTTAAAAATGGCGAACAGAACAAATAAATATGGGCTAGAAGGTAATCAAGCTCCTGAATTAAGTGTTCCAAGGTGGATCAATGAAAAGGGAGAAGAATCCGACTCAATATTCTTAGCAGATTATGAAGGAAAATTTAAAATTATTTATTGTTTTCAGGCTTGGTGCCCAGGCTGTCACAGTCAAGGTTTACCTGCATTAAAAAAAATGGTAGAAGCACTAAAAGAGAATGATAAGGTAGCTTTTATAGCGATTCAAACTGTCTTTGAAGGGCAGCATGAAAATACATTTGCAAAAGTAAAAGAGATTCAAAAACAATATGAGTTAGCAATCCCTTTTGGGCATGATGTAGGAACAGAAGCAACACAAAATATTTCTTCAACCATGTATCACTATCGAACAGGAGGGACACCTTGGTTTATTCTAATTGATCAAAAAGGAAGGGTCATTTTTAATGATTTTCATCTGAATACAGAAAAAGCAATTGAATTTTTAAAGACAATTTGCTAGAGATAAACTATTTTGCCCCTAGTAGATCGATTGTAGTGAAGGTGATTTCCTGCAACGAGCAATCGCTCAATCTCTAATTAAAGATTTTAACATAGACCAATGAAATTAACCATAAACGATACCTTTAATACAGAACTGCCAGCGGATAAGAATCGAAATAATGTTCCAAGGCAAGTTTATGATGCTTGTTTTTCTTATGTCGATCCCATTGCGCCTCAAAAAGCAACACTGATTCATGTTTCTGATGAAATGTTGAATGCAATAGGGTTAAAAGAAGAGGATAAGCATTCAGATGAATTCTTAGCAATCTTTTCGGGAGCAAAAAAAATGGAAGGAACAAGTCCTTATGCAATGTGTTACGGAGGGCATCAGTTTGGGCATTGGGCAGGACAGTTAGGTGATGGTAGAGCCATCAATTTAGCAGAAGTAAGGCATAATGCCCAGCAATGGGCATTACAACTTAAAGGAGCTGGCAGAACACCATATTCTCGTTCAGCCGATGGACTAGCAGTGTTGCGATCATCCGTAAGGGAGCATTTGTGTAGTGAAGCAATGCATCATTTGGGCATTCCAACAACTCGATCTTTGTCATTGGCACTGACTGGGGATCAAGTTTGGCGAGATATGCTTTATGATGGTAATGCTGCTTACGAAAAGGGGGCGGTTGTTTGTCGGGTAGCTCCTTCCTTTATTCGTTTTGGTAATTTTCAATTATTGACCGCTAGGCAAGATATAAAGAATCTAAAGATACTTGCAGATTATACGATTCGGCATTTTTTTCCAGAGATTAAGGAAGGAAAGGGAACAAAACAAGCCTATATTCAATTTTTTCAAGAAGTGGCTACTAAAACGCTGGATATGATTATCCATTGGCAGCGAGTAGGCTTTGTACATGGCGTAATGAATACAGACAATTTTTCTATTTTGGGACTGACAATAGATTATGGCCCTTATGGGTGGTTAGAAGGTTATGACCACAATTGGACGCCTAATACAACCGATAAAGATTATCGACGCTATAGATTTGGCAATCAACCTGGAGTTGCGTTGTGGAATCTGGCTCAGTTGGGCAATGCACTTTACCCATTAGTAGAAGAAACGGAACCTTTGGAAGCTATTTTACAGCAATTTAGAGTGGATTATGCAAAAAAGTATTTAAGCATGATGCTCAATAAGTTGGGATTAGAATCTGTAGAAGAAGGAGACGAAAAACTAATCCATGATTTAACCGATTTATTGCAACAGTCAGAAGTTGATATGACGTTATTTTTCCGAAACTTTTTTTATTTTGTAAAGGATACGTCCATTACTGGGGGGATAAAAACATTGGATTTTATAATGGATGCTTTTTATAAACCTGAAGAATTGAATGATAGCGTATTGGGATTGTGGCAGGATTGGCTGTTTAAATTTAAAATGAGATTACAAAAAGACAAAAAAACAGACCAAGAACGCCAAGTGTTTATGAATCGCATCAACCCTAAATATGTATTGCGGAACTATATGGCACAATTAGCCATTGACCAAGCCAATTCAGGAGATTATTCCTTAATTGAAGAACTCTACCAAATGCTTAAAAAGCCTTATGAGGAGCAACCTGAATATCAACGATGGTTTGCAAAACGTCCAGAATGGGCAAGGAATAAAGTGGGGTGTTCTATGTTGTCTTGCAGTTCTTAAAAAAGAAGAACGGGATGTTTTTAACAATATACCCTTAAGTTGGTTGCCTACGACGGAGAGATTAAAATTTAGCAACCACCCATTCATTTTGCCTACTTATTTGTAATAACATTTCTTCGTGAATTTTTTAATTTTCCTACACAAAACATAAAAAATCCACGAAGTATTATAATAAAAAATGATGAACAATAGACTTAATATCAGTTTAATAGAAATTGGTGCGCCCTTGCCCGATTGGTTGCTTGAACCAATTAACGAGGGGCAAACGCTTCCTACCCCTAAAGATTACCAAGGGACACCTTTATTAATTCTTTTTTTTAGTCTTGGATGCCCAGGTTGCTTGGGTAGAGCAATTCCTTATGCTAATCGGGTGGTCTATGAAAACGGGGAACGTATCAATGTCTTGGGAATTCATACCAATTTTGAAGGAGTTGATTTTGATGCGGCTTATTTTGAAAAGGCTAAAGAGGAGTTTTATATTCGTTTTCCGATCTTTAAAGATTATAATTACGATACGACCTGTCTCAATTATGGCGCAGGAGGAACCCCCCATTGGATTTTGGTTGACGAGGAAGGGAAGGTGGTTTATTCTATTTTTGGATCTGATCCCAACAACGGGTTACTTCGCCTAGATTTAAAAATTAGTGAACTTCTAAATACCTGATAACAACTTAACAATTAATTGTATTTCTTCATGTACTTATACCGTAAGATAGCAACTTCTTATAGTGTATGCTTATAAAAATCATTACTCCGCTAGAAACCAGAACTGGCTCACGAGTGATAACGAACCGACCTCAGGGAGCTCATAAGCGATAGCGCACTAGCTACCTAGCAACGTAGTTACCACGTAGTTAAATCAGCGGAGTATTAAAAAAATATAATGATGCTTAAATGGATTGATGTACTCAAACTGGCTAATAATGGAAACCCCAAACCAGATAGAAGAGTCGAAAAAACAGAAGAAGAATGGAAAGCTATTCTCAGCCCTGAAGAATTTAGAGTAACAAGGCAGAAAGGAACAGAAAGAGCACATAGTTCCGACTTGTGCAATCTTTTTGAGCCAGGAAAATATGCCTGTGTTTGTTGCGAAACACCGTTGTTTGATAGCGAAGAAAAATTTCAAAGTGGGACAGGCTGGCCTTCATTTACACAAGCCCTTCAAGCGAATGCACTGGCTTATCACAAGGATAAAGGTTTTGGGATGTATCGAATAGAAACGGTTTGCAATACTTGTGATGCGCATCTTGGACATGTGTTTCAAGACGGTCCTCCTCCTAGTGGTTTACGTTATTGTATCAATGCTGTTGCATTAAAAAAATTACCCTAAACAAAAGCAAGAAAAATGAATGCTCTGAAAAAAAAAATGAAATTTACCTGCTAAGCCTTCTTGTTCTTTTATTTGGGCAGGTTTTTATGCCGCATGGTTTTGAAGGCTTTTGGCAACATGCGATTGTTCTTCAAAATGTTTTAATAGGTCTACTTTTATTTAGAAATGCGAGAAAATGGGTCTATATCCTTGCTTTAATCTTAAGTGCGATTCTTTTGATAGAGTGTTTGTTATTTTGGTGGTTTGATGATTTGCTAATACGATTTACAATAGGAGGGCTGTTTATGATTTATTTTCTATTGGCTTCCGTCAAGGTCTACAAAGATATTTTGATGGCTAAAGAGGTCGGCAATGAAACAATTGCAGCAGCTTTTTCAGGCTTTATTATGTTGGGCTTTATTGGGGCTTTTTTGTTTACTTTAGTAGAACTATCAACGCCCAATTCTTTTAGCAATTTAGGAGTGGGAGAAAACCGCTTTCAGAATCTCAATTATTTTAGCTTTGTCAGTTTATTAACAATTGGTTATGGCGATATTGCTCCCTTGACCCCAGTAGCAAAAAAGATGGCTGTTTTTCTAGGTTTGGTTGGAAACTTTTACCTTACTTTTATTACAGCAATAGTTATCGGAAAATACCTAAGTGATAAATAATATTAGTTCGTTGGGAAGCTGTATTTGATGGATTATCAGTAGCTTGTTTGTTTTAAGTAAGCGAGCATAAAAAAGTATAGGTAAAAAAAGAATTATTTTTAGTGCTAATCAAAGAAAAAAGTTGAAGTCTTAGCGAGCTAAGACGAAATTTTTTGATGAAGAGTAGTGCAAAAAGATTTATTTTTTCCTGTAAATTATTGTGAACGATTACTTAAGTGTTGGTTAATTAAAGCATTCCTAATCAACGAACGATTAAACGTTTATTTTAATTAAATTCAATAATTATGAGTCTAATACAATCTCTTTTAAATTATTTAAAGAAAAAAAACACTGCTGAGGAACAAAAGTATCCAGAAGGCTATTGTCCTAATTGTTGGGGGAGATATGAATATGGAGACCACCTCTATGAGGCCGTTCAAAAAGAAAACCTCGATATAAATACTAATGAGTCCGATGTGGGGTGGGTACAATCTTATGCCAACAAACACTTTGCGGGGATTGCCTTAAAACGACAAGGAAATGGGGAAGAACTGATTTGCCCAAAATGCAAAACAAGCTATCAACATTCAGATGAACACACCAATTCGTAAGGTAAATATGGAGGAATATTCGGCGGATTCTTGTCGTTATGAACTTCGTTCTGGAGGGGAGGAAGCAGCCCCCTCTTGCCCTTATGGGAATCGATATCAATGGATTGGTTTTGACCTAGAAAGAGAGGAATATGTGAGGTTCTCTAAATCGGTGTTTAAACAATTAATTCAACAAGACGAATTACAAGAATAGTTTCATTCTTTGATGGTCACTCTTAATCAATAGAATAAACTGCTTAGGGGAGTAGTAGTCAAAGGATCTTCATTTTTTCAGAATAGCATCAAACTTAAAAACATGGAATGGTATCTACCGATTACAATTTTACCTGCCATCGGATTAATAATTATGTCAACAGTTACACAGACCATAGCAATTAGTGCTGAAATAAATGATTTGCTATCTAACAAGTGTAGCCCTTTTCAACACATGGTTTCTGATATAAAAATCAAGCAATTGGGATTGCTGACTCGATCTACCGCATTGTTGTACCTCTCAGCAGGATGTTTTGTCTTATCAGGTGTAATAGGTAGAGTATCTGAGTCGGTCCATTTTATGGAGTTGCCGAGTATCATTTTGTATGTGGGGACAATTTTTGTTTTTATTGCATTGGGTTTTCTAAATCTTTATGGATTCAGAGCGGTGAAGGTTCGAAGAATCCAGCATGAACATAACCATAACTTATAAAAAAATATAGCCTAGCGACTCGCAATGGTGTCGTGGACAAATTGGGTTGTTTCTGGAACATAAACGACATACCCAATTTCTTCTTTTATTTCTTCTCCCTTAATGGTGATAATATCCTTGATTTTTTTTGAGTTTAGCACTAAGGTGTGTTGGTTATCATCAAATTTCTTTTCTAAATCGTATCGCCCACCTGCGGCAATAAATTCTAACAAACGGCTGTTGTTGGACGAAATCTTAATGAGCATTTCAACAACAATACGAGAACCTTTAATGGTTTTGATGGTGATGTTATCGCTATCAACATTCATATTTATTTTGTCTGCATTCATTGAGGCAAAAGTCTGATGAAATTTTAGCGTAGCTTGAGCATAATTATTAGTGATACTAATTAGGCAAAAAATGAGGATATAATAAATTCGTTGTTTCATGTTGAGGCGTCTTTCGGTTTGGGAATATATTTCAATAAACCTTATTCTATAATGGTGCCAAAAATTATTATTATAGCTAGATGATTGGTTGTAATGGCGGCAAATTGGTTTTTGTGAGAAGCCCCCAAAGGCTTATTGGAGTCTTCAAATGGATTGATTTATAGGAGGGTTTTGCGCCTAGGTTTTAAAATGACTATTTATACAAACATTACTCCGTTGAAAACCCGAACCCAGCTATGCTGGCTCATAAGCGATAGCGCATAACACCACACAGTAGCAGCGCAGCTAAACAGAGTGAGTAACAAGGCTCACGTAGTAGCAGCGAAGCTAATCGTATTCAATTATTATATGAGTGCTACGCAGTTGATTATCAAAACGATGTGATTTTGCTGCTCAAAGTGTTAGTTGTTTGATAATCAATCGGATACAAGATGTTTTTTTGCTTTTTTGCAAAAAAAAGCAAAAAATTAACGGAGTATTAACAAAAAGATGTTCAATAAAAATGAGTATTTTTGGCTATTAATATATTTTGGCATCATGTGTTCAAGTCTAAAAGAAGACAAATTTGCCATAGAGAACCGATAAGTAGTTAAGATGAGATTTAGACGATTAACAACAGAAGAATTAGAATCTTTAGAAGAAGATTTTATCCAATTTTTAGCCTCCAACCAGATTACTGCTGATGAGTGGGTTGCCTTGAAGGAAAAGAATGCGGAACGAGTACATGAATTAATTGAATTGTTTAGTGATATTGTATTAGAAAAAGTATTTTCTAATATAGAATGTTTGCAACATAGAACAAAAGACACCATCCGAGTGTTTTATTGCCAAGCTGATAAAATTACCATGACTGGGCTACAAATAACAGATCCTTCTAAGGATTTGACCAACCCCGAACATCTAGCAATTTTAGCAAATCCAGAGACCTTAACGGGTAGTGTAAAGGTCTTTCAAATGGATAAAGCCTATGAAAAAGAGCGACCTGACGAGGTGTTTAGCATGATGTATAAGGATGGTTGTCAGACGGCTAGCAAATCAATGTTTGACGCTTTGGTTAAAATGTATGCCGCATCAAATCACTAAAAAGTATTAATAAATTGCAATAATTTGTATGTTTGTATACAACTATAAAACCGAGGAAAACCATTAGACAGATTTCCCCCCATCAATAAACAGATAAGAACTTTAATTCCTATTATGCAAAATTTTGAACAATTAAGAGACTTATTAACAAGCCCGAAGCGGATTGTAATCACCTCTCATGCCAACCCTGATGGCGATGCTCTAGGAGCTTCTTTAGGGCTTTACCATTACTTAAAAAAACAAGGACATCGAATTACCGTCATTATGCCAACGGAAATGCCTCAATTTCTAAATTGGATGAAGGATTTTGATAAGGTATTAGTTTATGAAAATACCCGAATGTTTTCGGCTCAAATACTAAAAGAGGCAGAAGTGATTTTTGCTTTGGATTATAATGATTTGGGGAGAATCGAAGGAATGAGTTCCTTGGTCGGAAATAGCAATGCCTATAAGGTAATGATCGATCACCATATAGAGCCCAAAGACTTTTGTAATGCTGTTTTATCAGATGTTACAGCGAGTTCAACATGCCAATTGATTTATGAGTTTATAGAAATGATGGATGGTATTGATCAATTGGATGAATCCATTCTTAATGCACTATATGTTGGTATTTTAACCGATACTGGAGGGTTTCGATATGCGACTTCTGCCCGTTTGTTTCGAATTGTTGCCAATATGTTAGAAAATGGAATAGATAACAATAAATTGACAGACTTAGTTTTTAATTCTTATACCGTTAAGAGTTTTAACTTATTGGCCTATTGTATTTCTGATTGTTTGGAATTGATGGAGGAGTATAATACGGGGATTATTACCATTTCTCAAGCCGACCATAAAAAGTATAATATACAGCGAGGGGATTTAGAAGGTGTGGTGAATTTTATTCTTAAAATAAGAAAAATGCGCTGTGCAGCGCTGATTACCGAGCGCCGTGATATTGTAAAGCTTTCTTTGCGTTCTAAAGGTGATTTTTCAGTTCAAAAAATTTGCTCAGAACATTTTAATGGAGGAGGGCATAAAAATGCTTCTGGTGGAGCCATTAAAAAGCCGTTTAAAGACGTAATTGCACAATTTAAGGAGGTGATTACACAACAATATAAGGAAGAATTAACCAAGGAATTGGTCGTGGAACTCTAGAAAATACAGGTATTAATGTTCTCAATATTCAATAAAAAACAGAAAAAAAATCACCTGCTATTTGGCGAATTGGTCTACCGAAAAAATCGAGGAGCCAATAAAAAGCAACTTCCAGGTTTTTGGGAAGGCTTGTTACAGTTGGAGGAGAAACAGCCCACTCAGCTTATCCTTTGGGGCGACAAAAAAGCAACCCCACATCCTAAGCAAGAGGCTTTGTTCAATCGAATTGTCAACAAGATGGATTATTACATTCAGCTTTCCAAAGAAGGATTGTATCAACATATTCGAGAAGAAGAAGCACAGATTGGGCATACAGATGATGCTTTGCCAATTGATTTGGACGGTCCAGATGTAACATGGACGTTAGAGCAGTTGTATTTCCAAGCTTATCCAATGAGTGAGCGTTTGCAAGAGGATTTAGAAACGGATTTGGACGGGGTAGCTTGGGGTTTTCGGTTTAAGGTGAGCGGGTTTTACAATGGAGGTGGAGCGATTACTGCGTATTCTGCTTTTGTTAATTTGAATTTGCATCCTAAATTTCCCTTTACCTACCAATAATTGACCTTTGGTTCTGAGGAAGGTGAAAATTTTAATAACTGGTTAGATTAACATTTATTGTTTTCTAAAAAAATAGTAGTAAGTCGTATGCTTGTATCCTTTTAAATACAAAGCTTACGACTTACTACTTAGAACAAAATAGTAATAAAGGACAGAAGAATTTAAACTACATCGTTGCTCCTTGTACTTTTACTTTGGTACTGGTATCAATTCCTTTTAAGATTTCAATGTTAATACCGTCAGAAAGACCAACTTCTATATATTTCTTTTGAAATTCTTGTTCGGCAATCTCCTCTTCGACATAGACCTTACCATTGTCCTCAAACATCAAGTCACGTTCTAGTATCGCCAGCACATTCTCACGTTTGTCCAAGATAATATCCGCACTAGCACTATAACCTGCACGCAAGAAAACGCCTTCACGTTGTACCAAATCGGCAATGATCTCAAATTTGACAGAGCCCGATTCTTCGACCCCTTTGGGCGAAATATAATCCAATACTGCCTCAAATTTTTCTTTTTCAATCGCACCAACGGTCAACTCTAGACGCATTCCTTTTTTGAGTTGCCCAACGTCAGACTCGTCAATATTGCCCTCAAAAACTAAGTCTTTCATATTGGCAACTTCTGCAATAATGGTACCTTCATTAAAGGTATTTCGTTCTGTCACAGCATCTCCAACTTCTACACTGACATCCAAGACCATTCCATCTACAGTAGAACGTACCATATTGGCAACTTGACCCGATTTACTAGCGACTCCCTTTTGCAACAACTGTACATTGCTAATAGCAGATTCCAATTCTTGCGAAAGAACATCTACATTTGAAGCAAGCTCTTTGATGGAACTACTAGCGCCTATTTTTGCATTTTCGAGTGCTGTTTGAGCGACCTCCAAAGCCGTTTTGTAGTTCAGGTAATCAAGTTCAGCAATCGTTCCATTTTCAAATAGTTGTTTATATTTTTCTTCTTGAACTTTTGCTCTATTAAATTCTGTTTCTGCCTGTTGAACATCGTATTTATTGGTGTTGATGCCTTTTTGTTGAGCATAACGACGTTTGGCTTCTGCCAAGCGAATACGAGCCAGTTCAACATTGGCTTTGGCATTATTGAGTGCTGTAGGGCTAGGAACCAGACGCAATCGAGCAATTGGATCGCCTTTTTTGACAATGTCTCCGCCTTTTACAAATAGCTCATCTACGATTCCCGAAACTTGGGAAGTAATCACAATTTCTATTCTTGGCTTTACGGTACCTGTAGCAACAGATTTGAGCGTAATAGAGGTCTGATAAGGGCTAGTAATTTCATAACTAGCATCGCCAGTACCCGAACCACTATAAAAATAAGAAATTAGCCAAATGGATAAAAATACAAACAGGGTTAAAACAACTCCGAGTATTATGTTTTTCATTATAAGTAACTGTGTATGTGAATTAACAAACAACTTAGATTAGATCAAAACCTAAGTCTTGAAATTTTTTTTTAATCTGAACGCAAGGCTTCTACAGGATTGATTCGGGCAGCATGCAAGGCAGGAAGTAGCCCCGCTAATAAACCGGAAAACACTAAAACAACAAGCGACCCTATACTGACCCCTAAGTTGACCTCTGGATTCATAAACATTTGCCCACTCATATCCATTCCCGAAACAAAGTAATCAATAAAGGATATAATTCCTGTGCCAAGCAACAACCCAAGATAGCCAGATAAAGTGGTAATGAATACAGATTCTAGCAAAATCAAACTAATGATAGACCAAGGAGTTGCCCCAATTGCTTTGCGGACACCAATCTCTCTAGTACGGTCTTTTACGGTAATCAGCATCACATTACTAACGCTCACAACACCTGCCATTAAGGTACCGATTCCTACAATCCACAAAAACCAGCGAATTCCACTAAATAAGCCTGTTATCTTTCTATATTCTTTCTCTAGGTTAAAACAACCAATGGCTTGTTGATCCTCAGGCGAAATTCTATGCCTTGATTTTAATACCTGAATAATATCGTCTTCTACATCACTTACTCTTGTATTGCCATCAATGGTACAAACAAACCAAGAAATATCTTCTCCATTACCAAACAGACGCAAAGAAGTACTTAGCGGAATAAAAATAGTTTCTTCTGCTTCTTGCAACCTTCTGGATTCGCCATCAAACTTGATAACGCCCACCACCTGAAAAGGTATTCCTTTGACAATAAGATATTTCCCAATGGGGTTTTCATTGCCAAATACTTCTTCTTGAACCGTTCGACCAATTACCGCAACTTTTCGAACCTCTTCTTCATCCTTGTAATTGAGCACTCGCCCTTGCGTTGGAATTAATGACTCTACCTGAAAGATTCCCTCCCATTCACCACGAAGCCCAAAATTGTTGGATTGCGTTTTGTAGGAAGCAACAACATTGTTCGTAACATGGCGAGGGGCTAAAATATCCAGAAAGGGCAGTTGCTCTCGAAGTGCTCTAATGTCGCTCACATTAAACGACTCCCAGCGACCAACAGGCATTCCCTTGTACGCTATGCTTGTTTCTTCGGGCCAAATGTATAAACTATTGGTAGAACGTCCTCCAAATTCATTGAGAATCCCCTTTTCTAAACCATCTCCCATGCCCAACATAAAAATAAGCATAAAAATACCCCAAAATACTCCCGCAGCAGTGAGTCCTGTACGTAGTTTATTTTGTCGGATTGTTCCGAAAATTTCCTGCCATATATCTCTATCAAACACTTATGAGAATTTTTTGGAATTAATTATTCATGAAGCAAGTGGTTAGAGGCTTGTTCTATGAATAATATTGAAAGGAATTAAATGAAAAAATAGTTTAGGATAGAACAAAAAAAAAGCCAATACAACATGATTTGCCTACCGTGAATGGTTTAAGGCTACAAAAGTAAGATAAAATTCAAAAGCCCAAAAATTAAAAAGGCGAATACCTCTATTTTTAACGATTCATTTTGGATTCATACTACTCTATAAAAAAAACTTCCCGTCTGTGTCACAAAAAAATAGAAAGGACAGTCTTCTATTAAAATTTGTTCATCACAGGCTACCTATTTTATCGTGTACCAAGTAGCTTCTTTAAGTATTAAATATGAAAAAAATACATCAGATATCAGGGATTGTATTGAGTTTGTTTGTCAGTCTACATTTTTGCAACCACCTTATGGCGCTTAGCAGTGTCCAAATGCACATAGACTGGATGAATCGATTTCGTTTGATTTATCAAAACCCTTTTATTGAGCCTTTTTTATTGTTTGCCATCTTAGCACAAATTGTATCGGGCATTCAATTGGTTCGAAACCGAGGATGGAGGCAGGTAGATATTTATAATAAAATACAGGTTTATTCAGGAATCTACCTAGGCTTCTTCTTGCTGATGCATACTTCAGCTACTTTAGTAGGGCGTTTTTTATTGTTGGTAGATACCAATTTTTATTATGCAGCTATGGTCGTTAACATCAAGCCGATTGCCTTCTTTTATGTTCCTTATTATATGTTGGGAACCTTGTCTTTTTTTGCCCATATAGCCTGTGTGCTAAGGCTTAAAAGCATGCGCAGCAACGGTCGAAAAAAAGCATCTAGGTTAGCCAATGGAATCATGGTCTTGGGGCTTGTTGTTACACTACTCATTATTTTTGCTTTTACTTACCAAATTACATTACCACAAGAATATGTGGATTTGGTCAATCGTTTTATAGGATAATAAGGTTGTTTTTTTGACAGTGGGAGAGATTAAAAAATTAAGGTGGTTTAAGTACAGTTTTAAACCACCTTTTTTATAGCTATTGGTGTGTTTATTCTTACTAAAAAATAAAAAAAGTGAACTTATTAAATGCTGTAAACTTGCATTTTTGAAATTTTAGATCTATTATTGTTGATAAATCAATAATTGATAATGTGAAATATGAGTGAAGATTTACGATTAGATGATGTTTATATTTTCTTATTAGAACGAGTTTCTAAGCGGTTTAAAAAATATGCCAAGGCAGAATTGGGGACTATTGGGGTGAAACTTTCTAGCGACCAATGGGTGGTTTTAAAACGAGTAAGTGAGCGTCCTGGAACAACCCAGCGAGAAATTGCTACATCAACGTACAAAGATCCTGCTTCTATTACTCGAATTTTAGATTTGTTGCAAAAAGAAAACTTAATTAAACGGGAAGGGGGCAATGACCGCCGTTCCTTTGGAATTTATCTTACGGATAAAGGAGCAGCACTCGTGCAAAAAATATTGCCAACAGCTGTTGAAATTAGGGCAAAAGGCTTAGAGGGGATTAGCGAAGATGAAAAATTGTTACTGAATCGTTTGTTAAAAAAGATTCATGACAATTTTGATAAATAGCAGGGCTATTTTTTTGTGTATATTGTTGATGTGTCAATAATATAAAGATCAATTATTGAAAGTGAAATATTTAATACCATTTCTATAACTTTATAAAATTAAAAAGAATGAAAAATTTACTATTAGGAAGCATTTTATGTTTTGCCATTTCGGTTGATAGCGCAGTAGCGAACACCAATCCTATTAAAGCAATTGTTGAAGCAGTCGAAAACTTTGCCAGTAATGCCGATCAACAAAATGTTGCTAAAATGGAAAAAACCTTGCACAAAGATTTTCGTGCGGTGCTGAACCAGCTATTTGGGAGCAAAGAAGTTAGCATTACCAATAAGGAGAGTTACCTTGAACTATTGAAGGCTAAAAAAATTGGAGGAGATACCCGAATCGTTACAATTAATAGTGTTGATATACAAGGAAAAAATGCTTTTGTAAAAGCTACTTTTAAGGGCAAAAAATTAAATTTTAATACCTATTTGTTGTTGGTTGAAGAAGAAAAAGGACTGTGGAAAATAATTAGTGACACACCACTTATAACAACAGTAGAGTAATGATGATTAACGTTCCGTGGAGAAACAAAGATTTGAAAGAGATGGCAGTTTTGACACCTCTTTCAATCTTTATATTAATAACAGTTAAAATAGCCTAAGGCACTCTAACCGATTGATGTATTATCTCAAAAACTTAAAAATAGAACGACCAGGATAATAAGCAGCATCTCCTAGTTCTTCCTCAATACGAAGCAATTGATTGTATTTTGCAATTCTATCTGAACGAGAAGCAGAACCAGTTTTGATTTGTCCTGTATTTAGGGCAACCGCTAAATCGGCAATTGTCGTATCTTCTGTTTCGCCAGAGCGATGGCTCATAACACTAGTATAAGAGGCTCTATGTGCCATATTTACGGCCTGAATGGTTTCAGTTATACTACCAATTTGGTTGACCTTTACCAAAATAGAATTCGCTGTATTTTGCTCAATACCTCTAGACAAACGTTCGGTGTTGGTTACAAATAAATCATCCCCAACAATTTGAAGTTTGTTGCCTAATTTTTCGGTCATCAGTTTCCAGCCATCCCAATCGTCTTCATCCAAACCATCCTCAATAGAAACAATAGGGTATTTTTTGCACCAATCTTCCCAAAAAGCCACCATTTCGCCCGAAGACAATTTGCGACCATCAGACTTGTGGAAGTGATACACTTTTTCTTCTGCATTGTAAAATTCAGAAGCAGCAGCATCCAAAGCAATCAAAATATCTTCCCCTACTTTATAACCAGCTTTTTCGATGGCAGTAAGTATCGTTTCTAATGCTTCTTCATTAGAACCTAAGTTAGGAGCAAAACCTCCTTCATCCCCTACATTTGTAGAGTGGTTCTTGCTTTTTAGTACTTGCTTTAAGTTATGGAAAATTTCTGTTCCCATACGCAATCCCTCATGGAAGGTATCTGCCCCTACAGGCATAACCATAAACTCTTGTATGTCAATTGAGTTGTCGGCATGAGAACCACCATTTAGAATATTCATCATAGGAACTGGCAAGGTGTTGGCTCCAACACCACCAATATAGCGATATAAAGGTAGACCAGCTTCTTGAGCACCTGCTTTTGCAATGGCCATCGAAACCGCTAAGATTGCATTGGCTCCTAATTTCCCCTTATTGTGGGTGCCATCTAGATCCAACATAACTTGATCTATGATCCCTTGATCCAAAACACTATGACCAATAATTTCAGGAGTAATAATGTCCATTACATTGATACAAGCATCAATAACTCCCTTCCCCATATAACGGTCTTTGTTGCCATCTCTAAGCTCTACTGCTTCGTATTTTCCTGTAGATGCTCCCGATGGAACAATCGCACGTCCCATAATACCACTAGATGTAAAAACTTCTACTTCAACAGTAGGATTACCTCTTGAATCTAAAACTTCTCTTGCAAAAATATCTTCAATAATCATGATTGATAAATGACTTGAAAAAGTGAATAGTTAGTTGTCTCAATAGTTCGTTAACCTTTAAATAATTTTTGTTCTTTGGCAAGGCCCTCTAGCAGTAAATTGTATGCTATCCCATTTTAAAATTTTATGCGATTAGCTGCACGACTATTGGGTTACCAAGAAACCATAGTTTTTATCTAAAAAACTAATGAACTATTATTCTCTAATAATGAGGCAAAGATAAGGGAATTTAATTCCTAACCATCAATTCTTAATTAAATTTTATTCTTTGAATAAATCTGCAAAAAAAGAAAGCTAAAATGCGTTCTTGATGAGGAGAAAACGTAGCCGTTTAAGCCCTGAAAATTTGATGATTGAGCAGACTAATTAAGCAGCCATACAATCATCAAATTTTGAAGCTAGAAGAAGATTAGAATAAGTTTTTAGACCGTAGCAATACAAGAAATTTCTACATTGACATATTTGGGCAAGTTAGCCACCTCTACCGCTTCACGAGCAGGAGCAGTATCATCATTAAAATAACGAGAATAAACCTCATTTATAGCGGCATAATTCCCCATGTCAGACATAAAAATGGTGCACTTAATCACATTTTCAAAGGTAGTATTGGCTTCGGCTAAAACCCCTGCAAGGTTTTGCATTACTCGTTCGGTCTCAGATTTGATTCCACCTTGTTCCAATTCGCCAGTTGCTGGATCAATGGCAATTTGACCCGATACATATAAAATACCATTGGCAATAACAGCTTGGTTGTAAGGACCTACAGGAGCAGGAGCATTGTTCGTTTGGATGATTTGTTTCATAATGTTATTGTGTTAAAGAGATGTCGTGGTTGGATAAAAGACTCCAATGGTTAAATTTAAGTGCTAGAATTGATACCTCAAAATAGAAGTACTAAATTCTATGATAAATGTTTTAATATAATAATCTCTTGTTTGGTCAAAAATCGAGATTTTCCAATCGGAATGTTTTTCTTGGTTAGCGAGGCATAGCGAACACGATCTAGTTTGACGACCTCGTAGCCCAAGTGCTCAAAAATACGTCGAACAATACGATTTCGACCAATGTGAATTTCTATACCAATCGTCTTGTTGTTGTCTCCATATTCAATGGCATCAACAGGAGCAGGGCCATCTTCTAACTGTAACGTCTGACGTATTTTTTCTAGATCTTGAGGAAGCAAAGCCTTGTCCAGTTTTGCCTTATACACCTTTTTTACCCCAAAACTAGGATGCGATAATTTTTGTGCAAACGTTCCATCATTGGTTAAGAGCAATAACCCTGTTGTATTTCGATCCAAGCGACCAACGGGATAAATGCGTTCTTTGGTGAGATCAGATACAAAATCCAAGACGGTTTTTCTACCATTTTCATCGTGAAGGGTTGTGATGACGTTTTTAGGCTTGTTGAGTAGGATGTAAACATGATTTCGAGTCGGTTGGACAATCTCATCCTGAAACTTAACGACATCCGCTGCCTGAACCTTGTATCCCATTTCCAACATGACAACATCGTTGACAGTAACCAAGCCGTTTTGAATGTGTTCACTGGCTTTTCGGCGAGAGCAAATACCTGCATGAGCAATGTATTTGTTTAAGCGCATATTTTCTTCTACAGGCGCTTCGTGGCTAGTGGGAACTTCCTTTTTTTTGAATTTAGACTGTTTGTTTGCAAATTTTTTCTTGCCAAAACCTTTTTTATCAAAATTCTTCTTATTAGACTGCTTTTTAGGGCGTTTTTCCTTTTCGGCATCTGCATAATAAGATACCTCATCATAGGGATCTTCAGTTGCTTTTTTCTTATAAAATTTACTGAATGGCTTATCGTTGTCTCTATTCGGTTTACGCTTCATGTATTGGATATATAAGTAAGCATTTAAAACATTAGTCTGATTCTTAATGGTATAAAACTTACTTTAAATGAAAATATGAGACAAAGTTAAGCTATTTACTGCTGTTACCCAAACAAAAGCAAAGAGAGGACTTATAAAATATCTTCATTGGAGGGAGGGAGTTGAATATCCTCTGGGGGTGATTTCCTTTCTATTCTAGTGGGAATCACTTTAGTTGGAGACGAGCTACTTCTTTTATGAGGTGTTGTCTCGGTTTCTTTGGGCTCTTTGTCTGAAGCAGAACGGTTTTCTAATCCCCATGTTTCAGGGCTTCTTAGTGTTTCAGACATAATTTTAAAAACTGGCGCTTCTATGTATTTTTCTTTATGTTTTAAGATATAATAAGCGACACTAAGCAGTACAATAGCAATCAATAAAAAACTCAAAACATAAGCAAAAGAACTCATGAAGAAAGAAAAAATCCAGCCTAATAATAAAGCCAATGCAATAGAAACAAACATTAGACAAACAATCGCTAACGTCCAAATCGCAATTAAACCAGCTAAGGAGGCCAATCCTCTAGCTAGATCCAGTGCAATTTGACCACGATAATCGTCAAATTTGGTATCTAGATACTCTGTTAGTGTCTCTTTGACTCGATCTGTAATTGTTTTCTTGCTGCCAAACATTGATTTTGGTTTAAATGAAGTACTAGTGTTTAAAGAACCGAAAAAAAAATAAAAATGTTCAAAATTTACTTTACAATGTACTTAGAACTTTGTGATTTAAAAATAGACTACAAAAATAAAGGTAAAAACCAAGTGTATAAAGCAGGGGGCAAACTTAATCAAAAAGTAAAAAGAAAAATCATAGATAGCCAAGATTCAGCGCTATAAAATTAATTAAAAATCAAATCATAATTTGAAAAAAAAATAGTACATTTATGAGTTAATGAAAGCCAAGCTTTTGAGCTAATAGGTCTTTTTGGCAGATCAATAAATGACGCATTACCAACATGAAAAATATCATCTACTTATCTTTATTTGTCCTAAGTTGTGCCTTCCAATCCATTGCTCAAACACCCATGTTAAGCAATCAAGGGGCACTTATTTCTGTCAAGGGAAATGCCTTTGTTGCTGTGCATGGTGATGTACAGAATGATAAAGATGGTACCTTCCACAATAGCAATGCATTGCACCTTTGGGGAGACTGGGAAAATAACGCCAATAATGAGGCTTTTACGAGTATAGGGGAAGGAGTAGTTCACCTTCGGGGAAGCAACCAAACCATAACAGGAACTTCTATTACTCGGTTTTATGATTTAAGGCTAGAAAACTTAGGAATAAAGCATGCCACAATAGATGTCTATGTAGATGGTTTTTTGCGTTTGAATGATAGAGAATTTGATGTAGATAGCAATGTTGTACACGTTTTTAATACAAATTTGACGGCAGTTGAACATCTACAAGTCGCCAATAACTGGGGATTTGTAAGTAGCTTAAAAGATGGAGGCTTATTGCGCCATACCAATACTACAGCGGCTTATTTTTATCCTGTGGGATCAACACAGGGGACGGCACGTTTTCGTCCCGTTAATATTCACCCTACTTCAACGGCTCCTGCTGCATTTAAGGTTAGAATGGCAAATGTAGATGCAAGCCTTGAGGGTTGGGATCGCAATTTAAGAGCCTATCGTATTTGCGAATTAAATCCTAATTTTTATCATAGAATAAGCCGAACGATGGGGACAGAGGAGGCGAATGTAGAGTTGTTTTTTGATGCTGCTCAAGATGGAAATTTTGCAGATATAGGGCAATGGACAACCGCTAATATTTGGGACGTAGCAGCTAGTGGAGTGTTGGGAACAAACACAACGTATAATTTAGATACTAGAACTAGCCAGCAAGCCATTTCTAGTTTTACACCCAATCCTTTTATTTTGACTCGTTTAAGTCCAACAGTAAATCTTACTGTAGATCCTAGTTCCATCTGTTCAACAGATACCACATTACTAACGGCGAGTTCAAGTGGTGCTGCATTCAGTAATTACGATTTTTATGTAGATACTTTTTTGGTACAATCAGGGAGTTTAGATTACTATAATTTAGCTTCACCAAGACTTGGAGAGGTGCCAATTTGGGTGGTTGGATCATTCCCAGATTGTGGTGATGTTAGTGATACTACTTTGTTGACTGTTTATCAAGGAGTAACTGCTACAGCTTATTCTGATACCATTATTATAGCAGGAACCAGTGCTAGTTTAACGGCTACAGGAGGCGACTTTTATAATTGGTTGCCTGATACTGCCTTAAGTTGCAATATGTGTGCAACAACAATAGCGTCACCTTTGCAAACAACAACCTATTGGGTAGAGGTGGAAAATATTGATGGATGTAAGGACACAGCAAGCGTTTTGGTTGATGTGCGAGAAGATATTAATCAGGTTGTTTTTATCCCCAATGTATTAACTCCTAACAACGATGGTTTTAATGATACTTGGCGAATTAAAAATATACAATTGTTTCCTAAAAATGCGGTTAGGATTGTCAATAGATGGGGAGATATTGTTTTTAGAACAGACAATTATCAGAACGATTGGGAAGGGACTTATAGTGGTGGACAATTACCAGCAGGAACCTATTATTATGTATTAGATATTGGTGGTCAATGGGGAGTATTAAAAGGAGATGTAACTATTATTCGAGAGTAAAGTGCTTTGAAAATGAAAAAAATCTACAGTTTTATTGTTGGTATAATGTGCTGCATAGGAACGAGTAAGGCACAGCAAATGCCCTTACTAAGTGAATTTATGCACAGCCCTGCATTGATTAATCCTGCTATGGTAGGTTGGGAAGACCTAACCGCCATCACTGCTGCCTATCGTCACCAATGGACAGGAGTAAAGAATAACCCCATTACTTTTATGCTTAATTTTCGTCATTTTGATGAAAAAAGAAACATGGCATTTGGTGGGGGATTGACACATGACCAAACAGGACCTACTTCATTTACAGGGTTAAATTTTCAATATGCTTATCATCTTAAGTTTGGATCTGAGAAAAAGCGGCAAGAAAAACGGCATCGCCTATCACTTGGTTTGTCACTTTCTGCGAACCAATACCGCCTAGATGGATCTAAATTGGCTTATAACGATGCCAATGATCCTTTGATTATAGGAAATAACGACTTCAAAATATTGCCAGATGCTAGTTTAGGGCTTTTTTATTATAGCGACCTCTATTATGTAGGATTTTCTGTACCACAGCTCATTTCTATGAATGTAAAATTTGACAGTGATAATGCCTTGTCTAATATCCAGCGAGTAGCACATTTTTATATTAATGCAGGGGTGAAAATTGATTTGCGAAGCAAAAAAGATGGTCTGACTAGAAAGTCGCTCAAGGAAAAATCAAAACATATGCTAATCCCATCTATTTGGTTTAGATATGCGCCTTCAAGCCCTATGAACTTAAATTTGCACTTGCGTTATGTCTGGCATCAGATGTTAGGCATAGGTTTTGGAGGTTCTACAGATGGAACCATATCTTTTGATATCAATGTGCATATCAAAAAACGATTTCGGGTGGGCTATGCTTTTAGTTTGCCTGTTAATGGCTTAACCAATCATTTGGGAACGAATCATGAAATTATGTTGACTTATGTATTGGGAAGCAATGGGAATGGATGGACATTTGAGCAAGCAGAGCAACAATTAAAATTTAAAAAGAAACCCAAAAAAAAGATAGGGGAAAAACAAGAATAAGAGTGTTGTAAACTTAGGCTAAACATAAACTACATGGAACATTATAGGGTTAATAAATTACTACTAATTTTATTGTTGGCAATTAGTTTTAACGCCTGTAAGAACATTTTATCCTATCAGCAAATGGAAAAAAAACTAAAAAAATTGGAACAGTTTACGTATCAATTTGGAGATGCTTCTGTTCCTCCTCCTTTTCATAGAAGTTATACAATTGTTGCTAATAAAGATAGCATCCTGTTGACCGTAGATAGTTATGGAGATACGCTGGTTCAAAAAAAATACCAAATGCCTGAGGATGGTTTGACAAGGATCGGACAAGCACTTATCAAAAATAAAATTCACAAACGCCGTCAAAAAAAAGAAGCCAATGGTTGTACAGGCGGCACTACTCAGTCTATTGCTTATCGTTGTCATGAGGATGCTAAGCCTTTTTCTGCTTCAAGATATAATTGTGGTGGCGAGCATTATGGAACCTTGATGGGGGACATCGATAGTTTTTTAGTTGATATTTACCCTTTAACACCCGATC
Source organism: Aureispira anguillae (assembly GCF_026000115.1). Lineage (GTDB taxonomy): Bacteria > Bacteroidota > Bacteroidia > Chitinophagales > Saprospiraceae > Aureispira > Aureispira anguillae. The sequence continues at coordinate 7,540,695 of NZ_AP026867.1, forward strand.
TAAAGGAGGTACTCCGTTCTACCCAATAAAAGAGGGAGCAGTACAGAGCTTATCCTGTACCAACTCCCTAATCAAGTCAAATTTAGTTTTATGTTATGATGCAAAGGGTTGTTATCTGATCGCTAGCGTTTCTTTTTGTGATGAAGTCCTAATTTCATAATCCAATTCTTTGGGGATATGCAAGGTATAAGTTACCACCTCTCTAAGTTTATTTCCATTGATGAAAACATCAAGGGGTTTATTTTTAATTCTTAATACGCTACTGTATAATTGAGGCGGAGCGTATACTTCTAACTGGTACCTACCTGATTTTTTTAAATATTCTAATATTCCTTTTTTGCCAGCAGCACTTTGAACGGTGATGTCAATACCTAATGTATTCGTTGTTGCTTCTTTAGTTTTGATAACTAGATGTTTAGAAGTGTCTAGAAAAATGATTAAATGATCATTTTCTATTGAAATATTGCTCTGTGAATACTGAATAGAGTGTTGACCTAATAGAATACTAGCTGTTAGTAAAGTGAAAAATATGAGGATTAACTTTTTCATAACTATAAGGTTTTATATATTTATAATAAATATTATTTTTAAGTAGGCTAATATCCTATAAATAAATAGGTGTAGTAAGTAGATGGACAAAAATAATTAACATTAAATGGGGCATCTTTTGTCCGCTAAGCTTCCTTGAAAAGCCTCGCTTTAGCCCGCTAAAGCTACGTTTTGCAAGTCGTTAGCGAAAAAAATATACTCCAATTTTTAAACTACTAATTTTGTCCATCTACTTAATTAAGAGGGGAGATAAGGTTAGTCCTTAATATACAAGGGGTTACTATTGAGAGTAGTTAAAAGTAAGCCAATGCTTAACTTATTGATTAATAGAGATTTATGATTTTTATTTTTTATATTATTTCCATATTTTAGACTTTTTCCTTTTTTGGGATGTTTTTTTTGGAAAATGCGAAAATATTCCTTATATTTCTTAATGCATTTTATTAATTACTAATGGACAACGTACAGTACAAACTAAATTAATAGCATCATGAAGCGATATAATTATAAAAGGAGGCAAGCAATAAGGATATTTGTAGTAGAAGATGAACCAATGTATTGTAAAATGGTCAAATATACTATGGAATTAAACCCTGATCATGAAGTTTATGTCTTTGAAACAGGGCAAGCTTGTATAGAACAATTGCATTTAAATCCAACGATTGTATCTATTGATTATAGCCTGCCTGATATGAATGGTGAGGAGTTATTGAAAAAAATCCATAATTATGATAAAAATATACGAGTAATTGTTTTGTCTGGACAGGGAGATATTGCAACAGCAATCAACTTACTTAGACAAGGAGCTTCTGACTATTTGACCAAGGATAACGAAACGCAAGAACGTTTATTGAATAGCGTTAATCTATTAAAGGAAAATTCTTCATTGATAGAAGAGGTATCCCAACTGAAGGAAGAGCTGTCTGAAAAATACCAGTTTGGAAATATGTTGATTGGTACTAGTGATGCTATGAAGCATATTTTTAATTTATTAGAACGTGCTGTAGAAAATGAAATAACGGTTTCGATAACAGGAGAGACTGGAACAGGGAAGGAAGTAGTTGCCAAAACAATTCATTACAATTCATCTCGAAAAAAGGCAAAATTTGTAGCCGTCAATATGAGTGCTATTCCTAGAGATTTGCTAGAAAGTGAATTGTTTGGACATGAGAAAGGGGCGTTTACTGGAGCGATTGCCCGAAAACAAGGAAAGTTTGAATTGGCAGACAAGGGAACGCTTTTTTTGGATGAAATTGGCGATATGGACATCAGTTTGCAAGCCAAATTATTAAGAGCTATCCAAGAACGAGAGATTGTTCGTGTTGGGGGAGCAGAGCCTGTCAAATTTAATGCACGAATTATTGTTGCTACGCACAAAAACTTAGCTGAAGAGGTGCAAAAAGGCAATTTCAGAGAAGATCTATATTATAGAATACTGGGCTTACCCATTGAATTACCACCATTAAAAGAACGAGAAGGAGATATTCTAATCTTGGCGCAATATTTTTTAGAAAACTTTAAAAAGGCCAATCCTAAGCGCAATACACTTCAATTGTCATCAGAGGCAAAAAACAAGTTGATGAATTATAATTATCCTGGAAATGTAAGAGAATTAAAATCTATTATTGAATTGGCTGCTGTGCTAACCGTTGGTAAACGAATAGAGGGCAGCAGTATTCAGTTTAGAAGCCCTCAGAAAACAATGGATTTACTAGATGGGGAATTAACCATCAAAGAATACGTTAATAAAATTGTCTATCATTATCTAAAGAAATATCGCAACGTTATGGTCGTTGCTAAGAAATTGGACATCGGAAAATCTACCATTTATAAAATGCTTAAGGAGGATAGAGAATTAAGTGAATTGGTAAAAAAGTATTGATTTTTCTTTATAGGTTTTGTTCCCTTTATAAGAAGCAATTTGTCTATTAGGCTCCCAGTTAAAATTCCCAAATAATCAGAACCTTGTTGAATGAGGTTTTTGCTTTAATACCTTCTTTTCTTTGGATACATTTTAAGTGTTTAAGAAAAAGTGTGCTACTAAATTTTAATTATTGGTCTATAAATTTGAATCTTATGTATTTACCAAATCCAACTATTCAGAGTATACTTGCTGCAATAACTACTTTAGAACTAGATTCAAATGAGGTAGTTATTTTTTTATTTGGGGAACAAACCGTTATTAATTATACAGGGCTAATTGACGAGCTCAACAAAAAGGAGATTGCTTTTTTTGGAGCTTTTTTTCCTGGTATAATTTATAACGATCAAAATTTTGACAAGGGGGTTGTGTTGGTTAGGTATCGGCTTGGTAAGCCAATAGAAATTATACAAGACCTATCTACCTTATCTGAACAAACGTTGTTTAGTGAGGATAAAATTCTTGATTATCAAGAGGAGGAACAGGAGTCTACGATTTTTGTCTTAGTGGATGGCTTGTCACCTTATATTGCCGATTTTTTGGCAGATCTTTATAATAGCTTGGGAAACTCTGTCAATTATATAGGAGGAGGGGGAGGTTCTCTTTCTTTAGAACAAAAGCCTTGTCTGATAACTTCAGAGGGAATGCTAAAGGATGCGGGAATTATTTGTTGTATTGATGCACCTGTTAGTTTGGGTGTTCAGCATGGGTGGAAAGAATTAGAAGGTCCTATTATTGCAACCAAGACCTACAAAAATATAATATACGAGTTAAATTGGAAAAATGCCTTTGAGGTTTACAAAAGCATTGTAGATAAGGATAGTTCGCAATCCATCGAAGCAGACAACTTTTTTGGTATTGCAAAGGGATATCCTTTTGGAATTAGAATGGAAGGGCAGGAGGACATCGTGCGAGACCCTATTGCTGTTGGAGAGGATGGAGAATTAATTTGTGTTGGTGAAATTGAAAGCCATTCTGTCTTAAATATTTTAAAAGGACAAGCTGATAACTTAATTAAATCTGCCCAAATTGCAGCAAGTGAATCAATACTTGGAGCAAGAAACAAGCCGAATCAAATCTTTACGGTGGATTGCATTTCTAGAGTATTGTTTTTGGAGGATAAATTTGAAGAAGAACTAAAATCAATAACCAATATCATTCAAGAGAATACTCCTGATTTGGTGCTAACAGGAATTTTATCACTAGGTGAAATTTCATCTGATGGAGAGGGACCACTTTATTTTTTCAATAAAACGATTGTTATAGGGACCTTTAACTAAGTTATCAAAGAACCATTTTTTTTAGCATAAATTGGTTTATTCGTCTTATTACCTAATTGTTGTTGAGGCAAAACTATTGATATGAAGGATTCAAAGGAAATAATAGAACATATCTCCTTATTGTATGAGTTGTCTATCGCTATAGGTACCTCTTTGGATATGCAAGAAAATTGCAAACATTTTCTGACGATCTTGATGCGTAGAATGAATATCGTTTGTGCCTCTGTTTGGGTGCGAAACAATGTTTTTGATAATAGTGAATTTCTGAATTATCAATTGGTATATGGCTACCCCATGGCTAGGGTAAAGCATCGAAAAATTGACAAAGATGAGCTGCTAAATATAGGGCTTTTGCAGCAGACTTCTGATGCTCCAGATTCGGATTATTCTTTATTGTTGGAAGAAGATCAAGAAGATGAATTAGACGGTAACATCTGCATTGTTTTTAATTTGAGAGAAAATGGATTTATCAAAATCTATTTTTCTAAGACAACAAATGAGGGGAAATTAATGTCAAAATTAAACCCCTTGAGAGATATTATGGATAAGTTCGCCTTATCTATGAATGGCTGTATTGCGCACGGTCGAGCTTTGTACGAAACTCAGAAAAGACACCGAATTCAAAAAGAACTTATTGCTAGTAATGACAAATATGAATCGGTTGTCCGAAGTATTGGAGAAGGGTTAGTAATTACGGATCTGGGAGGCTATGTCATTTTTGTAAACGAGAGCATGTGTCGGTTATCGGGGTATTCACAGGAGGAGATTATTCAATCTCAAGGATATAAATTAATGATTCCAGAAGAGTATTGGGCAGAGTATGAGCAAAAATTAAACGAGCGAAAAGTTGGCCAATCGGATAATTATGAATTTCCTATGCGGCAAAAAGGAGGGGGGGCTAGATGGGTTTCGGTTAGTGCAACGCCTTACCTTAATAGCGATGGTATTGTTATTGGTAGCTTGGCTCTTATTGTTGATATTACAGAAAGTAAAATCGCCCAGCAAGAAATTTTGGAGGGAAGAAAAAAGTTGCAACTTATTTTGAATACTTCTTTGGATGCGATTATAACCATTGATGAAGATAGCTTGGTAACGGGTTGGAATCAAAGTGCCGAACGGATGACGGGCTATGTTGAGAAGGAAGCTTTGGGGAAACCTCTACATGATTTAATTATTCCTCCTGTAATGGTTAAAGGGCATCAAGAGGGAATGAAACGCTACCTAAAAACAGGAGTAGGCCCTGCTCTAAATCAACGTTTGGAGTTGAGTGCTATTCGAAAATCAGGAGAAGAGTTCCCGATTGAATTATCCATTGCTCCCATCAAAATTCAGGATAAGTATTTCTTTTCAGCTTTTTTAAGAGATATTACACAGCGCAAAGAAAATGAAAATGCATTGATTAAAGCCAAGCAGAGAGCAGAAAAGGCACGAAATGTAGAACGCCAGTTTTTAGCACACATGAGTCATGAAATAAGAACCCCAATGAACGCTGTAATTGGGATGACTTACCTGCTGAGTCAATCTAATTTATCCCAAGACCAATCTGATTATGTAGAAGCGCTGAAATTTTCTGCGGATAGTTTGATGGCAATTATTTCAGATATTTTGGATTTGTCTAAGATAGAGGCAGGAGAAATTGAGTTAGAAAGCCGACCATTTTCTTTGCATTATTTACTCGAATCTTTGCAAAGGACGTATCAATTTAAGGTACAAGAAAAAAATATCTCGGTAGAAATTAATATCGATGATAAGATTCAAAATCAAATTATTGGAGATGAAACTAGAATTAGCCAAATACTGGGCAATTTATTGAGTAATGCAAGTAAATTTACCTCTGATGGATATATTGGGGTAAATGCACTGGTCGAAGAATCTACAGATGAAAAGTATTGGATTAAGTTTCAGGTTTATGATACGGGGATTGGTATTGCTGAAGAAAATATTAATCAAATCTTTGCTAGTTTTAAACAAGCAACGATCGATACCCATAGAGAGTTTGGGGGAACGGGACTTGGGCTTTCGATTGTTAAGCAACTTATAGAATTACAGGGAGGGAGTATACGGGTAGAAAGTACACTAGGACAGGGAACCATGTTCACTATTTTATTGCCCTTTATAGATTCTGGCATGTCTATTAACGAAGAAGAAGTACAGCAAACTCAGCATAATCATACCTTAGGACGCTTAAAAGAATTAGAGGTTCTAATTGCAGAAGATAATCCCATTAATCAAAAACTAATAGGAAGTATATTGGAGCAATGGGAGGTAAGTTTTGATTTGACAAAGGATGGCGTAGAAGCGTTAGAATATTCAATGACGAAAAAATACGATTTGATCTTCATGGATATTAACATGCCTAGAATGAATGGTTATGAAGCGGTCGTAGCCATTACAACTGATTCTGCGAACCCCAATTGTAAAACACCAATTATTACTTTAACTGCTGCTGCTTTGCATGAAGAACGAAAGAGAATGTTTGAGGTTGGGGTATCTGATTTTATAACCAAGCCTTTTTCTCCTCAATTGCTTCAACAAACCATTATTAATTGCTTAGACGAAAAGGCAGCATTGCATGAACCTAAGAACGAAAAATTAATTTTTGAGCCTACTGCTACTCAAAAAGCTTATGATTTAAGTTATTTAAAAAAGTTTAGCCAAGGGAGTTCTAAATTTATAATAGAAATGGTGCAGATGTTTTTGGATCATAATCCTCAAAAAATAAAAGAGCTAGAAACGTTTGTTCAGAATGAGAACTGGGACAATATTCAAGATGTTGCACACCAAATGAAATCTACTTTGGGAACGCTAGGGATGTTTGAACAACAGCAAATTGCCAAAAAAATAGAGGATGATATCCGAAATAAAAAAATAGTGAAAAGCAGTATTTTTTCTTTGATTAAAGAATTAAAAACAGGCTGTGAAAAGGTTTATCCATTGTTGAAAGAAGAGTTGAATAAAAGTTAAACCAAACATTGATTCTTTAAAATGGAATTAATTCCATTTTTTAATATGTTTTGATGAAGTTGTTTTGAGTTAACTTGTTGTTTTGTAGTTGTTTGTGTTTTTGGAGAGGTGTTTGTTTTATACTATAATGAAGATAAAGAACATTAAAAGAACCGCTAAGACTAAAAAATACTCATTAACAGATAAAGCTTGAAGGTTTCCCTATTCTAGAAAAGTCTAACCCTGTGGGTTAGGCTTTTTTCTTTGCCATAAGATAGTCGTCCCTATTAAAACAGAAGGACTTATCTCATTATCTGGGGGCTTTATTTCTAGGAAAAGGATGGAGCCTGAATGGTTGTAAATCATGAAACAATACTTCTTCTATTTAGATGAAATTCCATTTTTAGGAAAAAAATAAGCCATAAAAAGAGCTGTTAATATATTTTTAACTTGTGTTAAGTTGTTGATTTTTAGTTATTTGTGTTTAATTGCTTCAGGTTGTGGAAAACTTGGAACAGCTATTGGAATTTAATTAATAAGAATATGTATAGCCAATAGATAAACTAGGCTGCTTTTATTACTTACTCACCCTTAAAAATAATTACTAATGAAAGAAAGACTATTGATTATAGAGGATAACAACTTCATGATGGCTTTACTTAAGAATATATTCGAACCACAATTTAATGTTTGCTGCATGTCGAATGGATATGAAGCACTAGAATGGATTCATGAAGGAAATATACCCAATTTAATTATTTCCGATTTGCGCATGCCCGAAATGGACGGAATAGAATTTTTGAACAATTTAAAAGGAAGTATTTTTTATCGTAATATTCCTTTAATCATGCTTTCTGGGGTAGATAAAAGTGGAGATAGAATACAATGCCTACAGATGGGAGCAGATGATTTTGTTGTGAAACCTTTTAACCCCGAAGAATTAATTATTCGTGTTGAAAAACTCCTAAAATAGCATCTTTATGGGACTGATAAGAATCACTAGAAGCATACTTTACATTGGTAATGATAATAGTATCTTAAGGACCTTAGTAGACTGGTTCGATAGCGATTATGATATTTATCAAATAGGAACCCCACTAGAAGCATTTTCCTGGTTGAGAGAAGGGCATAAAACTCCTGCATTAATTTTAATAGAGAATACTTACAGCAATATTAAGGTACTTGATTTTAGTAATTTAATAAAACAACGATTTGGACATAAACGTTTTCAAATGCTTGTTTTAGTAAAAAATGAAACAGAAATTAATATGGAAAAAGCACGAAACAATCATGTGGTAGACATCTTTGAAAAACCATTGATAAATACCCAAAAAGAGCGTTTGGTCTCATTAATGAATAATCAACTAAAAAAGGAAATTTACGAACCTAAGCAAGGACCAACCTTAACAAAGTTTAAAATCCCTACTTGGAAACGTACTTTTGATATACTGGTAGCTGGCACAGCTTTATTGATTTTATCTCCCTTATTAATTCTTGTTGCCTTTCTGATTAAATTAGACTCTAAGGGCGCTGTTTTTTATACCTCTAAAAGAGTTGGAAGCGGATATAAAATATTTGATTTTTATAAGTTTAGAACCATGAAAATAGGGGCTGATAAAGAGTTGGATGCCCTAAAAAAAGAAAAGAATCAATACCAAAAAAAGAAAACAGGAAACCTTTTAGAGCAGCAGGTTTGTGAAAATTGTATCGATGGAGATTGTACTCAGTTAGTCATTGATAATCATACCATTTGCGAGCGACAGTTTTTGGCAATGAACAAAAACAAACAAGCAGCTTTTGTCAAACTAAGCAGGGATCCTCGAATTACTAGATTAGGACGGTTTCTTCGAAATACCAGCATTGATGAACTTCCTCAACTATTCAATATTCTAAAGGGGGATATGTCTATTGTTGGAAATCGTCCATTGCCTTTGTACGAAGCGGAACAATTGACGACGGATCATGGGGTGCAACGGTTTGCTGCTCCAGCGGGATTGACAGGTTTGTGGCAGGTCAGAAAACGGGGACAAAAGGACATGTCTGAGGAAGAACGAAAAAACTTGGACAATGAGTACGCCCAAAATTATACGTTTTGGCTTGATCTTAAGCTCATTTTTCAAACCATTGGAGTTTTTATTCAAAAAGAAAACGTATAACATGGAGCTGTCAATCCGACTTAGGCATTTCTTGATCTTGCTTTTGTTTCCATCTTTTGCTTTAGCTCAAGAAGATAGCCTAACTTCAGAGCAACAATGGGATAACATCTTAGTTTTTGTTTATGAATTGCCTCCCCTTGAAGAGTTGCTTCAAATCGCAACCAATCGTTCTTCTTTAGTAAAGAGTAGAGATGCACTTATTGCGGTAAAGGAAAATGAACTAAAGAAGATTAAAAATGATTGGTTAGATATCCTGTCTTTTAGAGGAAATGTGGGCTATGGAAATAGTTTTATCGATGTGAATCAAAACAACTTAAATGGTGGGATTGCATCTAATATCAATACTGTTTTATTTAATGTTGGAGTTGCCGTTAATTTGTCTCCTGCTTATTGGGTAGAACGTAAGTATGAGATGAAAATATTAAAATCTTATGTTGCTTATGAAAGAGCAATGAAGGATGAAGCAAAATTGATTGTTGTACAAAAAATTACGGATGCTTATGTTAGCCTAGAATACTATCGAGACATTTATACAAGGGCAAGTGCAGGCTACGAATCGAACCGAACGACCATCCAATTGGCTCGTAAACAGTTTTTGGAAGGAGAAATAAACATCGCTACTTATAATGATATTAAGCTCAAAGATATCAAATTAAAGTTAGAGATAGAGGGCTATAAGCAAAATCTCAAAAAGGCATATTATACCTTACAGCATCTACTTGGAGTGGGAACTCCCCAATAAAAATAAAGGTTCTTTGATAACCCATAGGCTCACATAGTAAACCGTGTGGTAAACACTAAAAAAAGGTAAGGTTTTAACTACTTTTTTTAGTAAAAAGTTATAGGTCGTAAGTCGTATGCTTAGTTCCTGTAAATACAGGACATACGACTTACGGTCTATAACCTATAACAAAAGTAGTAATAAGCAGGCAAGGTAGTTTATGATTCCACACCATTTACTTAGCTGCACTGCTACTCCGTGGTCGTAATAGAGTTGTCAAAGGACCAAAACAAATAAAGAAAATCTTTGGAAACCAGTTTTTTATGTTCTGGGGAGTAATTCTATGTTTTTGAGGACATCTTTTTAGGGGAGTAAAGTATAGATTTTGTATATAAAATCTATTTTTTTATTATATTTAAAAATATAAACAATTATGAGAGGTCTTATTCTACAACGGCAAACTATTCTTATAACCATAAGAAATAATCCAAAAAAATAGGAATAGAAAGATTAAATCATTGCCTAAGCTAAACTAGATAGTATATGAGTCTTTTTCGATTTATAAAACTAATACTCCAGCACTATCTATTAGTTCTATTTGTACCGTTTTTTATGGCTGCCTTGGTTTATTATTTGACCATTGGAGAAGAGAAAAGTTATTCGAGCAGCAGTTCTATTTACACGGGGATTGCTTCAGGGTTTAACGTTGATATGGGGCAAGGAGTAGGAGATCGGTTTATGGTTCAAAGTGTTTTTGAGAATGTATTGACCATTATGAGAGCAAAGGAGGTCAAGGAAGAGGTGGGGGTTAAGTTGATCGCTCAACATTTAATTCAAGACCCCAAAACAGTGCCTGCTCGTATTTGTACGCCTATTACGATTCAAGAACTACACAATTTAATCCCTGAAGAGGTACGGCAAGAATTAGCGGTAGCAGGTAACTTTGATGCGACTTTTGAAAAAACAATGACCTACCTAAAAAAGGATCATCTCAATGTCATTTATCGCATTGTACACACCAAACGATTTATTCCAAATTATTCTATTCTTGCACTCAATCATATAGGATTTAGACGGATAAAAACCAGTGATTTGGTAAAAGTAAATTTTACATCTACTGATCCTGGAGTTGCGATGAATACCTTACGCTTTTTTTCAGAAGCATTTATAAAAAAATATCGTTATGTAAAGGTTAGTGAAACGAATGATATTGTCGCTTATTTTGAAGCAAGGTTATTAAATGCTCAGGCTAAATTGGATGGCTTGGAAGCAGACTTATTGGCTTATCGTTCTAGCAACAATATACTAGATTATACCGAGCAAGTAAGGGCTATTGCTCAACGCCGCCAAGAGATGGAAGGAGAAATATATAGAGAGCGAATGACACTCGCTTCGGCAGAATATACCAGCAAATATGCTCAGGAACAATTGGATATGCATTTAAACGTGTTGAGCAAAAACACAGAAATTATTGCCAAAAGAAATCAATTAGAAGCGTTAGCGAGCGAAATTGCTAGAATGAAAATTTTTGATGAAGCGGTTGCTAAAGATAGCCTTGATCAATTGGAGTTAAAATTGACTGCATTAAGAACAGAAATGGAAAGAGAGCTGGAGGCAATATTTGCTATTAATTATAGCACTTCAGGGGTGAAAACTAAAGACATTCTAAAAAAATGGTTTGACAATATTCTTAATGTAGGAGAGTCTAAAGCTAGATTAAAGGTCTTTGCTACTCGGCAAAAGGCATTTAAAGATTTGTATCAAACCATGGCACCTATTGGTTCAAATCTAACAAAAATAGAGCGAGAAGTAGCCGTTGCAGAAGGATCTTATCTAAGGATTTTAGAGGCTTTAAATTTGGCAAAAATGCGCCAACAAAATATCGCTTTATCTACTAAATTAAAAGTAGTAGATGCTCCCTTATTTCCTACCAGCCCAGATCCATCCAATCGAAAACTATTGGTCATCGTTGCATTTTTAGTTGGTGGCTTATTCATTGTAGGTTTATTGGTATTGTTAGAATGGATCGATCAAAGCATTCGACGACCGCTTAATTGGATAGCATGGACAGGGCTACCCTTGGCTTCTGCTTTTCCACTTTTTCCAAAAAAACAAGGTAAGATTTATTATAATCAGTTAAAAAAAGCGCTAATCCATCGGCTTATCGAAGAACTGGAGCAGCAACAACAAGAACAAGGTTCGTCATCAAAAACCATTTATTTGGCGATTTGTAGCCTGCAAGATGGAGAGGGGAAAACACTAGTTATCCAAGAATTAGCCCAAGTATTGGTGGCATTGGGGAAAAAAATTAGTATTCATCAACCTCGACGATTAGAAGAGGGCGAATGGAAGTCCCCCTTTGTTCAAGAAACAGAAAAAGAAGCCCCACCCGTCAATTATTATGAGTTGGATGATGGTAGAATTAATTCGGAAACGCTTTTTAATAAAACGACCCAAGATTTAGATTATATCCTTATAGAGTTGCCTTACTTACAGGGCTATCAAACTCCTCATAAGATTTGGAGCAAGATCGATAATTGCGTGTTGGTAGCGAGAGCCAACCGATCATGGGGATCAGCCGATAAAAAATCATTGGAGAACCTAAAGCGAATAATGGGAAAAGATCCTATGCTGTTTTTAAACGCAGTTAAATTGGTGTTTTTGGAAGAAATTATAGGGCGAATACCACGAAAAAGGAGCAAATGGCGGCAAGTCTTGCGACAGTGGTGCCGATTAGAATTTCAAAAATAGTACTTGACGTTAATTTTTTCCTGTAAACTATTGTAAACGATTACTTAATTCCTAATGCGTATGCTAAATAAGCCCCAGAATGTACACATCAAAAAAGGAGCTGATATTCTTTATGTGCCACTAATTTTTGTTGGCTTAATTGGAGGTTTAGGAATTATTGCACAGGGGTTAGTCTACAATTGGATGCTGACCTGTATCGGGCTAGTGGGCTTGCCTATTGGTTTGTTTTATTTGTACAAAATTTTTCAAAACCCTAGACTAGGTATGTGGTCTGTATTGGTCTATTGCTTTGTTTGGAGTTTAATTGCCCGTTATCTCTTTGCCTATACTAGAATTTCGTTGCCTTTTGGGTTGGGGGTTGACGGTTTGTTATTTTTGACCTTTGTGGCTATGATTTTTAGTGGAGGAGCAAAGGCGCCATATACCATCCTCCAAAACAAGCTAGTCGTTTTGACTTTTTTGTGGTTTTTCTTTGTTTTTCTACAGTTATTTAACCCACAAGCAACGAGTAAAATTGCTTGGTTTTATGCAATGAGATGCTATGCGCTTTACTTATTTTTTACGGTTATACTGACCTATATGCTATTAAACCAAAAGGAAGATTTAGATCGGTTTTTTCTTCTATTTGTCGGGTTTTCTATTTTTGGGGGACTTTATGGAGCCTATCAATTGAATATAGGACTGAATTACGCTGATAGCATTTTTATTCAACCTAAGTTAGACCGCCATATGTTGTTTGGTAAGTTGCGAGTATTTTCATTTTATGAGAATGCTGGACAAGCGGGCGTTTCTCAGGCTCATGCTGGGCTAATTGCCAATATTTTATTTATTCATGAAAAGCGGCGAAACTATAAAATTTATTACTGTATTGGGATGTTAGCCTGTTATTATGGAATGGCTATTTCTGGAACGAGAGGGGCATTGGTTGTCCCAATTATTGGCATGGGAGTTTATCTAGTATGGTGTCGTAAACCGATTGTTACCATTTCAGGAATTATCGTAGGCGCTGTTATTTTGTTTTTATTGGTGTTTACAACAGTGGGGCAAAGTAATTATACCATCAATAGAATGCGAACGGCATTTGATCCTAACGACCCTTCTTTTCAGTATCGGATGGAGGCGAGGGCTCATTATCAAGAATATATGAATAAACATGCGTTTGGCTGGGGCATAGGAACCGCTGGTTATTGGGGAAATCGATTTAATGGAGAAGATAATGTTATGACAGGAACCGATGGTGGTTATGTGCAATTACAAGCAGAAATAGGTATTGTGGGGTTGTATTTTTATTGGTTCTATTATTCATTTATTCTTGGTGCTACTTTTTGGATGTTGCTAAAACTGAAGGACTCAGAACTTTACCCCAAAGTATTGGCACTTTGTTGTGGAATAATGGGGTTGCTGGCTGCTAATTATGGCAATAGTGTAATTTATCAATTACCAAGTAACTTAACTATTAGCATGAGCTTGGTTTATATCTGGATGGCTAGGAGTTGGGCTTTAGGAGAGGACTTGCCCAAATTTGAATCTAAATTTAATACAAAGTACTGACTTATTGATGGTTGAAATGTTTCCAAAATATGTAAAATATCCACTTAGAGGAATTTTTAGTATAAGTTTTATTTTTTGAAATATTGATAACCAGTTGTTTATGTGTTGGTGTGGAAATGGTTTAATAAAAAATAGATTACAATTAGAGGGATTATAAGACCTAATTACTCCAATTGTATTAACCAAACGGAAAGCTGCTTTTTAATTTAAAGCAATAACATTGGCAGTGTAAAGGAGGGGGTGAACAAGGTATCTTGTTTATGGTGTAGCATATATGCTTGAGTTTAACAATAAAAATAGAGCATTATTTCCTGATTTGAAATCAGTTTTCCAGAATATGGAAATATAATGGCTTGCTTTAAAAATTATTTATTTGATTTTCAGGTGTTTGTGTTTGTGGTGCATTTTTGGAATTATTAGAATTGAAGTTAATTTAATCATTGTTTGAGATAACTTTATTCTATTGTAAATAGTTAAAATTATGATTCGGAATAGAAATATTGTAGTTTTTGGTTTACAGCCTTGGGATATTGAAATAGGAAGTAATTGTAAAAACATTGCCTTAGAATTGGCTAAGAATAACAAGGTGCTTTATATCAATAGACCACTTGATAGAATTACTTGGTTAAGGAAGAAAAAGAATACAATTGCTCAGAATCGAATGGATGTTTTAACAAGGAAAAAATCACCTTTGGTTCAGTTGGATACGAACTTTTGGATTCTAACTCCCCCTGTTGTGATGGAATCTGTACAATGGTTAAATTCAAGTTTTTTATTTAAATTTTTTAATCGATGGAACAATCGAAAACTAGCTAAAACGGTTAAACGATACTTAGAAAAGTTAGGGTTTAATGACTTTATTCTATTTAATGATAGTGCGATGTTTCAGGGGAATAACCTAAAAGAATTTTTGAGTCCTGAGCTATTTATCTATTATATCAGAGATTACCTTATTGCACAACCGTATTTTGAAAAGCACGGTCCTAATGCTGAAAAGCGATTGGTTGAACAAGCTGATCTTGTTGTTGCAAATTCTACTTATTTAGTCAATTATGCAAAAGTATACAATTCGAATAGTTTTTATATAGGGCAAGGTTGTGATTTAGAGGAATTTCAACCTCAAGAAATTCATTCTGTTCCAGCAGCGCTCAAAAAACTAAGCGGACCAATTATTGGATATGTTGGCAATTTAACTTCTAAGCGGCTAGATCTAGAAATTTTGATTTATCTAGCAAAACGAAACCCTTCTTGGTCTATTGTTTTAGTGGGGGGAGAAGATAATGTTTTTAAGAAAAGTGTACTACATAATTTTGATAATGTTCATTTTTTAGGTTTTCAAAAACCAGAAACATTACCTCAGTTTATCCATGGTTTTGATGTCTGTATCAACCCTCAAGTCCTAAATCAACTGTCTATTGGGAACTACCCACGTAAAATTGACGAATATTTGGCAATGGGAAAGCCTGTTGTTGCAACCCGAACCGAGGGAATGATAATGTTTGAGGATTATGTTTGCTTAGCAGAAGATAAATACCAATTTGAAGCCGACATAAGATACTTACTAAAAACAGATTGTGAGGCATTGCGTATGCAACGAATTAATTTTGCCAAATCCCATACCTGGGAGAATAGTGTTCGTGCACTCGAAAATGCCCTTGTAAATAAAATTGCGTAACGTCCCGTTATTATATATACTGTGTAGAAAGGCTATTATAGCCTGTCTAATATCTTTCTTTTACTTTGGTTTATTGATTAGTCAGGCTGTTGCTATGTAGTGATTAAGTAGGCGACTTAAAGCTTACGTAGTAACAGCGCAGCTAATCTAAAACGTAAACAATTTAATCAACAAATCTAAAAAAGGAATGAAACAAAAAATTAGGTTTTTACAAGAGAAATTCAAGTCATCTAGTAGACATTGTTCTTGTTAAATCTGATTAAATATCCCCTTTGTGCATTTAAGTATTTATCATATTGTTGCCTTAGATGAACCATCACCCCTTTATCTCTGATTCATACCTAGCCTTTACTATTGGAGGCATTTATAGGGATTGAGCGTATTGGGGTGGTTTTTTACAAAGGCAGCTTAAAAAAGTTTTTATTGATCTCATTTTATTTCTTTTGATATTGTTTGGCAAAGAGCAATTCGTAGGGTGAGAAAAATCAAAACGCTTAGAGATGGCATAGCTAATGACTTCTATATATTTTGTAAGTACAGCATTCTATTTTGTGTTATACAAAGAAGAATGCTGTTTTTTTTTGCTATACTCATAATCATAGGAGTTGAAATAGAGCTTTAATTAAAGAATAGACTAGGAGGCTGTAAAGCGATATAATTTGTAATAATGTCTAAAGATTAATTTTTTTTATTTTTTTATATAACTTGGAATGGATTTAGCTATAATAGAGTTATTAATCAATAATAATAAACAAAAAAATAATGGTTCAACTATTCTTTATAACAGCATTATCTTTGCTTACTTTATTGTTGCCTGCACAGAAAAACAATGAGTTAGTAACAATGTTGGAAGAAATTAAGCCTGTATACGTAGAGACTCAAAAGGATAAAAACCAAAACTTGTTGAATACGATTCAAATTGTTTTGGACAAAAAAAATAATCAAATTCATTTTAAAACACCTCATGTTATTGAGGGGGTTAATATTACAGTAAAAGAAAGGGGAGAAAAGGTAGTCGTTAAGCAAAATAATATGACCATTAATAAAAGCTACTCCATTACTTTTCCTGCTCAGGCGGGGGTAAATAAATATACCGTTATACTCCAAAAAGAAAACCATCTGCTCGTGGAGCGTTTGGATAAGGATTGGATGTAATCCTAAACAAATAAAGTGATTATCTAGGGTAGAACAGAAGTTGTTCTACCTTTTTTGTTTAAAAAATTATAACTTTAAGCTATCCTTAAATTTAAAACATAATCACCTCTATTATGAGACGTTTATTTGTAACCCTTTTCTTGTTAGGCTTTGTGGCTAGTTTGTGGATAGGCTGTGATAAAGAAGAACCCAAGCTTTGCACCGCTAGTTTTATTGATGAAAGAGATGGAACGGAATATTGCATGGTAAATATTGGAACACAAACTTGGATGGCTGAAAATCTAAATTACCAATCGGATAGTGCTTATCAAAATCCATCTAATCCTAGCACTATAAATGCAGTCTATGGAAAGTTATATCCGTTTAGCGAGGCAAATAAAGTTTGTCCTAATGGCTGGCACTTGCCAACAGATGATGAATGGAAAACGCTAGAAATTAATTTGGGAATGTCGGTTACCGCAGCCAATGGACTCAATGAAAGGGGAACCGATGAAGGGAGCGGACTCAAATCAATTGAAGGTTGGGACAGCAGTGCAGTAGCTTCTGTTGAAGGAACCAATGCCGTTGGATTTAATGCATTACCAGCTGGGTATAGAAACCCTAGTTATGGTCCTTATTTTGATTTGGGAGAAACGGCTAATTTTTGGACTGCTACCGTTTATGATACCACTGGTGGAGCTTGGATGAGAACAATGAGTTATGATAAGGCGGGAATAATCAGAAATTATGCTACCCAAAAAATGGGCTTTTCTTGTCGTTGTGTTAAAAATTAAAAAATCACTTTGTTGTTAGACTAGAAGCATATCAATTGATACCCTATGCTAACAGCAAAGTGATTGATTCGGCACAGATATATTGTCTCTAAACCTAAAATGAAAAACCTTAGGATTTAGCAGGACGTTTGTATTTTACATAAATGTTGATCCATATTGCTCTAGCCAAGCGTGCAATCAAAGGGACAAACAAAACTCCTCCAGCAATAGCGGCAACAAAACTTTGGTTGACCGTTAGACCTAGCCCAAAGATGCAAAGTACCATTGCTGAAAGCATATAGCCAGAACTAAGCCCATATCCAATATACATAGCACCCCAATAAAAACCAGGTTCTTTTTGAAAATCTTGACCACATTCGGGACAATTGTCATGCATGTTATAAATTCCTTGCATAGAAGCCAAAGAACTTTTGTATAAATCCCCTTCATGACAACTTGGGCATTTAAATTTTGAAATACTATATAATTTTGAACCTTTTTTGAACATAATTGATAATATATTTTGATTATTCTAATGAATATAAATTGATCGTATTTTATCGAATCTCTAAATGCTTAATAGTAATACGGTTTCTACCTAGTTCAAGGTTGCCCATTTGCTCCATTTTTTTTAATAATCTAGAGACCGCTTCCCTTGTGGTGTTCAAGTCAAGTGCGATTTGTTTGTGGGTAATGTTAAATTCTTTTTTGTGAGTAAGCTCCATTTTTTTGGATAAATACTTAATTAAGCGTTGATCGAGTTGAGCAAATGCAATTGCATCAATGGTAGAGAGCAATTCTTTGAACCGAACACTGTAAGAATCCATAATGAAATTTTTCCATTCAACATGATCCCTAGACCACTCATCGATATATCGGATTGGGATGGCAAGTATTTGGGTATCTTCTTCGGCAACAGCTCGTATTTCGCTTGTCTTATCAATCATACAACAGGTAAATGCTGTAGGACAAGTGCTTCCATTGCTTAAGTAATACAATAAAATATCTCCTTCTTCGCCCTGTTGGGTTACTTTAATTACACCATCTAAAACAATAGGAACCAATTTGATATATTGACCATAATCTAAGATTGTGGTGCCTTGCTTTAAGGACATTAATTGACCTGCTGCTGCTATTTTGTCTAGCAATTTTCGATCATTAATCATAGGCAGTTTTGCCGATAATATTTGGGGTAAAGAAAGTGAATCCATATTATATATAAGACTAACAGTACTTAAATTGTTTATAAAAACAGGGACATTAAAACAAATGCAAATTTATGATATAAATACTACAAAAAAAAGATATACGACGAATTGTCGCATCATTCTGGTATTTAGAATTAAACAAAATTAGAGCAGTTTAGACACAAAAGTTGTTAAATTCTTCCTTTAAGCATTAACTTCCAATACAAGGGAGGCAGACCGTATTTTTTGAGTAGCCACATGCTATAAGTTTCCTTACTTGTATCTACAAATTTAGAAATAAGGGGATCAGACATTCTTACATTGTTATAACCAAATTCAGCCAATACCATCTTACCATAGCCCGTTACCAATGGGCAAGAAGAATAGCCATTGTATTTTAAATTTGTATTTTTTTGCTGAATAGCATTGATAAGGTGGGCTACCACCACTGGAGCCTGTTTGCGAATAGCTGCCCCTGTTTTTGCTGTGGGAAGCGCAGCAGCATCCCCTAAGCCATAAATATTGGGATAAACATTGTGCTGAAGCGTAAAGTGGTCAACATTTAACCAACCTTTGCTCGGTCCTTCTTGATGGGCAAGGGGCGAATTTCTAATAAAATCGGGGGCAGATTGTGGAGGAGCCAAATGTAACATATCAAATGGAATCGCAATTTGATTCAGTCCTGTTTGTTGTACTTTTACCTTGGGGTTGATATTATACTCTAAATCTTTGTCTGAGTCAGCTGGGCGAGTGATTTCATAATAAGCCAATTGATTAGGACCATCAATCTTGACGAGTTTATGAAAGAATTTTAAATGAATGTCCTTTCGGTCTACAACTTGCATCAATGTTTTGGCAAAATCGGCTACGCCAAAAATAACAGAGCCTGGACTGGCAAAGATCATATTCGTTTTAGGCTTAAGGTGTTGCTGTTGGAAATAATCATCTGCTAAGTACATAATTTTTTGAGGGGCACCACCACATTTAATAGGAGTGGCAGGTTGGGTAAATAAAGCGTTACCTCCTTTAAAATTTTGGAGCACTTGCCAAGTATAATTAGCATCGACATAATTGCTACAAACATTATTTTTGCCCAATGTTTCCTTTAAGCCTTCGATTCCATCTAGATTAAGTTGGATGCCTGGGCAAACCACTAAATAGTCATAAGCAACAAGATCACCATTTTTTAGTCGGACTTGATTTTGTATGGGCTCAAATGTTGTCACATATTCTTGTAGCCAAGTAACGCCCTTGGGAATCAAAGATTGCATTGGTCGAGCTGTCGATTCATAATCATAGGTTCCTGCACCAACCAAAGTCCAAGCAGGTTGATAATAATGCGTTTTTGCAGGATCAATAATGGCAATGTTTAGCCCTTTTTTCTGTTTTAGCAACTGAGCTGCAACAGTTATTCCTGCGGTTCCTGCACCTACAATAACAATTGAATACTTGTGTGTCATAACATTAAATTTTTGAGATTAAAAATTGTTATGGGGATCTGATCTATAAAGTCTAACCTTACTTTAATACCGCTTATAGTATCTTACTACAAGCGGTATCAAAGCGTCAATTCTGTTAATGCGGTAATTTGGAACGTAGCATACCATAGGTTAGGGTACCCAATAAGGCACTTGCAATAATGACCAACATAATGGGTAACCCGTGCCCAACTAGCGTATACATTGGTCCAGGACAAGCTCCTGTCATCGCCCAACCTAAACCAAATATAATCCCACCGAATAGATACCTAGGGATACTTTTGTTTTTGGGGCAGAACGTAATAGGGTTGCCCTTGATGTCTTTGACTTGTTTTTTCTTAATAATCGCTACTTGTAGGATGCCTAAAATAACAGCAACACCAATAATTCCATACATATGGATGGATTGGAATAAGAACATCTCTTGAATTCGAAACCAAGAAATAGCTTCAGATTTGGTCATTACAATACCAAATAAAATACCAGATATAATATATTTTAAACCTTTCATTTTTTATTAAAGTTGTAGGATCAAAGGAAGTATAAAATGGGTCATGGCTAAGCCTCCAATAAAGAACCCAATTACAGTAATTAAGGAAGGCCATTGCAAATTGGCTAATCCACTGATGGCATGCCCTGAAGTGCAGCCTCCTGCATATCTAGCGCCAAACCCTACCAAAAAACCACCCCCTATAAAAAGTAAAAGTCCTTTCATCGTGAACAACATTTCCAAATTGAATAATTCTAAGGGGACATAACCTGTTCCTTCTTGAATGGTACTAGGGTAGTCTACTCCTAGGTTTTGAAGGTAACCAATGGTAGCTGGTGAGATGGCTACAGGATTGGGGTTAGAGAGATAAGTCGATGCAATATATCCCCCAAGTACTGCCCCTAAGGCAAATAACAAATTCCAGCCTTGAGTCGTCCAATCAAAATCAAAAAAACTGATTTTTTTGCCTGCTCCTCCTACGGTACACATGGCACGCATGGTGGCGGACATACCAAAACTTTTTCCAAAAAACAATAAGATAAACATGGTAAAGGCAATCATAAAACCACTGAATGCCCAATGCCAAGGTTGCTGAAGTAATTCTAACATTTTTTTATAGTGTTTATTTTCTATCAATTAAGTAGGCGGACTATTGGCTTATTTCCAGCCCATATAACCATTCCTTAAGTTATATACTTTGGTAAAGCCTAATTCACAAAGTACTTTAGATGCTTTGATGCTGCGCATGCCGCTTCTACAATAGACCAAATAAGTTTTGTTTTTATCCAATTGTTCTACCTTAGCTCGAAAACTTGCATTTTGTACGTCTATATTTTGTGCGCCTTCAATTTTCCCTGATTTGAATTCTGCATCGGTGCGTACATCTAAAACAATGGCGTTTTGAGTATCTTGCATTTTTAAGCGAAACGTCTTGTTCTCAATGTGTTCAAAGCAAGAATTTTGCGCAGATTGAGCGGCGTAGAGCTTTTTAATACCTAAAGAAACAAAGGTTAGAACAAGTATTGATAATAAGTATTTCATGATTTTGTATTAATAGTTCCAAGATAATATCCCTCCCTCTAAATTGACTAACTTGGTGAAGCCCAACTGGCTCATTATTTGGCAGGCTTTACCACTTCTAGCACCACTTCTACAATAAATCAAATAGGTTTTATCTTTATCAAAGTCAGCCACTTTTTGATCAAAATTGCCTGCTAAAAAATCAATGGCTTTAGCACCTTCGATGCTGCCCTCCGCAACTTCTCTAGGGGTTCTAACATCCAGTAGAATAGCACTTTTGTCTTCGTCTATGGCTGTTTTAAATTGTTGGGCATTCATATTTATATAATTCATGTCTTTCTTTTTTTAGTTGGCAATTTTGAAGCTTAAGCATTCAAAATTGCCAACTTATTTAAGTGAATAAGGTAAGCTTATGCTAAAGTAGATGGACAAACAAACTCAGATTTTGGAATGTCTGTTTGAGCAATTGCTTCAAACCCTCCAGCAACATCTACCAGCTGTTCAAATCCTCTTGCTCTTAAAATAGAAGCCGTAATCATAGAGCGATAACCGCCTGCACAATGGATGTGGTAGGTTTGCTTTTTGTCTAGTGAATTAATTTGATCGTTGATATAGTTTAATGGAAAGTTTTGAGCATCTAACACATGTTCAGAAAGATATTCGTTAGGAGCTCTAACATCTAAGATCGTTAAGGATTCTGTTTGTGCCTTTTGCGCAAAAGATTCGGCAGAAATAGAATGGATAGCATCTGTTTCTTTATTGGCTGTTGTCCAAGCGTCCATACCGCCTTCTAGATAACCCAATACATTATCATAACCCACTCTTGCCAATCGAGTGACTACTTCTTCGGCTCTGTTTTCATCGGTAACCAAAATGATTGGTTGCTTCAAGTCGATGATTAGCGCACCAACCCAAGGGGCAAAACTACCATCAATACCAATGTTAATAGCATTAGGAATAAAGCGGTCTTTAAAAGTTTGAGGTGCTCTAGTATCCAAAATTAAAGCCTCCATTTCATTGGCAATCGCTTCAAATTTTTCAGGAGACAAAGGTACGACACCACGCTCATAAATATCATCGATACTCTCGTAGCCATTTTTGTTCATTAGGGCATTTTTAGGAAAGTATTGAGGAGGAGTAGTTAGCCCAGATAAGACTTCTTTTACAAATTCTTCTTTTGTCATATTCGCTCTAAGGGCATAATTGGTTGCTTTTTGGTTGCCCAAGGTATCAAACGTTTCTTTGCTCATATTTTTGCCACAAGCAGAACCCGCACCATGAGCAGGATAAACAATTACATCATCTGGCAACGTCATAATTTTATTGCGCAAAGAGTCGTACAAATGTGCTGCTAAGTCTTCTCTAGATAAATCCGTTTTTACGGCTAAGTCTGGTCGTCCAACATCACCAATAAACAACGTGTCGCCAGAGAACAAAGCTTTTTCTTTTCCTGTTTCGTCAATTAGTAAGAAAGAAGAAGATTCCATGGTATGCCCTGGGGTGTGTAATACTTTTATACCAATGTTTCCTACTTTTAAAATTTCATCGTCTGTAGCAACATGTGCCTCAAATGCCATTTCTGCATTAGGACCATAAACAATTGTTGCTCCTGTTTTTTCAGCCAAATCGATGTGACCAGAAACAAAATCTGCATGGAAATGTGTTTCCAAAATATATTTAATCGTTGCGCCATCTTTAGCAGCACGCTCAATATAAGGTTTGGTTTCTCTTAATGGGTCAATAATAACGGCTTCTCCTTCAGATTCGATATAATAAGCACCATGTGCCAAACAGCCAGTATATATTTGTTCTATTTTCATGTTATTTATTGTTTTTAAAATTTTAAATCTTGTTCTTTTATAAATGATAAGCTCACCTTGTGGATTTATAATGATGAAACAGCTGGCGTTGGTAAAACTAGGTTAAGAAGTACTTGCTTTTAGTTGTATTGTTTTCTTAAGTCCTAAAAAAATTTAAACTGCCATTTTATGAAGTGAACCTATAGATTATCAAAGAGCCAAAAATCTTAAATTATGTTATTAAATTGGTTGGTTAGAATGATTGATTCAAAGGTATTTATTTGTCTTAAGATAGAATGTGACCTAAATCACATAAGGGGTATTTTTGCTCATTTTTTTATCTTTTTTTGAAGAAATTGCTGCTTGAACGCTAGAAAAAATAGGTTTTGACAATTGAAAAGGCAGGGCAACCAATAAAATAGGAATTCCTTTATTTTCATAGACTTGCAAAATGTATTCTAGTGCCTTTTCACCAGTACTATCTAACTGATGAATATGACTGCCATCTAAGAGGACATATTCTATAGGTTGCGAATCCTGATTGCTTACTAGTTGGCTTAAAATAGCCTCCATTTTATCTTTGAAATAATTGCTATTACCAAAGTATAAAGCTCCTTCAAAACGCACCGCAAAAGCATAATCTGGTAAATCCCAATCCGAAAACTGAACCCGAACCTTAGGGTATAAGCTGTCGTATAAGGTGCCAATAATAGACAATAAAACACCTACCAAAATTCCTTTCTGGATGCCAATACTTAGGGTAGCTATAAATGTGATGATCAAAATTGCTAAATCCCTTTTGTGCCCTTTTTTCCATAGGTTTAATGGATCTTGTATGGAAATGAGCTTAAAGACCGCAACCATAATAATGGAAGCCAAAACAGCCTTGGGCAAATAATAAAACAAAGGAGTTAAAAACAGGAGTGTTACCACCATAAATAAAGCACTAATAATTGCTGCTAAATTAGTTTTAGCTCCTGCTTGATCATTAACCGCACTTCTAGAAAAACCACCTGTACCTGGAAAACTTTGGAAAAACGATCCAATCATATTGGAGAGCCCCAAGGCGATCAACTCTTGATTGGGTTCTATTTTATAATCGTTGTGTCTAGCATGAATGGCTTTCGCAACAGCAATTGCTTCCATAAAAGCGACCAATGCGATCGTTATTGCACTAGAGAACAATTGTTGCATGACTTCACCATCTAATAAGGGGAGTTGAGGGCTGGGCAATCCTTTTGGAATTTCTTTTACAATAGCAACTCCATATTGATCTAAACCCAAGCCCCAAACGGCTAAAATTCCACTGATGACCACAATCAGAGGGGCTGGAATAGTAGGCATAATTTTTTTAGAAAGGAGAATAATTAATATTCCTGAAATCCCAATAAACAGCGTATAAGGATTAATATTAAGGAGTTGCTGCCAAGCATCCCAAAGGATAACGTGCAAAAATTGACTGCGCTCCAAATCTACTCCCATTAAATACTTTAGTTGACTGACTCCAATAATTAGTGCTGCTGCGGAGGTAAAGCCACTAATGACTGGATGGGACAAAAAATTAACCAATACACCCAGTCGAAGAATTCCCAGAATGAGCTGGATGCTTCCCACCATAAAAGCCAGTAAAATAGCAAGCGTAATATAATGGTCGCTATTGATTTGTGCAAACTGACTCACACTAACGGCAACTAAAAGTGAATCCATGGCAACAGGTCCTACGCCCAATTGTCTAGACGTTCCAAAAATAGCATAAATTAATTGTGGAACAATTGCAGCGTACAGCCCATAAATTGGTGGCAAACCTGCAAGCATTGCATAGGCCATTCCTTGAGGAATGAGCATGATGCCTACGGTTAAACCCGCATTTACATCACCTTTTAAGTGTTGTTTGTTGTAATTGGGAAGCCAATCTAAAATGGGAAGTATTGATTTTATGTTCATCTTTAATATTTTTGTTGAGGCAAAGATAAGAGCGCATAAAATGAAGTTTCGTGATGTAGATCACATAACTATTTCTAAGAATAAAATTTGATGAAAAAAAATCGTTTTTTGAGCTGATCAAAGCACCAAAAATATAACAATGAATATGTGTTGGACTAAAAAAAATCTTTTTGGAGTGGTTCTAATTTTAATGGCAATCGTCAGTTGCCAACAACCTTCCGTTACGATAGTGGATACTGTAGCAATCAAAATCGACTCCTTGTTATCATCCAATCCCAAACAAGCGTTTAATGGAATCGTTCTAGTGACGCAAGAAGGGGAGGAGCCTTATGTGCATATACAAGGTTTTTCCAATGTAGAAAATAAAAAAGAATTGAATTTGGACGATCAATTTGTAATAGGCTCTATTAGCAAACAAATTACGGCTGTTTTAATCTTACAAGCTTATGAACGGGGCGATATAGCATTGGATCAACCCATCGGAAAATACTTGCTCAACAGTAAACAGACTTGGAAGGACAGCGTTACCATTCATCATTTATTAACGCATACGCATGGAATTGTTGCATTGGATGAACCCCTAGCGTTTATGCCAAGTACTCAGTTTCAGTATTCTCAATTAGGCTATGAGTTATTGGCGAATATTCTTGAAGCCGTTACTCATCAATCTTTTGCCGATCTTTCAACAGAATTGTTCCAAAAACAAGGCTTAAAGCATACGGTTCATCCCAAGGCAAGAGCAGCAGCAAAATTAGTAAAGGGTTATACGGAAATGCCTAATAAAACGATTGTCTACGAAGCCAACAGCCTGCAAAATTATGTCCCTGCTGGAAGTTTTATTTCTACTGCAAATGATTTGGCGGCATGGAATCGATGTTTACACAGTGGTCAATTGCTAAAAGATAGCAGCTTTGATTTGATGGTAAGCGATTATGAGACAAGAAAACATCCCATTTTTGGAGAAATAGAATATGGTTATGGCTTGACATTTAAGAAAGGAGAGGCACCAATACAGATTGGGGCATTGGGCTTTGCGCCAGGTTTTGTTTCTTCGAATTTTTATTTTCCTAGTTCTAAAACAACGGTTGTGATCTTGGAAAATGTGGCAAGAAATTTAGAGGATTTCAAAAAGACATTTTATTACCACATTAAAATTCTAACGGCAATTAGAGAACAGCATTAAAAGGAGAGATGCACTTCTGCTCGTCTATCCAATTCGTGATTATCTTGGCTGTTTTGCTCGCCTAGGGGCGTTGTTTTGATTCTATCGGAATGCACGCCAGTTTGTTTGATGAAATTGGCGACCGCAAGTGCTCGTTCAGCCGATAGGCGTTCATTGGTGGTTTTGTTTCCTGTTTTACTGGCAAATCCCTTTACCCAAAAACGGATAGTAGGATATTTTTTGAGGTAATAAATTAAGGTAGTTAGCGTCTCTTTGGCTTGAACGGTTAAAGACGATTTGCCGACATCAAAATAAATTTTGGTAACATAGGTTGCTTTTTTCTGACTTAAAAAGGCTTCTAACTCCCCTGAAACCATCCTTTTTTCGGTTTCTACCTGTGCGAGGAGCTTGTTTAAACTATCAATCGTATGTTCTTGGGCACGTTTTTTTTTATGGAGGAGCTCCAATTGAACAGCCAAATCTTGATTGCGTGTTTGCTGTTGGTTAAGCTGATCCGCCAAAACGGTATGGTTGTCGTTGGTTATAAAGATAGAATCTCTTTGTAGCACTCGTATGGTATCTTTGGATGGAGCAGTTTGATTTTGGTTTTCTAGCGCTTTAATTTTTAAAAGCAACAAATCTCGTTCCGCTTGCATTTGTGCTAAATCCTGTGCAACAGAGGTAGAAAAAACAGAAGGCTTAGGACTAGGTTCTATTTTTTCAGAAGGTTGAGAAAGGGTCGTAGCAGGCTTTGTGCTTTGCTGCTGGTCAGGGGTTTGCGATTGATGTGAAATCTCAACAGAGGATTCCAATGGTGGTTTATGAATTGATTTGTTGGAATGAACAATAGGGCGACTAATGGATTGAGTTACTTGTTCAACTTGAACTGGAGAAGAACTAGAAGGAACGATAAAACTAACGGTGTCTTTTCCTTTCTTTAATCGCTCTATTTTTAAGGCGTTTTGGAGTTCCTGTAATTTTAGTTGATACTCATACTGTTGTTGTTGCCGTTTTAACTCAGCATCAAATTTTTGTTGTTGTAACTCTAGTTGATGTTGCTGTGTACTAGGAATAGGACGTTCCTGTTCACTTTTTAACTCGTTTAGCAGTTTTTGCTCCATTAATTTTCCTTCATAATGTTGTTGTTGCAATTTTAATTCATAATCATATTGCTGTTGCTGCTGTTTTAATTCCAATTGGTGAATTTTGTCTATATAAAATCGTTCTCCAAAAGGTGCAGCTTGTTGCTTAAGGGTATCTTTTAAAACAACTGAATCGGGTTGAATAGGAGTTGCGATAGGCAAGATCAATTGATTAGAATCTAATGAGTTGCTGTCCACTGTTGAAGGGGGCGTTTCTAGGGCTATGTTATCGATTTTTGGAGAAACAAGGCTGTCCGTTTTAAGAGAATCTTCTTTAGGTAGCGAAGGAATAGAAGCGGGATTAATAGGATTGTTTGCGTTATTTTCTTCTATTGGAACATGAATATCTTTTATGGTTGAATTGGTCGTTACCGTTGTCGTTTCTTTTAATAAATCTGCTGTATAAATAATAGCAGGACGAATCGCATAGGTTTTTTGCCCAAAACTATAGTTGATTGAAAGTCCAACAAAGCTGTACCAATCATTCATTTTGGGAGAATCCCCCCTTTGAGAACGATTGATGGCACTAGGATTGGCTGCGTAAGCCTGAAAGTTATCGGTGTAATTGGGTAAATAATTAGCACTTACATCGTCCAAATAATCGGTGCCTGTATAACGGATTAGTGCTTCTAAATGCAAGTGAAACCGTTTGGATAATCGAAACTTAGCGCCTATTCCCAAAGCGATATTCCATGTAAATGGTTGATAAGTTCTTCCTTCTGTTTTTAGCGGACGCAGTGCGGTTTCGTATTGATAATCTGGATGAATAATTTGGGCTGTACTGGCATTGGCTCCTTGCTCATCTTGGTTGCGAATGCTCTGATCGGACCAATAATAATACCGCTCATTATTCGCAGACAACAAATCACCTCGGCTTTCAAAATGCGTCAATCCGCCCCCAAATAAAAAATATGGAGCAATGGCAGCTGTTGGATTTAGGACTAATCCATTGTCAAGATAAACAACTGCCAATAAACTCGCATCTATTATATCGGTTTGCACATTGAGTGCACGGTTATAAGTTAAACTATTGGTATAAGTTCGATCACTGGCTTTAAATTGGCTCTTTAACCCCAATAGTCGAAGCCCAAATGTTTTGGAAACATGATATTCTAATGAAAGACCATAAGTCAAAAAATTAAAATCTTGAATGGGCTGCTTAAATTGATGTGGCAAATCCCATATTTGATGACTTAAATCGCCATAATAATTAGCAATTCCTGCATGGACTCCAATTTTCCAGTTATAGTGATGTTGTTGCCCAAAACTGCTGTTGATCGCAAAAGAAAACAAAAGGAGACAACTTAATATTTTATGCATGGTCGTTTGGTGCTATTAATGATCAAAAAACAAAAAAGGTCTAAGAATTATTTACTAAAGTCTAACCATAGATCTACTTGCGCACTAACCCCAATAAAAGGACGAATATAGACTCGTTTTTCTATTCCTGAAAATTGCCCCGCTGTGGCGGCATCTTCCAAGAAGGTCGCACCAGCATTAAAATGGACAAATCTAAATAATTTGTAACTAAGCCCTACATAAGTAGGACGCTTAAAAATAGGACCGCTGACAACCTTATTGTTTGCTCCTTGAAAATCCAATAAAAAGACCCCAAAATTGATGGATAAATTGTTGAGTACCTTAGACTGAGAAGAACGTTTGCTCAATGGAAAGGCAAAACCAATAAATGGAGAAGCACCGATGGCCAAACTATTTGTTGAACCACTTAAATAGGCACCACCAAAACCAGCTTGGATTGCAATGGTACGTTTGCTTTTTTCGGTGGAATAATTATCGATATATTTATTATCAATCATTTTGAACCAATCCAAATTCATATACTGCCTAAGTTCGCTACCAATCATTGTGCGCAATTCTTTTAGTAGCTTATCTCTATAAGCAACCTTTGCTGTGCCTTTTTCAGCATCTTGAAACAACACTTTTCCCTTTGCCAAACTAGTGGTAGCAATTTGCTTGAGTTTTAGTTTGATTAGATCTGAGAATCCTTCAAAATCTGTATTGGTTTTATTTCTGAACATTGAAAGCCCTTTGTGCACAATCTTGTTGAGGCTTCTCATAATTTGTCGTTCATTTTGTTCTAAACTAAGGCTATTGCGATTGACAATAATCACTTGTTCTAAGTAAGTGAAAAGGTATTCTTGGATCACTCCCCCTAGTTTTTCCTGTTCTTCTTTACTAATAGAGCTATAATATTTAAGATTTAAATCGTACTCTGCACTACCTTTTAATTTATAGTTAATTGGCAGCATAAACTGCTCTTTGCTGTCCGCTGAACGTTTCCACTGATTGGTATATAAGGGCAACCTATTTTTTCTGCCTTTGGGTTCTAATACATCTAATTCTACAATTCCTACGGTTGATTTAACAAAACCTTGTAGCATGATATGTGATTCAGCAGGTAAGGGTTGATTTTCTCCAAAAACCATTTTTTTATCATCAAAAAATACTCCTTTATACTGTGCGTGGTTATAGTTTAGTAAAATGAAGTAGCATATAATTAGGGTAATAATATTCTTCATAGTTGTTTATGCTTAAGTTTTGATGTAAAAAATAACTTGATAATCTAGTTTGGCTAGTTTACGAAATAATGGATATAAAAGAGTTGATACAAAGATGTTTTTTATTTTTATAATAGAACATACCAATATTGCCAAAAAGGTATTCGTTCTTGCCATCTTATTCGTTTTTAAGGGCTGTGCTTTATTCTAATGGAATGCTTGTATTGCTTTGTTGATCAGTTTTGTAGATAGAGTGCTGGAGAAAAGGTTACTTTAAAGCATAATCGTTCGTGTTGTTTAGTTCTTTCCCTCTAAAACTTCATATCAACTTCATAATTAAGTAATATAGAGGTTGTATTTTCGAAAATCCAATCGATGTTTTATCTCATATATGTGGATTGATCTTAATGTATGAGTTCATTGCTCAAAACATGGCATAATTATGAAAATACGTACGGTTATTTTATTCTTATTGTGTAGCGTTATTTTTCTTGCTTGTAGGCAATTCACTGCCCCCAATCCTCCCCATAAAAGTAAGAATAATTCTCCTGAACCAATTGCGGTTACTTACAAGGAAGCATCCAATTCTTCAATGCTCAATAGAGCGATCGATAGGGCGAAGCGTTTGAGCCAAGAAACGTTTAAGTTTAGAATAGAAGAAACGAAAGGAGGGATACTGTTGCATTGGTCGTTGAAAAAAAATAAGCAGACTCAGGGGTTTATTGTAGAACGATCAAAGGATGGACTGTCTTTTGAACCAATCGCTAAGGTTCAAGATCAACTAAAGGGAAGACTCAAGCATTATAGTTATACCGATATTTTTCCAATGGAAGGGAGGTCTTATTACAGAATTAAGCAATGGTATAAAGATGGGGGAGATGCTTGTAGTTTGGTCAAAAAGATCGTGAGTCATTCCTCAAATAAAGCATGGATGAAAGTTGTGCCCTATGTTGACGAGCAGCTTATTCGTTTGTGTTTTGATCTGGATAAGGTTGCGCTGCCTATTAGAGTGGAATTACTGGACGAATTAGGAACATCTATTTATTATAAAATAAGCAATAAACCAGTCCTAGAAATTGCTATTGAGGATTGGAACAGTACATTTAATAGAATAAAAGCAACTAGTTTTAATCAGGAGACACTAATTGAGGAGCTAAAAGTTCAATAATATTTTATACTTTAGTTGACCGTTAATGAATTAAATCTGTTAATAGATTTTTATAAAAAAAAATTCTACTCTAATGAGAACAATTATTACCTGCTTATTTCTCTGTTATTTTAGTATGAATCTTTTAGCAACGACCAATAAATATCGTTGTATCATTAGAGATAATCCCTCAACAACAATGACAATAGGTTGGAATCAAGTGGACGGCTCCAATCCAATGGTGTATTATGATGTGATAGATCATGGCACAACAACCGCTTCTTATGCTTTTTCACATGGGGTTGACCGAACAACATCAAGAAAGGGAATGGACAACCAATTTGCTCGCTTGACAGGTTTACTGCCCAACACCGTTTATTATTTTGTAATTGCAGACAATAATAGTGTTAGCGCTCGGTTTTCGTTCAAAACATCTCCTGATATACCAACAGAGCGTTTGTCGTTTATTGCAGGAGGCGATTCAAGAAACAATCGTCCAGCCCGTCAAAATGCCAATCAAATTGTCGCCAAGACAAGAGCAAATGCAGTGATGTTTGGAGGAGATATGACCGATAATGATTCAAATGGAGAATGGAGCGATTGGTTTGATGATTGGCAATTGACGACAGCAGCAGATGGTCGTATGACTCCAATTATTGCAACAAGAGGAAACCATGAAATTTTTAATTCTTCTATTTCTGAACTATTTGATACGCCCAATAATAGTGTCTATTATGCGGTTACCTTTGGGGGCGACTTGTACCGTGCCTATACGCTAAACACGATGATTTCCGTTAGTGGTTCTCAAAAAACGTGGTTGCAGAATGACCTACAAGCCAACCAGCAGGTCTGTTGGAAATCTGTGCAGTATCATCACCCTATGCGCCCACATGTTTCTAGCAAAGCGGAACGCAATGATATGGTCAATCATTGGGCTCCTTTATTTGAAAATTATGGGGTCAATTACGTGGTAGAGTGTGATGCCCATACCGTAAAAACAACCTATCCCATTCGGACGTCTAGTGCTCCAGGAAGTGATGAAGGCTTTATTCGGGATGATATTAATGGAGTGGTTTATGTTGGTGAAGGTTGTTGGGGTGCTCCACTGCGTTCTAACAATGATAGCAAATCGTGGACAAAATCAGGGGGATCATTTAATCAAGTCAAGTGGATTTTTGTATCTTCTGATACGATTGAAATTCGCACTGTTCGTACGGACAATGCCAATTTAGTAGGTAGTTTGGCAGATTCCAATCGCTTTTCAATGCCAACGAATATTGATGTTTGGACACCTGCCCCAGGGGAGGATGTTGTTTATATTGTAAAACGAGAAGGTTACCCAGAAGCTGCTTTGACCAATCCCTTAGATGGGCAATTGTTTATGAGTATTCAGCCTATATTATTAGAGGCAACGGCATCGGATTCAGATGGCGTTGTAACGCAGGTTAATTTTTATGCCAATGGGAACTGGGTAGGAGTAGATAGCACTGCACCTTATAGTTTTTTGTGGACACCACCCACCAGTGGGCAATATGTAATTAATGCTCAAGCAATGGATAATGATGGTAAAGTGACCCGTTCTAATAATGCGGTTATTGATGTTTACGGGAATAGTGTAACAACAACGTCCTTGGTTTCACAAAGCAGTGATGATGCAGAAGAACGAATAAGCGGAAACTTAAGCCTAACCAGTTCGGATTTAGAGTTGGTGGACGATACAGGAACAGGAAATTTAGATCAGGTAATTGGAATACGATTTTCTGCCGTGAATGTGCCAGCTGGCGCAACGATTACTCGTGCTTATATTCAATTTACAGCAGATGAAATAGATACAACAACAACAAATTTGACCATAAAGGTTGAAGATACGATTCAGGCAGCTACCTTTGTTAATACCCCCAATAATATTACCAATAGAACAACATTTGGAAACATCTCTTGGGGGAGCATTCCTGCTTGGAACAACGTAGGCGCTGCTACAGCTAATGAGCGGACGAGTGACCTCACAACCTTAGTACAGCATATTGTAAATAAAGGAGGATGGACACTTGGCAATGCTATGGCTTTTGTGCTTAGTGGAACAGGAAGAAGAGTTGCGGAATCTTTTGATGGAACAGGACCTGCTCAGTTGGTGATAGAATACCAAAATACGGGACCCGCTATTGGGATGGTTAATGTTGCCATTAATGCTAGTACAGATGATGCAGAAGAAAGCTTTTTTGGTACAACGGGAACTGGAAGTAGTGATTTGGAACTGGTTAATGATGGAACCAATCAAAAAGTAGGTTTACGATTTAATGGGCTTAGAATCCCTCCTGGTGCAACAATTACCAATGCTTATATTCAATTTACAGCAGATGAAACCAGTAGTGGAGGAACAGCACTGGATATTTTTATTCAGGACGATGTCAATCCTCTTACCTTTAGTACTGCTTTTAATGATATTTCCTCTCGACCAACTGCAACGGGATCAGTGTCTTGGAGTCCTGCACCTTGGACGGTAGTAGGAGCCGCAGGGCTTGACCAACGGACTCCTAGTTTAACAACGCTTGTTCAGCAAATTGTTAACAAGCCAGCTTGGGCTTCGGGCAATTCTATGGCTTTTATTATCCGAGGTTCTGGTGAGCGAACGGCTGAAGCGATTGATGGAGATGTTAATGGAGCTGCACGTCTTGTGGTCCATTATACTTTTGCTGCGCCTCCTCCTATAAATCCTGTTCTATTGGATGTTGGTTTTTGTCCAGGGTCTATGGCTACATTGGATGGAGGAAGTGGTTTTGTTCACTATTATTGGGATGGCAATACAAGTCTTGGACAAGGGCAACAAATAACAACAAACACTGCGAGGACTTATATTCTACGAGCCATGGATGCTTGGGGACAAGTAACTAGCGATACGGCATTGGTTACGGCTTATACTGCGCCTAGTCCTGTTTTAGGTCCTGACCAAAATCTAAATGGAGGAACCGTTACGTTTAGTACCGTTTTGGGGTATAATAGTTATTGGTGGAACACAGGTGATACAACCCCATCTATTACAATTAGTACAGGGGGAACTTATAGCGTAACGGTGACAGATACCAATGGCTGTGTTGGTGTAGATACAGTTGTTGCAATTCCGACAATACTATCGTCTATTCATAACAAGGAAGTATTTTTAGCCTCCAAGGTTCAGCTATACCCTAATCCTGCTGTTAATTATGTTCGATTGGAAATGGACTTGCCAGAAATTCATACGATAGCAACGGTTGAGTTGTATAATGCTTTAGGGCAATTGGTTCATCAACAGGTTTATGACCGTAACTCCGAGACAGAAATTGATCTAACGAATATAGAGGCTGGTCTTTATTGGGTACAGGTAGCTACTTCTAATGATATTATTCTGACTCAAACGCTAATTATTAAGAAGTAAATTCAACTTGTAGGCTCGTTGGTGTATTACACGAATATATACTGAATATAGACAAAAGTAATTAAGAATAAATTACTCCTAGTACTTGTGCTATCGTTGTTACTTCGTCGTGATGAAAGAACCAAAACACGTCGTAACAACGAAGCCAATGTCAGAGATACTTTATTACTCGCTTTGTTCGTAAGTCAACAAACAGAATTCGTTCGGAATACTTGCTTGGAGTGTAATAAATCAATGGGATACCTTTGTAACCGCAGCTTGGCTAAGTGGGTTTTTATAATATTTAATCCTATTTGTTTTTGTTGAGTATTGATTTTAAATGATTTAGTTGGATGGTTGTAGAGTCCTATTTAAAAATAAACGGGTCAATAATAGCTGACTATTATTATTAAGTATGAATTTGTTAAAATGTTATATTTTAAATAAATATTAACTGTATTGTTGAGGGTTTTTTCATTTTTTAATAAAAAAATGTCAACTTGCAGACTCTACTTATATATAGTTTTATTCTTTAATTGTTAAAAAATAAAGATTGATTCAATTAGTTGATATGCTTTGTGTTTTTATACCCAAACTATGAACTAATTGCAGCTAGATTATAGCTTAATATATTATTAAAGCTAAGTAGATGGTCAAAAATAATTAACATTAAATGGGGCATCTTTTGTCCGCTAAGCTTCCTTGAAAAGCCTCACTTTAGCCCGCTAAAGCTACGTTTTGCAAGTCGTTAGCGAAAAAAATATACTCCAATTTTTAAACTACTAATTTTGTCCATCTACTTACTATTGGAATGAAGTTAAGGCAATTTTTTCTTGAAATTGCTACTGGGAAAGGTATGCTTCATTTAAACATATAGAAACTTAAGCTTATTATTTATTATTTGTTGTTTTTGAATACTATAAAAAAATAAATGTACTTCTCATGGAGAATAAAATGATTTTATTGATAACGATTTTTTGTTTTGTCAGTCAGTTTTCGTTTGGGCAAATAATCCATTTAGACCAAAATTCCTTAGGAGGTGGAAGTTCTGTAATTAACGTAGAGAACAGCTCTCGTACCTTTAATAATGTTGGAGGGGTATCTGGATTCTCGATTACAATTAGTAATAATAGTTTGAATGGACGGAATAGTAATGGAATAATTAATTCAAATGCATCAAATACATTTGGAGCGACAGTAGAGGTTCCTTCTGCTTCTTCTTATTATGTAACCTGGGCAAATGCGAGAACAAACAATCATTCAAACTGGAATTTTAGTTTTAATGTGCCTAGTGGTAAGGCTATTAATAAGGTGACGATTAGCACCAATAATGTTTTTATAGGAAGGAATATTCCTTGTAATCGTATGACCCGAGAAAGAACTATTATAAATGCTTCTGGAGCAACTAATTATTCTTTTCAGAATAATTCAAATTTTTGTGGTACACCAAAAGGAACTTATACTTCACCTTCTGTTTCACGCTCTAATGCTCAATATACTATTGCTCAGAATCAGCCACCTTCTGGAAGTGTTCGCTATTCTTGTGGGCATTCTGTAATATATAGAGGGAATAACATAGGATCTGTATCTTATTCATATGCACCAAGTCATTTGCTAAAAGAGAGAGGATATAATACATCATATCATATTAATCAGGGATTTAATGTTATTGTGGAGTTGATTGATATTTGTGGCCCACTCACCTCAGGAGGGCAAATAGGGTCAAATGAGTCAAGATGCAATGGATATGATCCAGCAAGAATAACAAATATAAGCAGTCCTTCAGGAGGCTCAGGGGGCAGTATCCAGTATCAATGGGAATACAGAATAGCAGGAGGTTCATGGACAGCGATATCGGGAGCAACAGGGAGTAGTTATGATCCAGGAGCGATTACTCGTACCACGTATTATCGTCGAAAAGCAAAACGAACGGTATGTGGCTCGTGGGTATGTTCAAATAGAGTAATAAAACGAGTATATAGCGGATTAACTTCAGGAGGGCAAATAGGGTCAAATGAGTCAAGATGCAATGGATATGATCCAGCAAGAATAACAAATATAAGCAGTCCTTCAGGAGGTTCAGGAGGGAGCATTCAGTATCAATGGGAATACAGAATAGCAGGAGGTTCATGGACAGCGATATCGGGAGCAACAGGGAGTAGTTATGATCCAGGAGCGATTACTCGTACCACGTATTATCGTCGAAAAGCAAAACGAACGGTATGTGGCTCGTGGGTATATTCAAATAGAGTAATAAAACGAGTATATGGAGGATTAACTTCAGGAGGACAAATAGGGTCAAATGAGTCAAGGTGCAATGGATATGATCCAGCAAGAATAACAAATATAAGCAGTCCTTCAGGAGGCTCAGGGGGCAGTATCCAGTATCAATGGGAATACAGAATAGCAGGAGGTTCATGGACAGCGATATCGGGAGCAACAGGGAGTAGTTATGATCCAGGAGCGATTACTCGTACCACGTATTATCGTCGAAAAGCAAAACGAACGGTATGTGGCTCGTGGGTATGTTCAAATAGAGTAATAAAACGAGTATATAGCGGATTAACTTCAGGAGGGCAAATAGGGTCAAATGAGTCAAGATGCAATGGATATGATCCAGCAAGAATAACAAATATAAGCAGTCCTTCAGGAGGTTCAGGAGGGAGCATTCAGTATCAATGGGAATACAGAATAGCAGGAGGTTCATGGACAGCGATATCGGGAGCAACAGGGAGTAGTTATGATCCAGGAGCGATTACTCGTACCACGTATTATCGTCGAAAAGCAAAACGAACGGTATGTGGCTCGTGGGTATATTCAAATAGAGTAATAAAACGAGTATATGGAGGATTAACTTCAGGAGGACAAATAGGGTCAAATGAGTCAAGGTGCAATGGATATGATCCAGCAAGAATAACAAATATAAGCAGTCCTTCAGGAGGCTCAGGGGGGAGTATTCAGTATCAATGGGAATACAGAATAGCAGGAGGTTCATGGACAGCGATATCGGGAGCAACAGGGAGTAGTTATGATCCAGGAGCGATTACTCGTACCACGTATTATCGTCGAAAAGCAAAACGAACGGTATGTGGCTCGTGGGTATATTCAAATAGAGTAATAAAACGAGTATATGGAGGATTAACTTCAGGAGGACAAATAGGGTCAAATGAGTCAAGGTGCAATGGATATGATCCAGCAAGAATAACAAATATAAGCAGTCCTTCAGGAGGCTCAGGGGGGAGTATTCAGTATCAATGGGAATACAGAATAGCAGGAGGTTCATGGACAGCGATATCGGGAGCAACAGGGAGTAGTTATGATCCAAGTGCGATTACTCGCACAACATATTATCGTCGAAAAGCAAAACGAACGGTATGTGGCTCGTGGGTATATTCAAATAGAGTAATAAAACGAGTATATAGCGGATTAACTTCAGGGGGACAAATAGGGTCAAATGAGTCAAGATGCAATGGATATGATCCAGCAAGAATAACAAATATAAGCAGTCCTTCAGGAGGTTCAGGAGGGAGCATTCAGTATCAATGGGAATACAGAATAGCAGGAGGTTCATGGACAGCGATATCAGGAGCAACAGGAAGTAGTTACAATCCAGGTGCGATTACTCGTACCACATATTATCGTCGAAAAGCAAAACGAACGGTATGTGGCTCATGGGTATATTCAAATAGAGTAACTAAGGCTGTAAACCCAGCAATTTCAAATTCTGTTACTCTTGGAAATGTAAATTGCCATGGCGGAAATAATGGAATGATTAGACTAACTACAACAGGAGGAGAAAGCCCTTATACTTATATTTGGTCGAATGGAGCTTCTAATGCAATGGTTAGTGGTCTTACTGCTGGTGTATATAGAGCAACTATAACTGATGTAAATGGTTGCACAGATGTAGTGGTGGTAACACTATCAAACCCTTCAGTAATCACTGTAACTAGCAGCTCAACAGATGTATCCTGTTCACTTAATTCTGTTAATACGTTAGATCCAACGAATTCAAATGGATCTGCTACCGTAACAGCAGTAGGAGGAACAGCTCCTTATACTTTTTCTATAGATGGTGTGAATTTTCAATCGTCAGGACTTTTTACGGGGCTTGGTGTAGGAGTTTATAATGTGATTGTTAAGGATGCCAATGGTTGTCTTACAACAGAACCTGTTGTCGTCAATGCTCCAGCCCCCATTAGTATAGGAGTTGCTGCTCTAACTCCTACAACTTGCGGTCAAGCTAATGGTAGTGTTACTTTAACAGCAACAGGAGGAGTCGGTGGATTCCTGTACTATATCAACGGACAATCTCAAAGTAGTCCAACCTTTACAGGCTTAGTTGCTGGAACCTATACTTTTAGTGTCTGTGATACCAACTACTGTGTTTATGATACCACTATTGTTATTCCTGCAAGACCAAAAGTAGAGGGAATTGTAGTGGGGAACAATCCATCATGTCATGGCGACTGTAATGGTTCTGCTACGATAACCGTTCCTAGTAATGTGACTATATCAAGTGCTATATGGAATAATGGTATGACAGGAACCTCTATTTCAGGACTGTGTCCAGGTACTTATTCTGCTATTATAACAGATCAATACAATTGTACGGATACGGTTAGTGTGACCCTTACAGACCCTGATCCTGTTAGCGTTAATTTGGTCTCTAACTCTGATTTAAACTGTTCAACTAATGATGGTTCGGCTGTTCTTTTAGCTAGTGGTGGTGTAGCACCCTATAATTATCAATTGGTAAACTGGAGTACAGGGGAGTTCTTTTCTAATACAACAGGCTCCTTTACGACCCTAACTGCTGGGTCATATAATATAATAGTGACAGATGCCAATGGTTGTATTCCTGCTTGTTTAGGACACTCGTTTGTGGTTGGAAATAATGCGAATCCTTTGATCGTAACATCCACAACAACAGATGTATCTTGCTCCTCTAATTCTGTTAATGTTGTAAATTCAGCAAACTCAGATGGATCACTTACGCTAACAGCAACAGGAGGAACTTCACCTTATCTTTATTCTATTGATGGTGTAAACTTCCAGACTTCTAATACTTTTGCTAATCTTGCAGCAGGAGTGTATACTTCGGTGGTAATTGATGCGAATGGTTGTAGCCAAATTGTTGTAGATACTATTGGAGAACCTGATCCAATTAAGATAGGAGTTGCTGCTATAACTCCTGCAACCTGTAATCAAGCAAATGGTAGCATTACGTTGACAGCAACAGGAGGGACACCAGGATTTTTGTATTATATCAATGGACAGTCTCAAAGCAGTCCAACCTTTACAGGGTTAACTAGTGGGACCTATACCTTTAGTGTCTGTGACATCAACTATTGTGTTTATGACACAACTATTGTCATTCCTGATGTGACTGGTTTTGTTGCTTCTGCTACAAGTACGCCTTTGTCAAGTAATGGAGCTTGTGATGGAACGGCTACTGTGACCACTTCAAATAATGCCAATACATATAATATGGTATGGAGTAATGGCATGACTGGGGCAACGATTTCAAATCTTTGTGCAGGTGTTTATGTTGTTATTGTGACTAGTTCAGATGGCTGTTCAGACACCGTAAGTGTAACGATTAGTGGATCTGATCCTGTTTGTTCAAGATTGGCAACAACGAATACTAGTACTGAAACGGTCATAGAAAGAGAGAAAACACTTCCTGATGCGATTGAACTAACCAATATTATAACAGAAAGTGATGCTCCAATGTTGAATGTTAGTCCAAATCCTGCATTCTTTTCTATGGTGAAAGTAGTTTACCAAACTTCTGAAAAAGCTGTCAGTTTATCTATTTTAGATCTTAATGGAAAACTGGTATACAATAGAGATCATTTAGATGGAGAAGGAAGCTTGGAGGTGATGGTTGATGCTTGGCCTAGTAGTACTTACTTTGTTGTTCTTAGAGGGATGACTGGTCAGGTCATTAAGACGCAAAGATTAATTGTTGCTAGAGAGTAATTAAATATGGGACAAAAGCCATTTTAGTTATCCTGCATTGTATGTGTGGAAAACTAAAACAACATGGATGGTCTTTTTTAACAAAAAATCGACATTGAAATACTTCAATGTCGATTTTTTGTTTCTATGCATTAGATATTTATTCTAGAAAAGATGGGAATCAATAAGATCTTATAAATTAGTATTCCGTTGATTATTAGTTTTTTAATGTTTTAAACTGCTAAAATGCACAGTGCTAATAATCAACTGCGCAGCACTCATGCAATAATGTAGTACGATTAGCTTCGCTGCTAGGTTAGCTCGTTATCACTCGTGAGCCAGCAAGCTGGGTTCTGCGTGGTTACTACGTGAGCCTTGTTACTCACTCTGTTTGTTACTCGTACCTCGTGAGCCAGCAAGCTGGGTTCGTGAGGTCGCAAGCTCTGTTCGGGTTTTTAACGGAGTAATGATAAATAAAAAATGGAATTTTAATTGTCTTTGTGCAACTAGCAAAAGTTAGTTTTTTATACTGCTCTTCTGTGTACAGGACAAAAGAATTGGACTTAGATAAAGTAAGGGATTAATGGAACTATTTTTCAGATATTAGATCAAGTTATACCGTTGATGTAGTACATCAAGCCTGCTCGACCATTACATGCATACGTTTAGAGTTTAGACCCTATTAGGCTGTTATAGGGGCTAAACTCTAAAAGCAAAGCGGTCTAGCATCTAAGATCGAAACATAGTTTTAGCGTAAACTGTACTTTATAAGTATCCTTTACCTGTTTAGCTCGCTTTGCTCGTGAGCACTTCGTTTTATAGTTTGTCCTGTACACAGTAATAGAAAAATCATTCAAAAGAATATTGTTGTCCAGGAAAGACAATAGGTTGATCTTGATCTTACTACTTGAGCGGCGGGCCCCTATTTTGAACATTCAATCAGAAAACATTTGGAAACAGGAAAGGGGATTGTTATCCGATAATCGTTTTTATTTGTATTTTTAGTACCACCATATTATACTAGATCATAAAAGAATAGAATGTATAACAGAAGATCATTTTTAGGAAAGTTAGGAGCTTATGCTATTGTTGCAGGAAGTACAACTCTGATGCCTCGCTTTTTGAGGGCAGAATCGTTTAGTAGCGAAGAGGGGCGTTTGCATAAATTAACGATCTTGCATACCAATGATGTACACAGCCGTATCGAGCCTTTCCCGCTAGACGGTGGCAAAAACCAAGGGCGAGGAGGTATTGCTAAACGAGCAGCCCTAATTAATAAAATTCGCCAAGAAGAAAAAAATGTATTGTTGCTGGATGCAGGCGATATGTTCCAAGGAACACCTTATTTTAATTATTTTGGTGGAGAGCTGGAATTAAAACTAATGAGTAAAATGGGGTATGATGCCGCTACTATCGGGAATCATGACTTTGATGGAGGAATAGATGGCTTACATAAACAATTTACAACACAAGCTAATTTTCCATTGATTAATTGCAATTATGATTTTACGGACACCATTATGAATGGTCAAGTAAAACCTTACCAGATTTTTCAAAAGGGAGCTATAAAAGTAGGAGTGCTTGGGGTAGGAGTAGAACTAGATGGGCTTGTGCCCGCAGCATTGTATAAAAAAACAGGCTATTCAAACCCTATCGAAAAAGCAAACCACTATGCCAATAGATTAAAAAAAGACGAAGGCTGTGATTATGTTATCTGCTTATCACACCTAGGGTATGAATACAGTACGAATAAAGTATCTGATTTGATTTTGGCAGAACAAAGTCAAGATATTGACCTGATTATAGGAGGGCATACGCATACTTTTTTGGAGCAACCGACTATTGTTAAAAACAATCAACAAAAAGAAATTTTGGTTACTCAAGTTGGTTGGGCAGGGATGATCTTGGGGCGTTTAGATATTTATTTTGAACGCAATTTTCAAGATAAATGCATTCAGTGTAAAAATGAAAAAGTAGGATAACAAGACCTCAAAAAACAATTTAAACTGAGCTTGTTTTTTCTTTTGTTCCCAATAACTAAAGGTGTAATTTATTTGATTATGTTGTTGTGATTTAGAGTTTTATAGAGGTTTGGGGACGGATAAAAAAAAAGATTTTTTTTGGCATTTTTCTTGGTAAATAAATACTTGTTTTTTTTGTTAATAGAAATTCATTTTTTTTTTCCATTACCATTTTTTTTAACGACCTTAGCCAAACTTCTCTATAAAGTTGAGTAATTTGATTGGCAAAAATTATTTCATCTCTAAAGAGATT